>CAIULK010000206.1 GCA_903899885.1 uncultured Rhodospirillaceae bacterium
CACGGTTTTCTTGTCCTCGGGCGACAGTTCGTCCATCCCCAGGATGGCGATGATGTCCTTCAGTTCCTTGTGCCGTTGCAGCGTGCCCTGCACGGCGCGCGCGACCTCGTAATGCTCGATGCCAACCACCGAGGGATCAAGCTGGCGGCTGGTCGAGGCCAGGGGATCGACCGCCGGATACAGCCCCAACTCGGCGATCTTGCGCGACAGCACCAAGGTGGCGTCCAGATGCACGAAGGTGGTGGCGGGCGAGGGATCGGTCAGATCGTCGGCGGGTACGTAAACCGCCTGGATCGAGGTAATCGAGCCGTCGCGGGTCGAGGCGATGCGTTCCTGCAACTCGCCCATTTCCGACGCCAAGGTCGGCTGATAACCCACCGCCGAGGGCATGCGGCCCAACAGCGCCGACACCTCGACCCCGGCCAGGGTGTAGCGATAGATGTTGTCGATGAACAACAGCACGTCGCGCCCGTCGTCACGAAAATATTCCGCCATAGTCAGCCCGGTCATCGCGACGCGCAAGCGGTTGCCCGGCGGCTCGTTCATCTGGCCGTAAACCAGGGCGACCTTGTCCAGAACCCCGGCGTCCTTCATCTCGTGATAAAAATCGTTGCCTTCCCGGGTGCGCTCGCCCACCCCGGTGAACACCGAATAGCCGGAATGCTCGGTGGCGACGTTGCGGATCAATTCCATCAAGGTCACCGTCTTGCCGACCCCGGCGCCGCCGAACAGCCCGACCTTGCCGCCCTTGGCGAAGGGGCAGACCAGATCGATCACCTTGATCCCGGTTTCCAGCAGTTCCAAGCTGTCGGCCTGCTCGGCGAAACCGGGGGCGGCACGGTGAATCGGGCGCCGGTGATCGGTGACCACCGGCCCGCCGCCATCGACCGGGCGGCCCAGCACATCCATGATCCGCCCCAAGGTGGGAAAGCCGACCGGAACCCGCACCGGCCCGCCGGTTTGCGCGGCCGAAACCCCGCGCTTCAAGCCGTCGGTCGAGCCCAAGGCGATGGTGCGCACCACCCCGTCGCCCAATTGTTGCTGCACCTCCAGCGTCAGATCCCGCGCGCCGATATGCAGCGCATCGTGAATCTTCGGCAGATAGGCCGGATTGAATTCGACATCGACCACAGCGCCGACGATTTGCACCACATTTCCGGTATTCATGGCCTTCAACTCCCTTCAGCGCCGACGCGAGGCTTTCGACCCGCCGACGATTTCGGCCAGTTCGCGGGTAATCCGCGCCTGACGGCTTTTGTTGTAGTCGAGCCGCAGCTCGTCGATGATGTCGCCCGCGTTCGACGACGCGGCCTGCATCGCCACCATCCGGGCGGCCTGCTCGCAGGCGACGTTTTCGACCACCGCCTGATACAGTTGCGATTCGACGAAGCGTTCCAGCACCCGGGTCACCACCGGCCTTGCCTCGGGTTCGTACAGGTAATCCCAATGGGCGACGGGTTGGTCGGTGACCTCGGGAACCAGCGGCAGAAGCTGCGTGATCACCGGCTGTTGCACGGCGACATTGACGAATTTGTTGAACGACAAATCCAAACGGTCGATGGTCCCGGCGGCGAAGTCATCCAGCATCACCCGGACCGCGCCGATCAGGGTTTCAATTTTGGGTTCATCGTCAGGACAGACCGCGTGGGCCAACAGATTGCATCCCAATCGGGCGAAAAACGCCTGCGCCTTGGCGCCGATCGTGCACAGATCGACCGCGACATTGGCGGCCTCGAACTCCTGCAAGCGGGTCAGCGCCGCGCGGAACAGGGCGGCGTTCAGCCCGCCGCACAGGCCCCGGTCGCTGGATACCACGATCATCCCCACCCGGCGGACCGGCCGTTCACGCATCCAGGGATGGCGGTATTCCGGCTTGCCGCGCGCCAAACGGCCCACGATCGCCGCCATCTGCTTGGCATAGGGGCGCGACGCCGCCATCCGTTGCTCGGCGCGGCGCATCTTGCTGGCGGCGACCATCTCCATCGCCCGGGTGATTTGGCGGATGTTGTCGACGCTGTCGATCTTGCCCCGGATTTCGTGAAGCGACATCGCCCCCTCACCAGGTCCGGGTGTTTTTGAAACCGGTGATCGCGGTCGTGAAGGCCGCCTCGATTTCGGGCGTCAGCTTGCCCTCGGCTTCGACCCCGGCCATCAGATCACCGTGCATATCGTCCATATAGCGGTGCAAGGCGGCCTCGAAGGCCAGAACCTGATTAAGCGGAACATCGTCGATGAAGCCCCGGTCGATGGCGAACAGCGAAATCGCCAGGCGCGCGATGCCCAGCGGCGCATAGGGCCGCTGTTTCATCAGCTCGGTGATGCGCTTGCCACGCTCCAACTGGCGCAAGGTGGCGGCGTCGAGATCCGAGGCCAGTTGCGAAAAGGCCGCCAGTTCGTGGTACTGCGCCAAGGCCAAACGGATGCCGCCCGACAGCTTCTTGATGATCGGCGGCTGGGCAGCCCCCCCCACCCGCGACACCGACAGCCCGGCATTGACCGCCGGGCGGATGTTGGCGTTGAACAGATCGGTTTGCAGGAAGATCTGGCCGTCGGTGATCGAAATCACGTTGGTCGGCACGAAGGCCGAGACGTCGCCCGCCAGGGTTTCGATGATCGGCAGCGCGGTCAGCGAACCGGTGCGCCCGGTGACCGCCCCCTTGGTCGCCGCCGTCACATAGTCGGTGTTGACGCGCGCGGCGCGTTCCAAAAGCCGCGAATGCAGATAGAAAACGTCGCCGGGATAGGCCTCGCGCCCCGGCGGACGTTGCAGCAACAGCGAGATCTGGCGATAGGCCCAGGCGTGTTTGGACAGATCGTCATAGATGATCAGCGCGTCCTCGCCCTTGTCGCGGTAATACTCGCCCATCGCGCAGCCGGCATAAGGGGCGACGAACTGCATCGCCACCGGATCGGCGGCGGTGGCGGCGACCACCGTGGTGTGGGCCATCGCGCCGTGTTCCTCCAGCTTGCGGACCACTTGCGCGACGAACGACACCTTTTGCCCGATCGCCACGTAAACGCAGCGCACGCCGGTGTTCTTTTGGTTGATGATGGCATCGATCGCGATGGCGGTTTTGCCGGTCTGCCGGTCGCCGATGATCAATTCGCGCTGGCCACGCCCCACCGGCACCATGCTGTCGATCGCCTTCAGCCCGGTCGATAGGGGTTGCGACACCGACTGGCGTTCGATAACGCCAGGAGCGGCCTGCTCGACCGGCAGGCTTGGCCCCTTGGGAAGCGCACCCCGTCCGTCAATCGGATTGCCCAGGGCATCGACCACCCGGCCCAGCAGGCCTTCGCCGACCGGGACTTCGAGGATGCGGCCGGTGCAGCGCACCTCGTCGCCTTCCGACATGGTTTTGCCGCTGCCCAGAACCGCGATGCCCACCCCGTCGCGTTCGAGATTCAGGGCGATGCCCAGCGTGCCATCGGGGAAGGTGACCATTTCGCCGGACATCACCTCGGACAGCCCGTGGGCATAAACGATGCCGTCGCCGACCGTCACCACGGTGCCGGTGGACTTAAAGCCATCGACCGCTTCCCAGTCCAGAATCCGTTGGCGGATCAGGCCGCTGACCTCGGTTGCCTTCAACTCCATGACGTTTCCCTTTTTATATGAGGCGGTGAGCCAATTCGTTCAGCCGGCCGGACAGCGACCCATCGGCGACCAAGTCGCCCACCCGGATCACCAATCCGCCCAACAAGGCGGGATCAACCGTTACGGCCAGTTCGATGTTGGCCTCGAACGTGGCCGCCAATTTTTCCGAAATCCGGGTGCGTTGTTCGTCGGACAGCGGCGCGGCGCCGGTCACCCGCACGGCCAAACGGTGTTCCGCCTCGGCCCGCAGCGCTTCGAACAGGGTTTCGATTTTGGGCAGCAGCGCCAATTTGCGTTCGGCGGCCAGCAGGCGCAGCAGATTGCGCCCCTCCCCGCTCCATCCCTCGCCCAGTTCGAACAGCACCGACAGCAGGGCTTGGCGATCCGCCGCCGGGGTGCGGATGACCCGCGCCATCTCGGGCAGGGTGACCAGCCGGGTCATCTCGGCCAGCATCGCCGCCCACGCCGCCACGCCATCCACGTCGCGGGCGACGGCGAATGCGGCGCGGGCATAGGGGCGGGCGTGAACGGCCGCCATCACAAGGCTCCGGTCATCGTGTCGATCAACGCGCCGTGGCGGGCGCCGTCGATCTCGGCCCCCAGCACGCGCCGGGCTCCCTCGATCACCAGCCCGCCCAGTTCGGCGCGCAACCGCTCGCGCGCTTGGGCGGTTTTGTGGTCGATCTCGGCGGTGGCGGCGGCCAGCACGCGGGCGCGTTCCTGCACGGCCTCGCGCCGGGCCTCCTCGGCGATCTCGGCGCGGCGTTCCTCGGCCTGGGCCAGGATCTCGGCGGCCTTGCTCTTGGCCTCGCGGATCAGTTTGGTTGCCTGGGCGCGGGCCAGCTCCTCTTGATGACGGCCGCGTTCAGCCGCCGTCAGCCCATCCTCGATCCGCCGCGAACGATCGGCCATCAAGGCGGTCAAGGGCTCCCACAGCACGCGGCGGACGAACCAGACAAGCACCGCGAAGGTGATCATCTGGCCGAACAGGGTGACCGTGAGGTTCATGGGACCAACGCGCGGGCCGCATCGACGAACGGATTGGCGAAAACGAACCACATCGCCATGCCCAGCACGATCATCGGAAAGGCTTCCATCAGGCCGCCGGTGAACAGCATCTGGCCCATCAATTGCGGCCGCAGTTCCGGCTGACGCGCGATGCCGTCCAGATATTTCGAGCAAATCAGGCCCCAGCCGAGCGCCGAGCCCAAGCCCGCCGCCGCCAGGATGATGGCGACGCCGATCGCCGTATTGGCGTAGATGATGCCAAGTGTGTCCGGGTTCATGGTACGATTCTCCCAAGATTTATTGTTCAAGGCCGGGCGTTTTCGCCTCGGTTTTATTCTCGTCCGTCAGTCGTGCTCCGTCCGGTGGGCCATGCTGAGATAGACGATCGACAACAGCATGAAGATGAAGGCCTGCAAGGTGATCACCAGGATATGGAAGATCGCCCACAGGCTGCCCGGCACCCAGCCGATCCACCAGGGCAGCAGGGCGATCAACAAGAAGACCAGCTCGCCCGCGAACATGTTGCCGAACAACCGCAAGGCCAGGCTGAGGGGACGCGAGATCTCCTCGATCAGGGTCATCACGATGTTGATCGGCATCAGCCACTTGCCGAACGGATGGAACAGAAAGGTTTTCAGATAGCCGCCGACCCCCTTGACCTTCAGGTTGGCGTGCAGCACCAGCAGGAACACGCCCAAGGCCAAACCGGCGGTGGTGCCCAGATCGGTGGTCGGCACGGCCTTCAAATGCGGCACCCCGGCGGCGCCAGCCAGCATCGGCAGCAGATCGGCGGGCAGCATGTCCATCGCGTTCATCAAGAACACCCAGACGAAAATCGTCAGCGCCACCGGCCCGACCAAGGGATCGCGGCCGTCGAAGATCTCCGAAACCTGGGTCGAAACGAACTCAACCGCCGATTCCAGCAAATTCTGCACGCCCTTGGGCGCGCCCTGCTCCAAACGGCGCCCGATCCGCCAGCCGGTGACGATCAACAGAGCGGCCAAAATCCAGCCGATGATCAAGGTGTCCCAGTTGACGCTCCAGAACCCCTGGCCGGTGTGCAGGTTGGTCAAATGATGGTGGATGTAGTCGGCCGAGGTCATGGCGCCACCCGCGCCAAACGCACGGCGGCAAAGCCCGCCAGCAGCGGCAAGGGCGCCAGATGCAAAGCCCCGAACCCCAGGGCGAAGGCGGCGCCGGTCAAAACGAAACGCTGCGCCGCGCCCAGCAACACCGAGGCGGCGGTGCCGCTCCGTCCGGCCAGCCAAACCAGATGGCGATGATGCAAGAACCCGATGCCGCCGCCGTATCCGGCCGCGGTCACGATCGCCAGGGCCGGAAGCGCGATCATCTTAGTAGCCCGGCAGGTGGGGGTGATCGGCGGGGGCGACGGCGACGCCCTCGATCTCGACCAACCATTCGGGGCGGCACACCGCGCCTTGGACCAAAACCACCGGCTGACCGGGCAAACGCTTCGCCAAATGGGCGGCGACCCGATCGCGGTCGGCGATGTCGCGCAAATAGACGATCCAATGCATCATGTCGTCCAGCCCGGCATCGGCCGAGACCAGCAACGCCTCGACATTCTCAAGCGCGCGGTCGGTTTGGGCGATAACGTCGCCCAGATGCAGCACCTTCCCCTCGTGATCGATGCTGGCGGTGCCCGACACGAAGATATGGGCGCGGTCGGCATAGGCCAGACGGGTGGCCCGCTCGAAGGTCACCTCGTAATCCTTGGTCGCGCACATGTGCTCGAAGGCGTTGAGGAACGACACCTGATCGGGATGGCCGCCCAACAGGCTATAGGCATCCAGGCTGACGACATCGTATTGATGCGAACACGCCCCCTCGATGCCTGTGCTGGCAATGTAGTGGCTGTCGGCGGTCAAGCCATGCTGGGTGAACAGGTCGGTCCGCGCGCGCACCATGTCGCGGTAGAACAGATCGACGTTCTTCAGATAAATCCAGGTGCGGTGGCAATTGTCCCTAAGGTTGCCGCCGTGGCGGCCCAACTCGTCGATCACCGAATTCAGCACGGTCTTGGTCTGGGCTGTCGCCGACATGTCCTCGGGGCGCGAGGTTTTGGCGCACAGCCGCGTGCTCCACAAATGGGCCAGCCCGTTCTTGTCGATGATGATGTGGTTGGGCGACAGCCGGGTCTTGGCCATCGGCGCGCCACCCTCGACGTGATAGGCCATCAGGGCCAGCTTGGCCCCCGACAGCGGCGGCTGGCGAACCACCGACACGGCCACCGGACCCTCGTCGTCGTCGAGCAGGCGGCTGTTCGCCATCCGGCTGACCTGATTAGCGGTATCGCTGAGGAACAGGCGGCGGAACACCGCGCTGCCGGGCGGCAAATTCAGTTTCCGGCGCGCGGTGTCGTAATGCGCCTCGACCAGGGCGACCTGATCCTCGAAACCAAGGTCGCTGGGACAATCGACCGTGATGAAATGCTCGGCGCCGCCGGAGCGGCCGTGAAAACTGCGGGCATGAATGCCATCGGCGATCTGCATTGGGGGTTGGCTCCTCAAAGGGCCGGGATCGGGCGGTCGGGGAAGCAGAGCTGCCCCTTGTCGCGCCAACTGGGATGGACGTAGTTGATTTCCAGCAGGCGGCGGATGCCGTTGATCCGGCGCTTTTCAAATCCGTGCCACGTGTTGGCGCCTGGAATGAAGATGGTGGCGCTGTTGAAGGCGGCCGAGGACCGGCCCACCCATTTCAGGTCGTTGTCATAGATGTCGGTACCCCAGTCAGCGGCGTCCGGACCGGTGCACAGATAGATGACCATCGAACACAGCTTTTCCGGCACGTCGTGGTGGGGTTCCAACCACGCGCCGTCGATGTCTTGAATATATTCGATACGCAAATGACTGCCTTCGGCGGTAAAGCCGCAGGTCTGCCCGGCGCGATGGGCGATTTCGGTGTTTTGCAGGGCATCGGCCAAGCGTTGGAACACCGGGTGGCGGGCTTGTTCGGCGGGGGTGACGAAGGTGCGCTTGTTGTTGTCGACATCGCGCACGCCCCGGCAATCCTCGATCAACAGCGGCATGATCGGCAGGCTGATAAGGCCCAGACACACCGCCTCGGGCAGCACATCAACCAGCTTCCAGTGACGATAGGGCGTTTCCTGGCGGTCGCAATCGAGCAGGGCGCGGCGGAAGTGCCGGGTGATGGCGTCGGGTTCGGGGAGGACGAACAGAGACATCATTCACCACCCTTGCGGAATTTGCGCGGCATCACCCCGACCAGTTGGCGCAGGCCGGGAACGGCCTTGGCGAAGGCGCTAAGCGCATGGCGGGCATAGGTCTTCCAAGCGTAGACGCGCGAATCGACCCAGCAGAATTGCAGGCTCATCCGTTGGCCCTTTTGCGGCAAAAAGCCGTGCCAGGAATGATCGCAAACCCTGAACATCAGCATCTTGCCGAACAAGGGCGGGAATTCGAACGCCATGTCGTCGCGGCTGTTGCTGCGCAGAACCCGCAAGCGCCCGCGCTCATGCGGCCATTCGGGACTGAGACCCAAAATCACCGTGAACAGCTTGTGCTTGGAATCGGGATGGGCATAGCCCTCGTTATAATGGCCGCTGGTGTTGCCCATCATGACGATGGTCGGATAAGCATGGGACAGGTCGATCCCGAATTTCGCCTCGACCAAACGGCGAAAGCGCGGATTGAGCAGGTCGCCGAGCAGCCGATCGAAGGCCGGGCCATACCGCAGATTGGGAATGCCATAGGTGCCGCGATGCGGAATCCTCGGCGCGTCGTCGATGACCGCCGCTTGGTGAACCGGGGCGATCGCCTGTTCGACAAAGGCGTAATCATAGGGATCGGTCCGGGGGACGGCGGCGGCGATCGCCGCTTCATCCAGATAAATGAAGTCCTTATCCATAATCCGCTTCCCTTGCTCGCGGACCGGAGTGTGGAGGATTTCCCACCCGGTGCTGTGACAATGGTCAAATGGGGCGGATCGGAGCCGCCGTTATTTCGGCTTGCGGGGACCGCCCGTGGGGGTACGCATATCCTTGAGAATCGAGATTGACAGAGGCGCCGTGATCGCCGGTTGGCGCAGCGCCAGTTCGTCGCGGGTGTCGGCGGTATCATCGCCGACCGTCAGCGCCGCCGGTTCTTGATGTCCGTCCAAGGTCAGATCCCCGACATAGACCACGCCGCCGGGCGGGATCTCGGCGGCCAGGGCGTGTCCGCCCAGCGAAATCGACGCCCCCGCCGCCTTCTTTTGCGACCATGACACAAGCCGCAGCGACCAGGTTCCGGCGGGCACCCGCCATAAAACCAGCCTGCGTTGGCCGGGAACCAGATCCTCGGGAAAGGCGATCCGCCGCAAATCGGTGAAACTTTGGCCATTTTCAGCCAGCCACTGGACCTCGCCCTTCAGCGGGGCATCGGCGGCGCCAGGGGGCTGCACGGTCAGCCCGAAGGCCAAAAGACCGCCCTCCTGGTCGGGCGAAAACCCCGCGTCCTCGTCCAAGGCGCAGAACTCGCAGGGCGGAAGTACCTCCAAACCGCATCCACCAAGAGCCAGCATTACCGCGACCAGTGGGATAAGAGTGACTTTCATGGCTGGACCATACCCTGTTCGCCTGACGGAAACCTGATAGACTAACCTATCGTGAGAAAGACTAATCAGGGTTTACCCGGAGTGCCTTTTTCGCGGCCAACCCCATTTTTTCACCATGAAGCGGTGGAAGATTGGGAGAGAGCAGACCACTCTAAACGATGCGTCCTAGGGGGAGGATTCATGGTCCAACAGCGCGGTGGCACGGTGGCATTCGAGACGATCGGTCTCGATCCCTCGGCGTTGTCGTCTTGGCCGGGTCCCGCCTTGCTGCTCAGCCGAGACGGCGGCGTCATCGCGGCCAATGATTTGGCCGATCCCTTGCGCCGCGCCGTGGTCGAGGGGCGGTTGAACAATCTCGCCACGGTGGCCGAACGGGCATTGATCATGCCCGGCGCCAATGGCGGCAATTTGATTCTGGAGCTGGCGGTCCTGCCCGCCCGCAGTGGCCGAACGCTGATCTTGGCCCGCGACGTCACCTTGGAACGCAATCTGCGCTCGGCGCTGGTCGAATCACGGCAGCGCTATAAGGATCTGGTGGAGATCTCCAGCGACTTCGCGTGGGAGGTCGGCGCCGATGGCCGTTTCGTCTTCGTCAGCCCAAAGGGGGCGTTGGGCTATGGCGCCGACGAACTGGTCGGCCGTCATCCCGATGAATTGTTGTTGGGCCGCGAGCCCGGGGTTGCCTCGGCGGTATTCGGTACGCAGACCTCGACGGTCGATGTCGAGGTGTGGGTCCGTTCGGCCGGTGGCGGCGAGGCCTGTTTACTGTCGGCCGCCACCCCGATCCGCGCCGAGGACGGGCACTGGGTGGGTGCCCGCGGCGTCTGCCGCGACGTAACACAAGAACGCCTGCGCGAAGCGGCGCTGACCCGGGCCAACAACCGCGAGCGGCTGCTGTCCTATATCGTGCGGACCATCCGCGACGAGGTCGAACCGCAAGACATGCTGCGGGTCGCCGCCGAGGCGACGGCACGCGCGATCAACGCCACCGGATGCCGGATCTGGCGGTCCGGGGCCGAGGACGGAACCTTTGTCGAGGCGGCGCATTACGGCGAAGCCGGTCCGGGCGAAACCGTGGTCGCGGAATTGACCGCCGGCCGGCCGGTCGATGGAATGATCGGCGGCTGGTCGGTGCTATCGGCGGTCAGCCGCTATCGTCATGCCATCAACGGCGGGATCGCCTTGTGGCGCACGGCGGGCAAGGCGGGCTGGAGCGACGACGACCGCCTGTTGATCGACGATGTCGGCAATCAGATCGGTCTGGCGATCGAGCAGATCGCCAATCACGAACGCATCTTGAAGCTATCGCGCACGGATTCCTTGACCGGCCTGTTCAATCGCCGCGCCTTCTTCGAGGAGGTGAACTGGCGCTTCCAGCGCTTGCAGCGCGAGGACCGCCCGGCCGCGCTGATCTATGCCGATCTCGACAATTTCAAAAGCGTCAACGACGCCCACGGCCATCAGGCGGGCGACCGGGCCTTGCAGGCGGCACGCGACGTGTTGCTGCATCATACCCGTCCCGGCGATCTGGTGGCGCGCTTGGGGGGCGACGAATTCGCGATGTGGCTGGACGGCGCCGACGAGGCGGTGGTGGTCCGGCGCGCCCAGGCGATCCTGACGGCGGCGCGGACCTTGCGGCAATATTCGGGCTGCGACGACAAGCCGTTGCATGTGTCGCTGGGGGCGGCGGTGTATAATCCCGGCGGCGGCGAAACGCTCGACGACCTGCTGGCTCGGGCCGACCGCGCGATGTACGACGCCAAGCACGACGGCAAGGGCGACTGGCGCTTGGCCGCGAAGGCGGGGGAATGACGGGGATGCTGGCTGGACTGATCAAACGCCTGTTCGGCAGCGGCCGCCCGCTGGCCTATGAGGAACAGCGCGAGCTGGCCCGCAACGGCGACGAGAAAATCCGCGCCGAGATGGCGTCGCGCGACGATATGCGCCCGGAAATCCTGTATTATCTGGCGGGCGACCTGAAGCCCGAGATCCGGCGGCGCGTCGCCGCCAACAAGGCGACCCCGGTGGCCGCCGATCTGGTTCTCACCAAGGACAAGGACGATCAGGTCCGCGCCGATCTGGTCACCAAGATCGCCCGGGTTGCCCCCGGCCTGACCGACAATGAACAAGACCGCGTGCGCCGCGTCACCTACGAGGTTCTGGAAACCCTGGCGCGCGATCAAGTTCCCAAAATCCGCCAGATTCTGGCCGAGGCGCTGAAAGACGTCGCCAACGCCCCGCCCGCCGTGATGCGCCGCTTGGCCCGCGACGCCGAAATCGCGGTGGCGGCGCCGGTGTTGCAATATTCGCCGGTCCTGACCGACGACGATCTGCTCGACATCATCGCCACCTCGCCGGTGGCGGGTGCGCTGGCGGCGATCTCGCGGCGACAAGGGGTTCCGGTGGCGGTGGCCGATGCCATCGCCGCGACCGACGACACCGCCGCCATCGCCGAGCTGCTGGCCAATAAATCGGCGCAGATCCGCGAGGAAACCCTCGACCGCTTGGCCGATCGCGCCGCCGATTTCGAATCCTGGCACCGTCCGCTGGTCGAACGCCCGCATTTGTCGGCCAAGGCGGCGCAACGCTTGGCCCGTTTCGTCGCCAGTTCGCTGTTGGAATCCCTGGCGTCGCGCCACGATCTCGACGCCGAAACCGCCAAGGCGGTGGCCCTGGTGGTGCGCCGGCGTCTGGATGAAATGGCGGCGGTCGGCCCCGCCAAGGCGGAAGCCAAGCGCGAGGTCGATGCGGCGGTGGCGATGGTGCGGGCCCGCCAATTGCTGGCGGCGGGAACCTTGGATGAAAGCACGGTCGATACCGCGCTATCCGGCGGCGATTCGGCGTTTGTCGAAGCGGCGCTGTCGCTGTTGTCCGGGCTGCCGCTAACGGTGGTTCACAAAACCGTGTCGCTGCAAAGCGCCAAGGGCATCGTCGCGGTCACCTGGAAGGCGAAACTGTCACCCGCCTTGGCGGTGCAGCTGCAAGGCAAGCTGTTGCGCCTGCCCTCGACCCGCGTGCTGCGCCCGGTGGGCGGCGACTTCCCGCTGTCGGCCAAGGAAATGGACTGGCAGATCGAGTTTTTGGGTTAAATTTTTATATTCCCTCGCCGGGCGCGCGCTTGGCCGCAGCCTCAATGGCCGCTGGATCCCAGCGTCACATAGCGCGAGAATTTGGTGTCTTCGTTGACCGTGTGGCTGCAAAACCAGTTGAACAAAAAGGTCACCAGCTCGTCGATGCGGTCGATGCCCAGGCGGATATCGGTAATGTAGTCGTTCATCTCGCGCAGGATGATTTTGTGCCCGTCGCGGTGGGCGCGGAAATGCGGGTAGCCGACATCCTCCATCAAGTTCTCTTCGCTGGTGAAATGAAACTCGGTGTAGAATTTCAATTCATTCAGCGTCCGCAGAATCCGCATCATGCTGGCGCCGTTCCGCACGTCGTTGTCGATCGACTTGATGATGTCGAAAAAGGTTTTGTGTTCGGCATCGATGCGCGGGTGGCCGACCTCGAACCAATCCTGCCAGACGATTTTGATCGTCGTATCCTCGTTATGCATGGTCGGCGGGGCTCCGGGCGTCGCGATCGGTGAGTGTGAAGAAAACGGTAGTACCGCTTCCATGGTCTGAATCCACCCAAATCGTTCCGCCGAAACGGTGAACAATGCGGCGACACAGCGATAGGCCGATGCCGGTGCCCTGGGTATCCGAACTTGGGTCCAAGCGCTGGAAGATGCCGAAAATCCGTTCGAAATAAGCCGGTTCGATGCCGATGCCGTTGTCGGCGACGGCGAAGCGCCAATGCTCGGCATCGATCCGTTCCGCCGTCACCGAAATCCGGGGCGAGCGGCTGGGGGCGCGGTATTTCAGGCCGTTGCCCACCAAATTTTGGAACAGACTGACCAGAAGCGAGTGTTCGGCCTTGACCCTTGGCAGCGGGCCGACCGCGATGACGGCGCCGGTTTCCACGATTATTGACTGAAGATTCCCCAACGCCTCGGCGGCCGCTTGGTCGGCGGCGATCATCGACAGCGGTTTGGTGTTTCCTGTGACCCGGGAATATTCCAATAGATCGGCGATCAACCGGGTCATCCGGCGGCCGTTATCGGTGATGAAGGCGATGAACTCGTCGGCATCGGCATCAAGCTGGCCCTGGTAACGCCGTTTCAGAAGTTGCGCGTAGCTGACCATGTTGCGCAGCGGCGTTTGCAGATCGTGCGACGCGACATAGGCGAACTGTTCCAGATCCTCGTTCGATTGGGTCAACAGTTTGGTGTTTTCGCGCATCGCGGTTTCGGCGGCGGTCCGCTCGGCGATATCGTGGAAATAGCCGGCGAGGTATTCCTGGCCATCAAGAACCAGATAGTTCGCCGAGACCTCGACCGGGATCATCTCGCCCGAGGCAATGCGGTGCGTGGTTTCGAAGACCACGTTCCTGTCGCGTTTGATCCCTTCGAAAACCGGTTCCAAGCTCGCCGCGTCCGGGAAATGCGGGTCCCAATCGGGGACACGCCATTCCAGCAAGCGTTCCCGGGGAAGGCCGAAATGCCGGCAGGTCGCCTCGTTGACGAAGACCAGTTTGAATCCTTGTTTCGGACTGACCACGTAAACGCAATCGGCGGTGTATTCGATCAGATTGCGATAGAACATCAACTCGTTGGTGCGCTGACGGCGCTGGGTGATGTCTTCCACCAGCGACCAGATGAAGGGCAACCCGTCATGCCCGGTGACCAGAACACCGCGCAACTGCAAGGGCACCAACGAGCCATCCTTGCGGATGTAGTCCTTCTCATACGGGCCATAGCGGCCGGTGGTGCGCAAGCTCTCCAGCTGGCGTTGCTCGTCGTCTTGATATTTCGGGGGCGTCAGGCCCCAATAGTCCAGGGCCTTCAGCTCATCCTCGTCATAGCCGGTGATGTCGCGGAAGGCGGTGTTGAATTCGAGGAAGCGGCCGTCCACGGCGTTGCGGGCGATGCCAATCGGCGACAGATCGAACAGCCCGCGCAGCTTGATCTCGCTTTCGGCCAAGGCGGCGGTCGCCCGCTCCCAGTCGCCGATGCGCCGATGCAGCAGACTCATTCCCGCCAGCACCACCCCCACCATCAGGAGTCCGAACGCCAAAAAGCGGACGCTGTTGCGCCGCCAGTCGGCGAGATAGTCGCTCTCGGCCAATCCGACCAAAATGTAATAGGGCTGGCCCACGACTTTCCGCACCGTGGCGGTTCGCCGAGCCCCATCGACACGAGACACGTAATCGAAGGAATCGGCGGCCATGCCCGATGCGACCGCGGTCCGGAACCGATCCGACGCGATCGGGCTGCCAACCGGATCGGGTGTACTTAAATCCTCGGGAAACCGCGCCGCGATTTGGAAATTGGTATGAACCAGCGCAATGGCGCCGTTCAAACCCAGATCGACGGTCGCGAAAAGCTTGGTCAGGGCGGCGACCGGGATCGGGCCATAGACCGCGCCGCCGAAGGAACCGTCGGGATTGGTGATCCGCCGCGCCAGCCCGATCATCCATTGCCGCCCGGTTTGCCCCAGGACGGGCGGGGTGACCTCAAGGCCGCTGCCGGGATAGTCGCGCAGAAAGACGAAATCGTCGCGCTGGGAAAGATCGGCGGCGCGGCTGGCGATATTGCGGATGCCGTAGCGCAATTTGCCGTCCGGGCCGAAAATCCGGAAACCCAGAATCTCGGGAAGCCGCGCCTCGTGCCGCGCGATGGTGGCGTCGATCTCCGCCTCGTCCCATCGGGGCTTTTTCTGCTGCCGCGCAACCTCGTCAAGGATGTCTTGGATGCCCAGATCGGCTTGGTGGATCGCGCCGGCGATGCTGTCGGCCAGAGTCACGGAAATATTGGCGGTGGCGATTTCAGCCGCGCGATGGGCATCGTTCTTGCCCTGCAAAATCGCCCAGCCGGTCAAAAAGACAATCACCGCGATAATGAAAATCCCGGTGCCGATCAAAGGGATAATGTGGCGCTGACGCATCGGCGTCTAACGGAACGCGTTCAGCATCGGCGCTGCGGCCCCGTCGCGCGGGCCCAAGGGCGCCAAGCCGAACCGCACCTCGATGGTCTTCAAGATCGAGGTGGTATCGTATTGGGTATGATCGACGACACCGCGTTTGGCCCAGGGCGAGACGATGATCGCCGGAATGCGGGTGCCCGGCCCCCAGCGGTCGCCCTTGGGGGGGGCTACGTGGTCCCACAGGCCGCCGAATTCGTCGTAGGTGATGATCACCGCCGTCGTATCCCACAACGGACTAGCCTTCAGCCGGTCGATCAAGCGCACGATATAGCCGTCGGCCTCGGCCAAATTCGAATAGCCCGGATGCATGTTTTCCGCGCCATAGGGCTTGATGAACACCACCCGCGGCAAATGTCCGTTTGCGATGTCGCCGGGCAGCTCGCTGTCGTCCTTCAGATGCTGGGCGCGGTCCGGAGTGCCCGGCGCGTAGCGGGCGAAAAAGGCGTAGGGTTGGTGATGGAACTGAAATTCACCGCCGGGCCGCCCGGCCTCGGCATCCGCCCAACCACCCGAATACCACGCCCACGACACGCCCGCCGCGCTTAGCCGGTCGCCCAGCGTGGCTTGGGTTTGCGGCGGCAACAGCAATGCGGGGTTGGTGGTATCGGGATCGTGCGGCCCCAGGCGGGGCTCCATGGTGTTGACAACGAAACCGTCCGGGGTCACCGCGCCGTCCTTGATCATCCGCCCATCGGCGTCCAGCACCGCCCGCACTTGCGGCGGGGCGTCGGGGTAAGTCGGAGTACAGGCGCAGGCCAGCCAGCTATGGTTCAGGAACGAGCCGCCGAACGCGCCCTGGAAATAATTGTCGGCCAGCACGTAATCGGTGGCGAGGGTCCACAACGCGCTGCCGCGGAAGTCGTGATGACCCATGGTCAGCGCGCCCGCGTCCGACACCACGGCGAAGCGGTCATTGCGTCCGCCGTCGATCTGATCTTGATGCTGATAGAAGCGATGCACCAAATCGGGCATCACCTCGTTGGCGGGAACGTAATCGTCGATCAGCCACGGCCGGTTCGGCAAAGCCCTGGGAAACCGGGAATCGGAGACCGGCGGCAAGACCGCGTAGGGGGCGCCCGAACGATCAACCTGCGGCGGCGCGTTCACCGCTTGGCCCAAGCCGTTGGCGCCGGGGAACAGCCCGAACATGTTGTCGAAACTGCGGTTTTCCAGATACAGCACGACGATATGGTCGATTTTACCCAGGCTGGATGGCGGTTCGGCGGCCCGCACACCCTCGGCAAGACCCAACAGCACCAATCCAGCCAACACAATGCCGCGCGTCATCGCCGTTCCCCCTACTCGGTAGCAGGTTGAAACTATACAAGTCCGCGCGGTTCGCCAATTATCCGTTGGTCTATTTCCTTGCGGCGGCAAGAAAATCGGCGAGCAGCCGGCTGCCCTCGTCGCCCAGCGACTTGGCGATGGCGTCGGCGACGGCGGGCTGGGCGGCGATGCGGAAGGCCTCGCGCTCGGCCGGGCTGGGCTGGACGACATCCATGCGGCGGCGCAGCGCCGACAGTCCGCGGTCCGAGCGTTCGATGGCCCGCGCGACCGACCGGCCGGCGGTTATCGCCACCGCCGCCGCTTGGCGCACCGCCCCTTGATCGGCGACGGACAGCCCGTTAAAGGCGTCGTGATTGAAGATCCATAAAAGCGGGACATAGAGGTGGTCGCTCAGGGTGATGTATTTCTGCACATCGTCATAGCGGTTGGTCAGCACGGTGATCGCCGGGTTCATCTGGCCATCGACGACGCCCGAGGCCAACGCGGTGAACTCGTCGCGCGACGACACCTCGACCGGAACGGCGCCCATTCCCCGGATCATCGCCTCCAACGGCTTGAATCCCGGAATCGAGCGGATCTTCAGGCCGCGCATGTCGCTGGGCGAATGAATTGGGCGGCGCGAATTGGTGATGGTGAAGAAGCCGCCGCTTTCGCCGAATCCCAGCACGACCAGACCGGTGCGTTTCTCGATGTCGGCGGCGAGGCGCTGTCCGAACGGACCGTCGAACACCCGGTAGGCCGCCTCGGGCGAGGCCAGCACGAACGGCATTTCAAGCACCGCGATCGGCGGATACTTGGGCGCGATGCCGCCGATGGTGATGAACGAGGTTTGCACGATATTGCGGGCGACCAAGCGCTCCATGTCGCGGTTTCCGCCCAACTGACCGCCGGGAAAGATGCCGATTTTCACCCGGCCCTCGGTCCGCCGCTCGACTTGGTGCTTGAACTCGATCGCCATCGCGGCCATCGGAACACTGTCGGCGTCCTGGCGCTGGGTGTGGGCGAGAAAGATTTCCGTGACCGGGGGCTTGCCTTCGTCGGCAAACGCGGGCGCGGCCAAAAGCAGGATCGATAGGACCAAGCGGCGGATCATCGGCTTATTTCCCCAGGAAACGAAGGGCGCCGTCCGAAGTCTCCGGCGGGGGCGACGCGCCGTGGGTGGCGCAGGTGGACAGCAACAGCCGGGCGGCGGCATCAACGGGATAGTGCGTCAGAAAGTCCTGAAAGGCATCGGCGGCACCGGTCCAATCGCGGGCGGCGTACCGCTCGAACGCGACACCCCACTGGCGGCAGCGCAGGATGTCGTCGGCGTGGACGGCGAAGGCGGATGCCGGGTCCCGCGCGCCGACCAGTTCGAACAACGGGACCGATTGACTAAGCCCCGACGGCACCACCAGCCCCAACGGGCGGAACAAGAACCGATCGCGCACCACTTCCTCGACCGCGCCGGTCACCAGCGCCTGGGTGCCAAAGGCCTTGTTCAGGCTTTCAATGCGCGACGCCAGATTAACCGTGGTGCCCAGCGCGGTGTATTGCATGCGGTCGCTGCTGCCGACATTGCCGACCACGGCGCCGCCGGTATGCAGGCCGAAACGGGTCGGCATCGGCGATGTTCCGTCGCCCGTCAGTTCGCCCCCCAATTCCCGCGCAAGCGCGCGGCAAGCCAGCACGGCATCGCAGGCGTGAGCGACATGATCGTCGTCGCGGGCCGGAGCGTTCCACAGAGCCATGATGGCGTCGCCGATGAATTTGTCGATGGTGCCGCCGTGCCGGGCGATGGCGCCCGACATCGCCTCGAAATACACCGACAATCGGGTCGCGACCTCCTCGGGATCGAGAAACTCGCACGCCTGGGTGAAGCCTTGCAGGTCGGTGAACAAGATGGTCAGCGGACGCCGCTCGCCGCCGATGCCGGTGGCGGCGCCCGAGGTGACGATGCTGTGCACCAAATCCTTGGGAACATAGGCCGCGAAGCTGCGCAGCGCCGTCTTCATCGCGCCCAGCGCGGTGGCCAGGGTGTGGATCTCGATCAGGTTGGAGTGCACATCGGTATCGTGCGACAGATCCAGTTCCCGGATCTTGCGGGTTTCCTCGGTCAAGGCCTTGATCGGCCGGGTCAGCAACCGCGAAGCCCAGACCATGCCCAGACTGGCCATCCCCAGGAACACCGCGCCGATCATCAAGATGATCATGCTGGCCCGGCGCAGCGGGCCGACGAACTCGCTTTCCGCGGCCACCACCCCGACCGTCCAATGTTTGCCGAAATCCTCGGGAAAGGGGGTGAACGACACCAGATAGTTTCGGCGATCGTCGCCCAACGAGGCCGTGAAACGCTCGCCCGCCCCGCCGTCGCGCAATCGGACCGCATCGGCGACCACTCGGTCATCGATTTCGCTGGCCTTGGCGATGTCCACCGTGCCGCCGTGGTGAACCAGCGCCCGTTCGGCGTCGGGATAACCCAAAAGGCGGTTTTCCTCGTCAAGGATGAAAACCTTGCCGTCCGCCCCGATTGCCCGCTCGGCCAAGAATTGCGACAACGTCACGGTCAGAAGATCGGCGCCGAACACCGCGAAGACCTCGCCGTCCTCGGTGGCCAATTGCTGTGAAAGCGTTACCCCCGGCCGCCCGATGCTGGAGAACACGTGCACGCCCGAGGTGGCGACCCCCTTGGTTTTCAAGGCCGCAAGGTACCAGGGGCGAGGACGCGGATCATAAGCGACCTTGGACGCGCGCTCGATCCCCACCACATCGCCCCATTTGGTGATGTAGATAGTGCTATCGACCGGTTCGTCGGCGACGCTGTCGATGATGCGCAAGGCGAAACGCGCCGACGGCGGCGGATGGCGCCCGACCAAGCCCGGCGCACCGGGCGGCGGCAACCGGATCACCTCGTAGAAGGCGCCGTCCTTGGCGAAGCCGAAATACAGGGCGTAGATGTCGGGAAACGCCTCCAGCGTGTCGATCAAGGGGCGCAGCGAATCGACCCGGCGCAGATTCTCGCGCTCGACCCTGCCGAAGGCCGCCGACAGATCGACCACCCGGGCCATCGGACCCAACAGATTGCGGACGCCAACCACGACGTCGCGAGTGGCGTTCTCCATCGCCGACTGGGCCAGATTGTGGGCGAGAACGGAATTCTGCCGGTAAAGCACCGCGGTCATCAGCGCGGTCAGCGGCAGCATGATGCACAGGAAAATAACCGCGATCCCGATCCGCAGCCGTATCCGCAAAAGTCCTTTCCCGATCCGCACGCCCGTCCCCTTCTCGATCGAAAGCCGTTCCAAGGTATACAACGGAAGGGCTTCCGCCAATCGTCCGATTGCCGCACTCTGTTCACCCCCTTTTGCTGGTGGAGAGGTTGTTGATGACACGCGGTTCGGTGAAGAGCGATGTGATGGCGGGAGCGGTCGGCGCTGTCATCGTCTTTCCGATCATCTTGAATTGCGGGTCGGTGGTGTCGCAGCCGCTGGGCGCCGATTACGTGGTGACCGGAATCGGCGCGGCGTTCGCCGCATCGGTGATGGTGTCGTTGCTGCGCGGGCTGGCCGGTGGCGCGCCGCTGCATCTGGTGTCACCCAAGGCGACCTATGCCGCGATGGTGGCGGCGCTGCTGGTGACGACGATGAAAATGGCGGCGTTCCAAGACGCCTTTCCCGATCCCGGCCAGCGGGCCGGGGTGTTGGTAACCCTGTCGTTCCTGTGCGCGGCGCTGGCCGGGGTTTTTCAGTTGCTGCTGGGTCTGGGCCGGGCCGGGACCTTCGTCAAATTCATTCCGTATCCGGTGATCGCGGGCTTCATCAACGGCTTCGCCGTGACGCTTTTGCTGGGGCAAGCGCCGGGCGTGCTGGGCGAGGCGGATTGGGCGGCGTTGGGCCGCGCGCTGAACGGCGCGCAGCGGTTTCCCTTCGGCGCGGCGGCGCTGGGGATTTCGACCTGCCTTATCACCTTGGCTATTCCCCGGGTGATCAAACGGGGGCCGTCGGCGCTGTGGGGGCTGGCGATCGGCACGGGCTTGTATTGGGCGATGGGCTGGGTCCGCCCGGATATTGCCTTGGGCGGGCGGATCGGCGTGCTGCCACCGGCACTGCCGGTGCATCCGCAATTCGGCGCCTTGCTGGATTTGGCGGTCAATCCGGTTTTCGGGCAATTGCTGTCCAGCGTGGTGGCGACGGCGGTGATGCTGGCCTTGATCGCCTCGCTGCAATCGCTGCTCAGCATTTCGGCGGCCGACGCGCTGCTGGGGACCCGCCACGACAGCAACCGCGAACTGATTTTGCAAGGGGCGGGCAATATTCTGTCCGGTCTGTCGGGCGGAATGCCGACCGGCGGCTCGCCCTCGGTGACCAGGATGGTGTTGGACAGCGGCGGGCGCGGCCGCGCCGCCAATCTGTCGCACGCTGTGGTTTTGGCCTTACTGGCGATGGGATTGGGCCATGTGATCGGGCTAATTCCAACGGCGGTGATGGCCGCCGTGGTGGTCGCCTCGACCTTCAATCAGATGGACGACTGGAGCCGACGGCTCTTGAAGCGCTTCGACCGCAAGAATTTCGGTCTGATGGGCAATTTGGGCCTGGTGCTGGCGGTGACCGTGCTGGTGGTGGCGTTCGGCGTGCTGCCCGCCTTGGCCGCCGGGATGACCCTGTCTTTCGCGGTGTTTGTCCGCCACGCATCGCACACCATCGTGCGGCGGACCATCTGGGGCGAGCATTTGCGCTCGCGCACGGCGCGCCCGGCCACGATACAAGCGGCGTTAAGGGAACTTAGCTCCGCCCTCGTGCTGGTCGAGGTGCAGGGGCCGATCTTTTTCGGTTCGGCCGATCAATTGACCCGCCATCTCGAGGACATCACCACTTCGGAGCGTTTCTTGATCCTGGATCTGAAACGGGTGGTCGATATCGACGGCAGCGGCGTGGTCGCCTTGAACCGCCTTGACGAGGTGTTGGACCGCCGGGGATGCCGTTTGCTGTTGGCTTATGTCGCCCCGGACGGGCCGACCGCCCGTGCGCTGGCCGACATGGGCTGCGCCCGCCTGGTGCGCGACCAGCGCCTGTTCATCGACAGCGACGCCGCCCTAACCTGGGCCGAGGACGAACTGCTGCGCCAAGCCGACCGGGTGCCGGACGATTCGGACGCCCTCGCACTGGCCGATTTCGACATCGTCAAGGGAATCGGCGCCGACGGTTTGGCCAAACTGGAAGCGCTGCTGGAACCGGTGGCGTTTCCGGCTTTCGCCGCGATCGTCGTCGAGGGCGAAAGCGGCGATTCCTTTTATCTGCTGGTGTCGGGCCGGGTGGTGGTGTCGCGCCGCATCGAGGGCCGCATCTTGCGCTTCGCCAGTTCGCAAGCCGGGATCAGCTTCGGCGAAATGGGCATGCTGACCGGCCACCTTCGCGCCGCCGACATCACCGCCGAAACCGATGTCCGCTGCTGGAAGATGGAGGGCGCGCGCTTCCGCGCCCTGTGCCAAGCCGACCCGGCCTTGGGACTGGCGATGGTCACCAATATCGCGATCGGACTATCGGATCTGGCGGCGTCGCTATCGGATCTGGCCCGCGAGCTGGAGCGGTAATCCAGTCCCCTCAGCCAACATCCGAGGTGGTGGTGTCGTTTTTCGGGCGGTCGCGGCCCAGCCTTTGGCCGGTGACCAAGTAATAGGTCATTTCCGCGATGTTGGTGGCATGGTCGCCGATCCGCTCGATATTCTTGGCGATGAACATCAGGTGCGAACAGACCGTGATGGTCCGCGAATCCTCCATCATATAGGTCAGGATTTCCCGGAACAGGCTGGAATACAAATCATCCACCTCGCGGTCGCGGTCGCGGATGGTCAGCGCGCGGTTGGCGTCACGGGCCAGATACGCGTCGAGCGATTCGCGCAGCATCCCCTCGACCAGCAAACCGAGGCGCACCAGCGAACGGGTCGGCCCGACCGCCGGCGCCTGATTGAGGATCAACGTCCGTTTCGCGGTGTTGGCGATGTGGTCGGCAACCCGCTCGATATCGGCGGCCACCTTGACGCTGGAAATCACCCGGCGCAAATCGTCGGCCACGGGGGCGCGCAGCGCCAGCAGGCGCACCGTTTGCTCGCCGACGAATTCCTCGCCCTCATCGACCAGAACGTCGTCGGCGATCACCTTGGAGGCAAGGTCGGAATCGCGCTCGGACATTGCCTTCAGGGCTTGAGCCAATTGATTTTCCGCCAATCCCGCCATGCGCGCCAGGGCTTGGTCGAGCTTCCGCAATTCCTCGTCATAGGAGCGGACGATATGGTTTTCACTCAACAGCATGGCTTCCTCACGGGATCAAGGATTGGCCTTTGGTAGGCGGACGGTGAAGGTCGAACCCCGGCCAGGGACCGAATCGATGGCCAGTGTGCCACGATGACGGTTAACAATATGCTTGACGATGGCGAGACCCAAGCCGGTGCCGCCCAATTTGCGCGACCGCGCATTGTCAACCCGATAGAAGCGTTCCGTCAATCGCGGCAAATGCTGACGTTCGATGCCCTCGCCCTGATCGGTGACGCTGAACAGAACCGGGCCGTCGTTTTTTGAGCGCAACACCACCTCGACCGGGGTGCCCTCGTGCCCGTATTTGACAGCATTGTCCAAAAGGTTTTGCGCCAATTGCGCCAATTCATCGGATTGGCCCCGCACGTCGGGAAGATCGGGGTCGAATTTGGTGACCAGCGTCATCCGCTTGGCCGCCGCCAGCGGGCCGATCGCCGCCACGACGGTGCCGACGATCCGGCGCAGATCGACCGGATCGGAGGGCGGCGAATGCTCGTTCAGCTCGATCCGCGACAGCGACAGCAAATCGTTGACCAGCCGGGTCATGCGGGTGGCCTGTTCTTGCATGATGTCGAGGAAACGTTCCCGCGCCTCGGCATCGTCGGCGGCTGGACCCTTCAGGGTTTCGATGAAGCCCAGCACGGCGGCCAGCGGCGTGCGCAATTCGTGGCTGGCGTTGGCGACGAAATCGGCCCGCATTTTTTCCATCCGCCGGGTCGCGGTGACGTCGTACAGCGACAAGATCGCGTTCTTCTGATCGCCGGCCAGGCGTTCGACCTGAACCAGGAAGATCCGCTCGACCGGAATCGGCAGGGTAACCTCGGTCTCGCGCCCGTCGGCACCGGCCAGCACGGCATCGACCGCCTCCAGCACCGCCGGATCGCGCAAGGTCACCGCCAAATCGCGGCCTTGCAGGTCGCGGCCGAACACCGCGCGCCCGGCGCGGTTCATCCGCACCACCCGGCGCCCCTCGGTCAGCAAAACCAATGGGCTGGGCAGACTGTCGAACAGAGTTTCGTGCCACTTCGCCGAGGCCGCCAGATCCGCCCGGCTTTGCAGCCATAACCGGCGAATCGAACCCAGCACGGGCGGCAGGTTGCCCAGCAGCACGCGGCGGCGGAATTTCGGCGGATCGCTTTCCTGCCCTTGGGCCAAGGCCCGCAGCCACGCGGTCAGCGCCGCCAGATCGGCCAGATGCGGACGCACCAGCGCCAGCGACACCAGCAGCACCCCCACCCAGGCGATCAAGGCCCAACGGGGATCGAGGACACCGCCCGAAGCCAACGCCCCCAGCACCACCGCCGCCGGAATCGAGAATTCCAAGGCGGCATCGACCGTCACGCGGGAAATCAAGGGCGGTCTTTTCACGGCCCGCTATGTCCGCAGCGCATCGTGGCAGGCCAACACCGCCATGTTCACGACATCGTTGACCGTGGCATCCATCGAAACGATCTGGATCGGCTTGGACAGGCCCATCAACAGCGGCCCGATCACCGTGCCGCCGCCCAGTTTTTCCAAAAGCTTCCAGCCAATATGCGAGGAGTACAATCCCGGCATCACCAGCACGTTGGCCGGTCCCGACAAACGGCAGAAGGGATAATGCTTCATCAAGCCGGGATCGAGCGCCACATCGGCGGCCATTTCGCCGTCATATTCGAAATCGACGCGGCGCGCGTCCAAAATGGCGGCGGCTTCGCGCACCCGCTCGGCACGGTCCGAGGCCGGATTGCCGAAGGTCGAATAAGACAGCAGCGCCACCCGGGGTTCATGGCCCAACTGACGCGCCTTGCGCGCCGAAAGCTGGGCGATATCGGCCAGTTGTTCCGGGGTTGGGGTTTCGTGAACCGAGGTATCGGACAAGAACACCGTGCGGCCGCGCGCCAGCAGCATCGCCAGCCCGAACGGCAATTCGCCGGGCGCCGGATCGATCACCCGGACCACCTCTTGAAAGGCTTGGGTGTAGGTGCGGGTCAGGCCGGTGATCATGGCGTCGGCGTCGCCCTCGGCGACCATCAGCGCGCCCCAGATATTGCGCTCCTGATTGACCAGACGCAGCACGTCGCGCTGCAAGAATCCCTTGCGCTGAAGGCGGCGGTACAGAGCCGCGACATAGGCGTCGCGCCGGCTGGAGATCCGGGCGTTGACGATCTCGATGGTATCGGCGCCGGGCAGGTTCAGCGCCGCGAAAACCGCGTGGATTTTGTCCTCGCGGCCCAGCAGGATCGGCGTGCCGTAACCGGCGGCCCGGAAGGCCAAGGCGGCGCGGATCGATTTTTCCTCCTCGCCCTCGGCGAAGACCACGCGGCGCGGATTGCGGCTGACGGTTTCGAAGATCGCTTGCAGGCTCGACGCCGTGGGGTCCAAACGGGCCGCGAGATCACGGCGATACGCGTCGAAATCGGTGATCGGGCGGCGCGCGACGCCGCTGTCCATCGCCGCCTTGGCCACCGCCGGGGGAATGGCGGCGATCAGGCGCGGATCGAACGGCACCGGGATGATGTAATCGGGGCCATAGCGCAAACGGCGGCCGGAATAGGCGCGGTCGACCTCGTCGGGGACATCCTCGCGGGCCAAGGCGGCCAAGGCCTCGGCCGCCGCGATCTTCATCGCCTCGTTGATGGTGCGCGCCCGCACGTCCAGAGCGCCCCGGAAGATATAGGGAAAGCCCAGGACATTGTTGACCTGATTGGGATAATCCGAGCGCCCGGTGGCGACGATGGCGTCGTCGCGCACGCTCGCCACCTCCTCCGGGGTGATTTCGGGATCGGGATTGGCCATCGCGAAAATAATCGGGCGGGGCGCCATCGCCGCCACCATCTGGGGCGTTACCGCGCCCTTGACCGACAGGCCCAGGAAAACATCGGCGCCTTCCAGCGCCTCGGCCAGGGTGCGGCGTTCGGTGGGAACCGCGTGGGCCGATTTCCACTGATTCATTCCCGCCGTGCGGCCCTGATAAATCACGCCCTTGGTGTCGCACATGATGACGTTGGCGTGCCGCACACCCATCTGCTTGATCAATTCGACGCACGCCACCGCCGCCGCCCCGGCGCCGTTGGCCACCACCTTGATATCGGCCAGCGACCGCCCGGTCAGGGCACAAGCGTTGATCAGACCGGCCGCCGTGATGATCGCGGTGCCGTGCTGGTCGTCGTGGAAGACCGGAATGTCCATCAGTTCGCGCAGGCGCTGCTCGATGATGAAGCATTCGGGGGCCTTGATGTCCTCAAGATTGATGCCGCCGAAGGTCGGCCCCAGATAGCGGACGCAATTGACGAAGGCATCGACGTCGTCGGTATCGACCTCCAAATCGATCGCATCGACATCGGCGAAGCGCTTGAACAGCACCGCCTTGCCTTCCATCACCGGCTTGCCCGCCAAGGCACCCAGATCGCCCAGCCCCAGAACGGCGGTGCCGTTCGAGATCACCGCGACCAAATTGCCCTTGGCGGTATAGTCATAGGCGGCATCCGGATCCTTGGCGATCCGCAGGCACGGAAAGGCGACGCCCGGCGAATAGGCCAGCGCCAAATCGCGCGCCGTGGTCAGCGGTTTGGTCGGACAAATCTCGATCTTTCCCGGCCGGCCCGACGCGTGCAGCAGCAGCGTTTCGCGTTCGAGGTCGGCCTCGCCCGCCGTCATCGCGGGGTTCTTTCGAAGGGATGAACGTCGTCGGCGCCGTTCTCGGCCAGAATGCGATTGGCCTTGGCTTCTTGCTCGCCGTCGGCGACCGCGACCCACAGGATGACGCTGCCCGCCGCAAGCGCGCGGGCGAAGGCGTCGGGATCGCGGACGGCGGCGATTTCGGACAACAATTCGCGGGCCGCGGCGGTCCCAACCCCGGCGGCAACCAAGGCGGCGATCGCCGCGCCCACCGGTCCGGCGGCCAAGGCGATCAAACCGGCGGCGATCAGCGGCCCCTCGTACTTCAGCTCGCCGACCAAACCGACCAAGCGTTCGCGCCAGCCGGGGGTGCCCTGAGCGGTATCCAGGGCGGCATGCGAGGACAGAACACTGAGCGCGCCGCGGTCGAAACCGGCGGCGGTCAAGGCATCGACGGCGGCCTGGAACCGGCCGCGGTCCCCGAAGGTGCCAACGATTTCACGGGGAGACGAAGAAGAACTGCTCACGGGCAAGGCTCCAGGCGACGGGATCGGGGCAACATTGTGCGCCAGTTCGTTTCCGATTCCTAGAGTCCGGGACGTTACAGACCACCGTACCCCGTGTTAATTTCCAGGGCACCGCGCTTTTTCACAAGGGTTCCCGATGTCCGCCATCCCCGACGACGCCACGCCGATGATGGCCCAGTATCTGACGGTCAAACAGGCGCATCCCGATTGCCTGCTGTTCTACCGGATGGGCGATTTCTACGAGATGTTCTTCGACGACGCGGTGGCCGCCGCCGCGCTCGACATCGCCTTGACCAAACGGGGCAAGCATCAGGGCCAAGACATCCCGATGTGTGGAATTCCGGTCCGCGCCTACGAAACCTATCTGCCGCGGCTGGTCAAGGCGGGCTTCAAGATCGCCATCTGCGAGCAGATCGAGGACCCGGCCGAGGCCAAGAAACGCGGCGGCAAATCGGTGGTGGCGCGCGACGTGGTGCGGATCGTCACCGCCGGAACCTTGACCGAGGATACCCTGCTCGATGCCCGCAGCCACAATTTCCTGGTCGCGGTGGCCGAGGCGCAAGGGTCGCTGGGGCTGGCGCGGGTCGATGTCTCGACCGGCGATCTGGTTTTGGAGGATATCGGCGCCAAGGGGCTGGCCGCCGCCTTGGCCCGGCTTTCCCCCGGCGAAATTCTGGTGCCCGACCGGCTGAGCGAACTGGACAGTCTGGACGCCGACTGGCGGGCGGTGCTGACCGTGCTGCCCACGGCCCGCTTCGATTCGGAAAACGCCCGGCGGCGGTTGGAAACCCTGTACGCGGTCGGCTCGCTCGACGGGTTCGGCGCCTTTTCGCGCGCCGAACTGGCCGCCGCCGGGGCCTTGATCGATTATATCGAACTGACCCAAAAGGGCCGCCTGCCCCGCTTGTCGCAGCCCCGGCGGCTGGCGCGCGGCGCGGTGATGGAGATCGACGGCGCCACCCGGCGCAATCTGGAACTGACCGCCTCGCTGTCGGGCGGACGGGCGGGGTCGCTGCTGGCGGCGATCGACCGCACGGTGACCGGACCGGGCGCGCGCGCCCTGGGCCTGATGCTGGCCGAACCCCTGACCGCCATCGCCGCGATCACCGAACGCCAAGGCGGCGTCGCCTTTTTCGTCGAGCATGAAAATGTGCGCGGCGCCCTGCGCCAAGCCTTGCGCGCTTGCCCGGACATGGAGCGCGCCTTGTCGCGGCTGTCCTTGGGGCGCGGCGGCCCACGCGATCTGGGGGCGATTCGCGACGGGCTGGGCCAGATCCCCCGCCTGCGCAATTTGCTCGCCGAACCCGGGCTCGACCGCGTGCCGACCGCCTTGGCCCGCTTGGCGCACGATCTGGGCGAGCATTCGGCGCTGTACGACCGCCTCGCCCATTTGCTGGTCGAGGATCCGCCGCTGTTGGCCCGCGACGGCGATTTCATTCGCGACGGCGCCGACGCCGCGCTGGACGATATCCGCGTTCTGGAACGCGAAGGCAAGGGCATCCTGGCCCGGATGGAGGCACGCTACGCCACCGAGACCGGCATCAACGCCCTGAAAATCCGCCACAACAACATCATCGGCTATCACATCGACGTTCCGGCGAAACAGGCCGAGAAACTGGGGCCGGACTTCATTCATCGCCAAACCATGGCCACCTCGGCGCGCTTCACCACGACGGAGTTGATCGAAACCGCCGGGCGGATTCTGGGCGCCTCGGCGCGCGCCTTGGAAACCGAGCAGCGTTTGTTCGACGCCCTAGTCGCCGAGATCGTGGCCGAGGGTGGCGGCGTCGCGCGGGCGGCGGCGGGCGTGGCGGGGCT
Source organism: uncultured Rhodospirillaceae bacterium (assembly GCA_903899885.1). Classification (GTDB taxonomy): domain Bacteria; phylum Pseudomonadota; class Alphaproteobacteria; order Rhodospirillales; family Magnetospirillaceae; genus CAIULK01. The sequence goes on from CAIULK010000206.1 coordinate 28,730, forward strand.
GGACGTCGCCGCCGGATTGGCCGAAATCGCCGCCGAGCGCGGCTGGTCGCGCCCGCATGTGGAGGAAGGCACCGCCTTCACCATCGAAGGCGGCCGTCATCCGGTGGTCGAGGCGGCGTTGGGATCGGCCTTCGTCGCCAACGATTGCGATTTGGGGGAGCGGCAACGGCTGTGGCTGATCACCGGCCCCAACATGGCGGGCAAATCGACCTTCTTGCGCCAGAACGCGCTGATCGCCGTCTTGGCCCAGATGGGCAGCTTCGTGCCCGCCGCCCGGGCGCGGTTGGGTGTGGTCGACCGGTTGTTCAGCCGGGTAGGCGCCGCCGACGATCTGGCGCGCGGACGCTCCACCTTCATGGTCGAGATGGTCGAAACGGCGGCGATCTTGAACCAAGCCGGTCCCGGCGCCCTGGTCATTCTCGACGAGATCGGGCGCGGCACCGCCACCTTCGACGGCTTGTCGATCGCCTGGGCGGTGGTCGAACATCTGGCCGAGGTCAACCGCTGCCGGGCTTTGTTCGCCACGCATTATCACGAACTGACCCGGCTGGCAGGACGCATCGAGAAAATGGCCTGCCACCAAATGCGGACCCGCGAATGGCAGGGCGACGTGGTGTTCCTGCACGAAGTGGCGCCCGGCGCCGCCGACCGCAGCTATGGCATCCATGTCGCCCGGCTGGCCGGACTGCCCCAAGCGGTGATCGGCCGGGCCGAACAGGTGCTGGGCGAGTTGGAACGATCCGACCAAGCCGGGGCGGTCGCCAAGCTGGCCGAGGATCTGCCGCTGTTCGCCGCCCCCGTCCGGGCCAAACCCCCGGCACCGTCGGCTGTCGAGGTGCGTCTGCGTGAAATCAGCGCCGATGACCTGTCGCCGAGACAGGCGTTGGATTTGGTGTACGAATTGCGCGGCTTGTTGCCTAACCCTCGATAACCCCCCGCTCGCGCAGATAGGCCAGCGCGTCGGCGGCCTGGGCCGGGGTACCGTCTTTTTCGAAATCCTCCATCGCCGCCGCGATGGCGAAATACTTCGCCGCCTTGGTAAAAAATTGGTAGGCGGTGACGAGGCGTTCTTCTTCCTCGATCTCGTGACTGCGCAGGGTCTGCGTCGCCATGAAATGGGCGAGCATGCCGACGCCATAGGCCGCGCGGGGCACCCGGTGCTCGGGCGACGATAGGGGTTTGAGCACGGACAAGGCCAACGCCATGGCGTCTTGCAGGATCTCGGGATCATCGGTCGAGGTGGCGAGATCGGCATAGCCGAACCCACGCATCAAGAGGGCGTCTTTCTCTTGCGTCATAATTCCTCCCGTATCCGACCCTTGCGCGAAGGGTATCATCATCTGGCCTTTCCCGTTTTCAAAGATTATAACGGAAACGATGCGGCGCGACTTGGGCCGTAATGATAAGGCAATAAACAACGATGCCCAAGATTGTCGATCCGCGCGCCATTCTCGACGCCCGCGCGCTGAAAGCCGAACTCGCCGCCGCCGCCTTGGAAGATCTGCCCAAGCATAAACGGCGCGGCCGCATCCTCGACATCTTCAAGACCACCTTGGCCGCCGGGCGGGCCGAGGTGCGCCGCCGCTTCGATACCGGCAAGAACGGCGCGCAGACCGTGCGCGAGAATTGCTATCTTTTCGACGCGCTGATCCGCGCCGCCTATGATTACGCGCTGGAATACGAGATGCCGCAAGGCATCCGCACGGCGGGCGAGGCGATGAGCCTGGTGGCCGTCGGCGGTTACGGGCGCGGCGAATTGTCGCCGCATTCCGATATCGACCTGTTGTTCCTGACACCCTACAAACGCACGCCCTGGCACGAACAGATGGTCGAATATCTGTTGTACCTGTTGTGGGATCTGGGCCTGAAGGTGGGGCAAGCCACCCGCTCGGCCGACGAATGCGTCCGCCAAGCCAAGGCCGATTTGACCATTCGCACCGCGCTGTTGGAAACCCGTTGGCTGTGGGGCGACGAGCCCTTGTTCAAGGACCTTGAACGCCGTTTCAACACCGACGTGATCGCCAGCACCGCCGAGGAATTCGTCGAGGCCAAGCTGGCCGAACGCAACGCCCGGCACGAACAGATGGGCGACGTCCGCTATGTTCTCGAGCCCAACGTCAAGGAGGGCAAGGGCGGCCTGCGCGACCTCCACACGCTGTTTTGGATCGCCAAATACCTGTACCGGATCGGCGATATCGGCGAGCTGGTCGACAAGGGCGTGATCTCGCGCGAGGCGGCCGACCGTTTCGCCAAGGCGCAGCGGTTTTTTTGGACCGTGCGCTGCCACCTGCACTATCTGACCGACCGGCCCGAGGAACGGCTGACCTTCGACATCCAACCGGAAATCGCCACCCGCATGGGCTATCTCGACCGCCCCGGTTCGCGCGGGGTCGAGCGGTTCATGAAACACTTCTTCCTGTTCGCCAAGGATGTCGGGGATCTGACCCGGCTGTTCTGCGCGCTGTCGGAAGAGCGCCTGAAACGCAAGCCCCGGCTGCGCCTGGGTCATCTGCTGTCTCTGGCCAAGCGATCCAGCCTGACCGGCTTCGCGCTGGAGGGCGACCGGCTGACCGTCGCCGCCCTCGACCAGTTCGAAAAAGATCCGGTGGCGATGATCCGGCTGTTTCACACCGCCTTGGCGCACGGCCTCGACATTCACCCCACCGCCCTGGATCAGGTGCACCGCAATCTGAAGCGGATCGATGCCGGGGTGCGCGAGAACCCGGAAGCCATCCGCCTGCTGACCGAAATTCTGACCAGCCGGAAAAACCCCGAAACCGCGCTGCGCCATATGAACGAGGCCGGGGTGCTGGGCCGCTTGGTGCCGGAATTCGGCCGCGTCGTCGCGCAAATGCAGTACGACATGTATCATGTCTACACGGTGGACGAGCATACCATCCAGGCGATCGGCATCGTTCATTCCATCGAGCGCGGCGATCTGGTGGAAGAAGCACCGGTCGCCAGCGAGGTGATCCACAAGATTGACGGCCGCAAGGCGTTGTATGCCGGGGTCTTCCTGCACGATATCGCCAAGGGGCGCGGCGGCGACCACTCGGTGCTGGGCGCCGAGATCGCGATGAAGCTGGGTCCGCGCCTGGGGCTGACCGACGCCGAAACCGAGACCGCCGCATGGCTGGTCCGCCATCATTTGGTGATGTCGCAGGTCGCCTTCAAGCGCGACATCGACGACGCCAAAACCTTGCACGATTTTGCCGCCTTGGTGCAAAGCCCGGAACGCCTGCGGCAATTGCTGGTGTTGACGGTGGCCGACATCCGCGCGGTCGGCCCAACGGTTTGGAACGCCTGGAAGGCGGGTTTGCTGCGCGAATTGTACCTGCGGGCCGAGGAAGTGATGACCGGCGGGCTGTCGGTGGCGCGCGCTTCGCGCGTGCAGGCGGCGCGCGAGGCCTTGGCGGCGGATTTGAAGGGCGAGGGCTGGGAGCCGGAGGTGATCGAGGCGCATCTGGCGCGCGGCTATCCCGGGTATTGGACCTCGTTCGACACGCCCACCCATTTGCGCCATGCCCGGATGATCCGCGACGCCGAGGCCTCGGGGACCTTGCTGGTCGTCGATTCAAGGGTCGATATCAAGCGCGCGGTAACCGAAATCACCGTTTACACCGGCGACCATGCCGGTCTGTTTGCCCAGATCGCCGGGGCGATGGCGTTGTCGGGCGCCAATATCGTCGATGCCAAGATCATCACCCTGGCCAACGGCATGGCGTTGGACACCTTCTGGATTCAGGATTCCGAGGGCGGCGCCTTCGATTCCCAGGCCAAGCTGGCCAAGCTGGCGGCGAACACCGAACAGGCGTTGATGGGCAAGATCCGGCTGGACCGGGAACTGGCCGGGCGGCGCTCGAAACTGCCCAGCCGCGCCGCCGTCTTCAAGGTCCCGCCCCGTGTTATCGTCGATAACTCAGCCTCGGCGACCCAAACGCTGCTGGAAATCAACGGCCGCGACCGGCCCGGTCTGCTGTTCGATCTGACCTCGGCGATGACCAAGCTGGGTTTGCAGATTTCCTCGGCCCACATCTCGACCTATGGCGAGCGGGTGGTCGATGTGTTCTATGTCAAGGACACCATCGGCCTGAAAATCGAGCACGAGCGCAAGCTGGAACGGATTCGCGACACGCTGTTGAAGGCGCTGGAAGCCGGCGATGGCGATCAGTCCGCTTCCCAGGGAAACACCAGCCACAGCGACGACGGAACCTCGCGCACGAAGGTATCGGCCAGCGCCCGGCCAGCGGGTTTGGCGTAAAGCACCGCCATGTGCAGACCGGGGATCATCCGGCGCAGCAGGCGCGCCGTCGCCCCGCTATCGACCAGATCGTCCACGCCCAGCCAACGGCCGCCGCGCGGGATCACCGGGGGCTTGATCACCTCGACCGCGCCCGCCTCCCGCCCCTCGTAGGCGCGGACACAGAGGGTTTCGATCCGCCGGATATTCAGCCGTCCGGCCAGAATCGCGGCGGGCACCAATCCACCCCGGCTGACCGCGACGATGCCGTCGAACGGCCCTTGCCCGGCCAACAGCCCGGCCAGCGCCGCCGAATCATGATCAACCTCGTCCCAGCTGACGATTTGCGTGGTGTTTACCATTTGTTGGCGGCCCTTGCGGCAATCTATCTTGAGGTTCCACAGTCTCGGAGTGACGCCATGGCCCGCATCCAATTGACCGCGCTGACACCGGAAGAGGCCGAGAACCGGCCAGTGATCCATACCGGCGTATCGATGATGGGCTTGCAGGGCGACGATTGCGTGTGCGGCCATTGCGGCCGCGTGATGATGACGAATTTCGACATCGGCCCGATTCGCCCGGACATGGTCTATATTTGCGGCAATTGCGACGGCGCCAGCGCCGCCCCGCCCCGGCAATAGCTGGCGACCACCTTCAAGAGGTGCCGGACCGATATCGGTTTGGTCACCACTTGATCGAATCCCGCCTCGTGAAAGTCCGAGGTGGCTTCGGGGTCGGCGAAGGCGGTCACCGCCAGCACCGGCACCCCGGCGGTGCGGGGATCGGCCCGAAGATCGCGCAGCAAATCGACGCCCGAGCGGTTGGTCAACTGAATGTCCATCAACACCAGATCGACCGGCTGGGCGGCGACCTGTTCGACCAGTCCATCGCCGTTTTCCGAGGTCAACACGGTATAGCCATCGACGCCCAACGCCTGAACCATCAGCTTCATGTTGGTGGGGTTGTCCTCGACGACGAGAATCATGCCCTTCACGGCACGCCTCCGAACGGATTCGTCCGGCCGCCGACATGGTTTTGGACGAACCGTTCGAATTCGGCGACCGGCAATGGTTTCGAGACCAGATAGCCCTGAATCTCGTCGCAGCCCTGGCGGGCCAGGGACACCGCTTGCGCTTCGGTTTCCACCCCCTCGGCGATCGTCTTCAACGACAAGGATCGGGCCAGCGAGATGATCGCCCCGGCGATCGCCCGGTCGTCGTCGTCGTGTTCCTGGTCCATCACGAAGGTGCGGTCGATCTTGATGGTATCGACCGGGAACCGCTTGAGATAGGCCAGCGAGGAATAGCCGGTGCCGAAATCATCGATCGACAAACGCATGCCCAGGCGATCCAGCCCGCGCAATGTTTCCAGCGTTCCCAATCCTTCGACCATCAGCACGCTTTCGGTCAGCTCGAGATCCAAACGCGCCGGGTCGATTCCCGCTTCGGCGACCGCCGCGGCGATTTGATCGACCAGGGCGGGGTCGCGGAACTGGCGGCCCGAGATGTTAACGCCGACCCGGAAACTGGGCAGTCCCGCCTTGTCCCAGGCCGCCATCTGGGCGCAGGCGGTGCGCAAAACCCAAGCGCCCATCGGCACGATCAGCCCGTTTTCCTCGGCCACCGGAATGAAACGGTCGGGCAGGATTAGCCCCAATTCGGGATGGCGCCAGCGGATCAGCGCCTCGGCGCCGATCAGGGAGTAATCCGACAGCCGGACTTGCGGCTGATAGTACAGTTCGAACTGCCCGCGCCGCAGCGCCTCGCCCAGCGAACGGTCCAGCGTCAAGCGTTCGGTGGCGGCTTGCGACATTCCGGCGTTGAAGAAACCGACCCGGTCGCCGCCCTTGCGGCGCACCGCGTGCAGCGCGGTTTCGGCGTTGCGCAGCAAATCGAAGCTGTCGCCGCCATCGCGGGGGAATGCCGCCACCCCGATATCGGCCGGCACGGTCATCTCGGTGCCCTCGACCTGATAGGGCTGCTCCAGGCATTGGTGCAATTCGTCGGCCAAGCCGATCAGCGCCGGATCATCCTTGATGCCGGTCAGCACCAGCGCGAATTCGTCGCCGCCCAAGCGGGCCGCCGTCCCGTTTACCCCGGCGATCTGACCGACACGGCGCGCGGTGTCGCACAGCAACTCGTTGCCCGCCTCGTGCCCCATCGAATCGTTGATGGTGGTAAAACCGGCCAAATCGATGGTGAACAGGGCGACCCACGACCCGTCGATCCGCGCCTGGGCCAGGGCGTTTTCCAAATGATCGGTCAGCAGTGTGCGGTTGGGCAGATCGGTCAGCGGATCATGGTTGGCAAGATACGCCACCCGCTTGGCCAAGGCCTTGTTTTCCGACAGATCGCGAATGGTGCCGGTGAACAGGCGGCGGCGGTCGATCTGCAACTCGGCCACCGACAGATGGGCCGGAAACAGCGTGCCGTCGCGCCGTTTGCCGGTGATCTCGCGCCCACGGCCGATAATGGTTCCCCCGCCCCCGGCGAGATAGCGCTTCAAGTAGCCGTCGTGGCGGCTAGCGTCGGGATCGGGCATCAGCATCGTGACGTTGTTGCCCACCAGCTCGGTCGGCTGATAGCCGAAAATCCGTTCGACCGACAGATTGGCGGTTTGCATGATGCCATGCTCGTCGATGGTGATCACCGCATCGAGGACGGTATCCATGATGGCGCGGATCCGGTGTTCGCGCGCCGTCACCGCCCGCATGGCGGCGGTGATCTCCGTGGTATCGCGTCCCACCACCAAGGCGGCGGGATTGCCGGTTTCGCGGCGGATCGGCACCGCCGACACCTCGATATCGCGTTCGCGGCCGGAATAGGCGACGATCTTGATGGGAACCGGATGTTCCTCGGCATACAGGGCTTCCAGCCCGCCCGCGAAGCGGCCCCGGTCGTCGGCATGGACGAAATCGGTGAAGACCCGGCCCTCGCACGCCGCCGACGATGGGGCGCGCAGCATGCCGACCCCGGCCGCGTTGATCCGTTCGATGACGCCATCGACGCAAACGCAAATCAGATCCGGCGACAACTCGACAAGATCGCGGTACGAGGCGTGATCGCGCACCAGCGCCGATTCCAGCATCGAGATATCGGTGATGTGATCCATCAGGCGCAGAATCTGGCGCCCCGATTCGGTGATCGAGCGGGCATAGTCGCGATAGGCGGCGGGCTGCAAGGCGCCCAACGACTCGCCGTGAATCATTTCGGCATAGCCGATGACGTCGTTGAGCGGGGTGCGGATATCGTGGCTCATCCGCGCCATGAAATCGGTTTTGGCCCGGTTGGCCAGATCGGCGGATTCCTTGGCCTCGGCCAATTTGACGCTGGCGGCGCGCTCGGAACTGATATCGCGCACGAAGACCGCGCAGCGGTGATCGTCGGGTCCGGATCCGGCCACCCCCAGCAGGCGGTTGGCGAACCAGCGCAGCCCGTCGCTGTCCTCGAACTCCACGGTCCGCTGACCGCTTAGGGCATGGTGAAAGCGCTCGCGGCGCCCGGGCGCCAAGGCGGGCGGCAACAGCGCGAAAAAATCGTGGCCGATCAGCCGGTCGGCTGGTTTTTCGAGGTAATCGCAGGCATGGGCGTTCAAGGTCAGGATCCTTCCCGCCGCATCCAGCAGCAGGGCCGAATCGTGGCTGGCATCCAGCAGGGCTTGGCGGGTGCGGCGCGCGCTGTCCAACGCGGCCTGGGTCTGCTGACGCTCGATCGCGTGGCGGATGACGCGGGGCAACAGATCCAAACCGGCGCCGGACTTGGCGACGTAATCCTGGGCACCGGCCCGGATGGCGTCCTGAGCAACACGCTCGTCGTCCAGACTGGTCAAAACCACCAGGGCGGTGGCCGGATGGGCCGCCTTCAGGCGGTGAACCGCCTCCAGCCCGGAGGCGTCGGGCAGGCCCAGATCGACCAGCAAGCAATCGGGGGTATTCTTGGCGACCGCGGCCAAACCGTCTTTCAGGCACGAGCAATAGACCGCCGTCCAGGGAAGCAGCGACTCCCTCAGCTTTATTTGTATCAACCTCTGGTCACCGGGGTTGTCCTCGATGACGACCAGGGTCTTGGCTGTATCCATGGCGGTCATCGTTCAAACATGACCGATCATATCGGCGTTGTAAATGTGAAGTGCCAAGCGTCTGGTCAGGGCGGTTCGGGCTGGGCATAATCCATGGTCATGGGTTCGACCTCCGCCTTCGCTTTCATGGAACGTCCGCCGCTGCCCTCGGGGCCGGCCGAGTTTCGTTTGGTCTCGGATTACCAGCCGGCCGGCGATCAACCCGCCGCCATCGCCGACCTGTTGAACGGTTTGGCCCAAGGCGAACGCGATCAGGTTTTGCTGGGGGTAACCGGGTCGGGCAAGACCTTCACGATGGCGCATGTCATCGCGGCGTCGAAGCGCCCGGCCTTGATCATGGCCCCGAACAAGACCCTGGCCGCCCAGCTCTATGGCGAGATGAAAAGCTTCTTCCCCGGCAACGCGGTGGAATATTTCGTCTCGTACTACGACTATTACCAGCCGGAAGCCTATATCCCGCGCACCGACACCTATATCGAGAAGGACTCGGCGATCAACGAAGAGATCGACCGGATGCGCCATTCCGCCACCCGCGCGTTGCTGGAGCGGCGCGACGTGATCATCGTCGCCTCGGTGTCGTGCATTTACGGCATCGGGTCGGTGGAAAGTTATGCGCGGATGACCATCCGGCTGCAAACCGGCCTTCGCATCGACCGCGCCGATTTGGCCAAAAGCCTTGTGGATCTGCAATATCACCGCAACGACGCGGCGTTTGAACGCGGCACCTTCCGCCTGCGCGGCGACGCGGTCGAGATTTTCCCCGTCCACTATGAAGACCGCGCCTGGCGCCTGTCGCTGTTCGGCGACGAGATCGAAAGCATCGTCGAGTTCGATCCCTTGACCGGCGAGAAGACCTGCGCGCTGTCCGAGATCACGGTTTATCCCTCCAGCCACTATGTCACGCCGCGCCCGACCATCACCCAGGCGGTCAAGGGCATCAAGGCCGAGCTGGCCCAGCGCTTGGACGAATTCCGCCGGGACGGCAAATTGCTGGAGGAGCAGCGGCTGCGCGAGCGCACCACCTTCGATCTGGAGATGATGGAAACCACCGGCCACTGCAAATCGATCGAGAATTATTCCCGCTATCTCACCGGCCGCAACCCCGGCGAGCCGCCGCCGACCTTGTTCGAATACCTACCGGAAGACGCGCTGCTGATCGTCGATGAAAGCCACGTCACCGTGCCGCAGATCGGCGGCATGTTCAAAGGCGACTGGAACCGCAAGTCGGTGCTGGCCGAATTCGGCTTCCGCCTGCCGTCCTGTGTCGATAACCGGCCCTTGAAATTCGACGAATGGGAGCGGATGCGCCCGACCAGCCTGTTCGTGTCGGCCACCCCCGGCCCGTGGGAGATCGAGCGAACCGGCGGCGTCTTCGCCGAACAGGTGATTCGTCCGACCGGCTTGGTCGATCCGGTCTGCATCGTGCGTCCGGTCGAAGGCCAAGTCGATGATCTGCTGGCCGAGGTAAGGGTGATGGCGGCCCAGGGCCACCGCACGCTGGTCACCACCCTGACCAAACGGATGGCCGAGGATTTGACCGACTATCTCCACGAGAACGGCGTGCGGGTGCGCTATCTGCATTCCGACATCGATACCTTGGAGCGCATCGAGATCATCCGTGACCTGCGCCTGGGCGCCTTCGACGTGTTGATCGGCATCAATCTGCTGCGAGAAGGCCTGGATATTCCCGAATGCGCGCTGGTGGCGATTCTGGACGCGGATAAGGAGGGGTTCCTGCGCTCGAAAACCTCGCTGGTGCAGACCATCGGGCGGGCGGCGCGCAATATCGAGGGCCGGGTGTTGCTGTATGCCGACAAGATGACCGCCAGCCTGGACTATGCGATCAGCGAAACCAACCGGCGGCGCGAAAAGCAGCAAGCCTATAACGAGGCGCACGGAATCACCCCGCAAAGCATCCGCAGGGCGGTTGCCGACGTTCTCGATAGTGTTTTTGAACACGATTACGTCACCGTGCCGACCGATGATGCGGGCGGCGGCGAATTCGTGGGCAAGGACCGCGCCACCGTCAAGGCCGAGCTGGAAAAACGCATGCGCGCCGCCGCCGCCGATCTGGAATTCGAGGAAGCCGCCCGCCTGCGCGATCAATTGCGGCGCTTGGACGCGCTGGATTTGGGGCTCGCGGCGCCGCCCAGCCCGAAATACACCCCGAAACCGAAACGGGGAGGCGGACGGAAGCGATGAGCGCTATCGCCGACACCATCCCCCGGGTCGCCCTGGTCACCGGCGCCGCCCGGCGTATCGGCCGCGTGGTGGCCGAGGATCTGGCCGCCGCCGGATTTCGGGTGGCCGTGCATTACTCCACCTCCGAAATCGATGCCCAAGGCGTGGCCACGCGAATCGGCGGCTTGGCGTTTCGTGCGGATCTCGGCTGCGAAAACCAGACCGCCGGATTGATCGAGCGGGTCGAGGCGGAATTCGGGCCGGTCGGCGTGTTGATCAACAATGCTTCGCTCTTCGAGCGCGATGAGGTGCTGGACGCTACCCGGCAAAGCTGGGACCGCCATATCGAAACCAACCTGCGCGCTCCCTTCGTACTGACGCAGGACCTAGCACGCCGCCTGCCCGCCGGGGCCGAGGGGGTGGTGATCAATTTGTTGGACCAGCGGGTGTGGAATCTGACGCCGCATTTCATCAGCTATACGCTCAGCAAGGCCGGATTGTGGACGCTGACCCAAACCTTGGCGCTGGCCTTGGCGCCGCGCGTCCGGGTGGCCGGCATCGGTCCCGGTCCCACCCTGGCCAGTTCGCGGCAAGACCCCGCCCATTTTACCGCCCAATGCGCCGCCACGCCGCTGGGGCGCGGCGCCGACCCGGCGGAGATCGCGCGCGCGGTCCATTTCATCCTGTCGGCGCCGTCCTTTACCGGTCAAATGATTGCCTTGGACGGGGGCCAGCACTTGGATTGGGCACCCGGAAGTGGAACAGCCGAGGAATAATTGGCGGAAGTTTTGCACAACCCAGCGCAACAGGCGGAAAAGCCAGTGATTCCGGGGCTTAGCGGCGAAACCGTCACAATTCCTATACTTTGGTTTAAGCTTGACATCCGCTAATACATTGAAAACACACGATTTCATCAATCTGCATAAGTTTTGCGCAAGCCGCACGCCCCCCAGGGGAATCAAGGCTTCCAGACGTTTGGCGATTGGTTGCTCACAGAGTTTTCCACAGGTTTCGTGGATTGTTCGGACAAGGCGATGAGTGATTTCGAACAAAATCCGAAAGACGGCGGCGAACCGGCGCGCGGAGTGTTGGTGATCCAGGCCAATCTGCGGACGATGCCCGCCGGGCCGGGGGTTTACCGCATGCTGTCGGCGTCGGGCGACGTGCTGTATGTCGGCAAGGCGAAAAGCCTGAAGAAACGGGTGGCGTCCTACACCCATCTCGACCGTCTGTCCTTGCGCATCCGGCGCATGGTGTCGGAGACCGCCGGGATGGAGGTGGTGACCACCCACACCGAGGCCGAGGCGCTGTTGCTGGAAAGCAACCTGATCAAGCGGATGATGCCCCGCTACAACATTTTGCTGAAGGACGACAAATCCTTTCCCTATCTGCTGATCACCGGGGATCACGACTGGCCCAGGGTTCTGAAACACCGGGGGGCGCGCGGCCGGGCCGGGGAATATTTCGGACCCTTCGCCTCGGCGGGCGCGGTCAATCAGACCTTGGGGGCCTTGGAACGCGCGTTTTTACTGCGGTCATGTTCCGATTCGGTGTTCGCGCACCGCACCCGGCCCTGCCTGATGTACCAGATCAAGCGCTGTTCCGGCCCCTGCGCCGGGCGGATCGAGCGGGACGAATATTTGACGCTGGTTTCGGAGGCGCGCGATTTCCTGTCGGGTCACAGCCGGCGCATTCAAAAGGACTGGGTGGACAAGATGGAAGCGGCCAGCGCCGCCCTCGATTACGAACTGGCCGCCGTTTACCGCGACCGCATCCGGGCGCTGGCCCGCATTCAGGCGCATCAAGACATCAATCCGCACAATGTCGAGGAGGCCGACGTCATCGCCCTGCATCAGGCGGGCGGGGCGACCTCCGTGCAGGTGTTCTTTTTCCGGGCGGGCTGCAATTTCGGCAACCGCGCCTATTTCCCGGTTCATGCCGGGGACGACGAGCCGGGCGCCGTGCTGGGCGCCTTTATCGGCCAATTCTATGCCGACCGTCCGCCACCGGCCGAGATTTTGACCAACATCGCACCCACCGAGAGCGATTTGATCGCGCTGGCGCTGTCGGAAAAGGCCGGGCACAAGGTTCGCCTGCACGTGCCGCAGCGCGGCGACCGGGTTCGTCTGATCGAACACGCGCTGGACAACGCCCGCGAGGCCTTGGGGCGCCGCCTGGCCGAAACCGGCGCGCATGCCAAATTGCTGCAAGGGGTGGCGGACCTGTTCGGGCTGGACCAAGCCCCCAGCCGGATCGAGGTGTACGACAACAGCCATATCCAAGGGTCCCACCCGGTCGGCGCGATGATCGTCGCCGGACCCGAGGGCTTCGCCAAGAACGCCTATCGCAAATTCAACATCCGGTCCGAGGATCTGTCCCCCGGCGACGATTTCGCGATGATGCGCGAAGTGCTGGAACGCCGCTTCCGCCGCGCGATCGCCGAGGACCCGGCGCGCGAACGCGGCGTCTGGCCCGATCTGGTGCTGATCGACGGCGGGCGCGGTCAGCTCGACGCGGTTTTGAGGGTGTTGGCCGATCTGGGCATCGAGGATCTGGCGGTGGTCGGCATCGCCAAGGGCGAAGACCGCGACGCCGGGCGCGAACGCTTCTTCCTGCCCGGCCGCGAGCCGTTCGCGCTGCCGCTGAAGGATCCGGTGCTGTATTTCCTGCAACGCCTGCGCGACGAGGCGCACCGCTTCGCGATCGGCACCCATCGGGCGCGGCGGTCGGCGGCGATCGGCACCAACCGGCTGGACGAGGTGCCGGGGATCGGCGCCGCCCGGCGCAAGGCGTTGCTGCATCATTTCGGCTCGGCCCGCGGGGTGGCCGACGCGGGTTTGGCGGATTTGGAGGCGGTCGAGGGGATCTCGACCGCGATGGCCAAGAAAATCCATGACCACTTCCATTCCGGCGGTTAATATCCGGCTTATCATGATGACCAGCTTGCCCAATCTGTTGACACTGTCGCGCATCGCGGTCATTCCGCTGGTGGTGGCCTGTTTCTTGTTCGACGAGCCGCTGGCTCGCTGGATCGCCTGTTGGCTGTTCGTCGCGGCGGCGGTCACCGACTGGTTCGACGGCTATCTGGCCCGCAGCCGCAACCAAGTCTCGACCTTCGGGCGCCTGCTCGATCCGATCGCCGACAAGCTGCTGGTCGGCGCGGTGTTGTTCATGCTGGCGGCCTATGGGCGGCTTAGCCCACCCAGTTTGCTGCCCGCCTTGATCATCTTGCTGCGCGAGATTCTGGTGTCGGGCCTGCGCGAATTCCTGGCGGAATTGCGGGTCGGCATGCCGGTGACCCGTTTGGCGAAATGGAAGACCGGATTGCAGATGGTCGCCCTGCCGGTGCTGCTGGTCGGCGATGCCGGACCGGCGATTCTACACCCCAAATTGCTGGGCGAAGTCTGCTTGTGGACCGCGGCGCTGCTGACCCTGATCACCGGCTGGGATTATCTGCGCGCCAGTTTGGACCATATTCGAGGCGCGGAATGAAGGTCTTCGGGCTGACCGGCCATTCCGGCAGCGGCAAGACCACCCTTTTGGTCGCCCTCGTGCCCTGGCTGACCGCCCGGGGACTGACGGTCTCGACCATCAAACAGGCCAATGCCGGGTTCGACATCGACATGCCGGGCAAGGATTCCTTTCAACACCGCGCCTCTGGCGCCGCCGAGGTCCTGGTCGCCTCGCCCAAGCGCTGGGCCTTGATGCATGAATACCGGGGCCGGCCGGAATTCGAGATGGACGCGCTGCTCGCCCGCATGACCCCGGTTGATCTGGTGTTGGTTGAAGGCTTTCGCCGCTGGCCCCATCCCCGGATCGAGGTTTGGCGCGCCGAAGTGGGCCGCCCGCCGATTTTCCCCGATGATCCGCTGGTCGCCGCCGTCGCCTCGCCCGGCCATCCCATGGGCTTGGACCGGCCGCTGCTGCCGCTGGATGATGTCGCTGCGATCGGTGCCTTTCTTTTGGCCCACACCGGGTTGGGAACGCCGTTATGACGCTGCTGTACGGCGACGCCCTTGAAATCATTGAAAGCCGCATCGCCGGGATCGCCGAGATCGAACGGATCCGCCTGTCCGAGGCGGCGGGCCGGGTGTTGGCCGCCGATCTGATCGCCAAAACCGCCTTGCCGCCCGCCGACGCATCGGCGATGGACGGTTTCGCCTTTGCCTTCACCCCCGGGGTGACACGGTACCGCCGCATGGCCGGCCGCTCGGCCGCCGGTCACCCCTTTGACGGCGTGGTGCCACCCGGCCATGCCCTGCGCATTTTGACCGGCGCGATGATGCCGCCGGGAACCGACACCGTGGCGACCCAGGAATCCTGCACGGTCACCGAGGATGGGATCGAGGTTCCGGCTAGCCTGTCGCTAGGGGCCAACCGCCGCCTGTGCGGCGAGGACGTGCGCGCCGGATCGGTGGTTTTGACCAAGGGCACCCGCTTGACGGCACCCGCCTTGGGTTTGGCGGCGGCGGCGGGGTTCGGCGAGGTGACGGTGGCGCGCCGCCTGCGCGTGGCGGTTTTCTCGACCGGCGACGAACTGGTCGAGCCGGGACATCCCTTGCCGCCCGGGGCCTTGAACGACGCCAACCGGCCATGGCTGATGGCGATGCTGTCGGGTTGGGGGGCCGAGGTCACGGATCTGGGCATCCTGCCCGACCGCGCGGTTTCGGTGCGCGATTCGCTGGCCTGGGCGGGCGAACGCTTCGATCTGATCGTCACCTCGGGCGGGGTTTCGATGGGCGACGAGGACCATGTCCGCCATGCCGTCGCCACCTTGGGCGGATTTCATTTCGAGGGACTGGCGATCAAGCCCGGCAAACCGGTCAGCCTGGGTTGGGTTGGAGGGGCGGCGTTCCTGGGCCTGCCCGGCAATCCGGTGGCGGGAATGATCACCTTCTTGATGATTGGCCGCGTTCTGGCGGATCGGTTGAGCGGCGCGGTGCCGTCGCGCGAAGCCCGGATTCCCGCGATTGCCGGATTCTCGCACCCCCGCAAGCCTGGGCGGCGGGAATGGTTGCGGGCCCGCTTGAGGACCGATGGTGATCACTTGGTTGTCGAATGTCACCCTCAACAGGGCTCGGCCATGCTGTCCTCGATGGTCTGGGCCGACGGGCTGGTCGAAATCGGCGAAGCCGCCGGACCGGTCGCCCCCGGCGACCCTGTGACCTTCCTCAGCTTGGCGGAGATGCTGCGATGACCGTTCTGTATTTCGCCTGGGTCAAGGACAAGATCGGGAAAAGCAGTGAAACCTTTGCCTTGCCCGGCGATGTGACGACGGTGGGTGAGCTGGCGGGCTGGCTGGCCCAACAATCGGCGGCTCATGCGAGCGCCTTCGCCGAACCCCGGTTGGTGCGCGCGGCGGTCAATCAAGACCATGCGGACAGTGATCACCCGGTGGCGGACGGCGACGAGGTGGCGTTTTTCCCGCCGGTAACCGGGGGCTGACGGATGATCCGAATTCAGCGCGAGGATTTCGACGTCGGAACCGAGACCGCCGCCTTGGCCGAGGGCGACACCGGTGTTGGCGGTCTGTGCGTGTTCGTCGGCACGGTGCGCGGCGAGGTTCCGGCGATGACGCTGGAACACTATCCCGGCATGACCGAACGGCAGTTGGAAGCCATCGAGGCCGAGGCCCGGCGCCGCTGGCCCCTGAGCGACGTGCGCATCATTCACCGGATCGGGCGGCTGGAGGCGGGCGAACGGATCGTGCTGGTCGCCGCCGCCTCGGCCCACCGCGAAGCCGCCTTTCGCGCCACCGAATTCCTGATCGACTGGCTGAAGACCAAGGCACCCTTTTGGAAATGCGAGCATAAAGCGGGCGGCGATGTTTGGGTCGATGCCCGCGACAGCGATGAACAGGCGACCCTAAAATGGCGATGAAATTATTGAAGCCCTTGGTGGCGATTGGGCTGGCGGCAACCACCATCACCGCCCTGTCGCTGTGGCGGAGCGCGCCACGCCCCCCCGCGACGACCACCGCCCAGGGCATCCGGCCCGACACCTACGACAATTTTGGACGGCTGATCGGCTTTACCGGGCGATTGGACCAGGATTGCCCCGCGCAAGGGCCGCGCACCGCCGTGCTGGTGCTGGCCGGTCAATCGAATTGGGGCAATCTGGGCGGCCAACGGGTGGCCAGCCATCATCCCGATCAAGTGGTGTCCTATTTCAATGGCCGCTGCGGCCCGGCGCAATCGCCCTTGCTGGGAACCAGCGAGGGACGCGGCAATTCCGGCCCGCTGCTGGCCGACCGGTTGATCGACAGCGGCCAGTTCGACAGCGTGGTGTTGGTCCCCGCCGCGATTTCGGCTTCGACCATCGACCGCTGGCGGCAAGGCGGGGATCTCAATCCGCTGCTGGTCCAAGCGGTTCGCGATGTCAAAAGCCGGTACAAGATCACCCATGTGCTGTGGCATCAGGGCGAAAGCGATTACCGCCGCACCAAGCAGGAGGATTACGCCCGCGGCTTCGCCAGCGTGGTCACCAGCCTGCGCGCCGAGGGGGTGGAGGCGCCGATCCTGGCCGCGGTGACCACCAAATGCCTGTACACGGTGGATTTCGACCCCAACGATCCGGTCGCCCTGGCCCAACGCGCCCTGCCCGACCCGTCGCAAAAGATTTTCGCGGGCCCGGATACCGATGCGTTGGTCTTGGACGAGGACCGCTATGACGGCTGCCATTTCGGCGCCAGCGGCATGGAGAAATTCGCGAACGCCTGGGCGGAAGCGATCGCGGCCGTGAAGTAGCGGTTCTTATGCCGCCTTGGGGCGGCGATCCCCGGCCGGGATCAACAGATCGGCCGGGATGCCGAAGCGATCCCGCAAACGGCGAATCATCGACAGGCTAAGGGTGATCTTGCCGTTCAGCACTTCGCTGACCCGGCCGGCGCCACCGAGCAGCGGCGCCAAATCCGCCCGGGTCATGCCGTTTTGGTCCATCAGATAGATCAACAGCTGGGGCACCGATGGCGCCTTGCCCGGCCAACGCCGCCGCTCATAATCCTCGACCAGCCGGGCTTGCGCCCGCAGCCGGGCGAGGCTGGAATCGCCGGACGCCTCGGCCATCAGCGTTTCCACCAAGGCGGTGGCCTCCGCCAAATCAGCGTCGGTCTCGATGATGATCAGTTCCGCCTTCATCAGATGGTCTCCGCATTGATCCGGTCGTACTCGTCGTGGGTCCCGAAGAACCGGATGGTCAGCACTCCGGCCCGATATTCCACCACGGCAACCAGCCGGAAATCGTTGCCCTTGATATTAAACACCACCCGGCCCGCCTTCAGGATGCTGGCTTTCGGGTGGGATCGTTTCACATCCTCCGGCGTCCGCCAATCGGCGGCGCTAGCGATCGCAAGCCATGCCTCGTACCCGGACCGGGCCGCCGCCATGCCCTTGTGCCCCTTGCGCGCGGCGAAGAACGCCTCGGCCCGTTTTCGGCCAACGATGATCATGGTGTTATGATATCAGCGAATTCGAGGGTTCCGAAGTTCCGTTTTTCGGAATTTGGAAGCTTTACCGGGGTGACTGCGGCTGGGAGGTACGGGATGCGGACCTTAATGGCGGCTATTCATGCACGACAATCCCATCCGGCCGTGCCGCCTATTTCCGCACGAGATAGCCGACCAAGCCACCCGTCGCGGCCGATAGGATCGACATCGCCCATTTCTTCTCTTCCGGGCCTGCCGTGCCGCTGATCACCGTTGAAACGGCGAGATTGGCGACCACCACGACGCAACCGACGGCGAGCAGAAAGACCACGAGGTCCTTGGCAAGCCGCACGAACCGTTCCCTCGGTGGTTCGGCGGCGGACTGTCCAGATCAATGGTATTCACAGGCCGACGATTCTCGTCTTCACGTGGTTGTCCGCATCCACCAAAGCCAACGAGCTGCCCTTTTCCACACCCTCGCACGCGACCTCGAACAGGGTCAAAGCCTTGCGCAACACCTCGCTCTTGGTGGCCTGGCTTTCGGTCGCCATGTGGTCCAGCGCCTTCGCCAGATCGTCCGAAATCGTCAAATTAAGGCGTACCATGCCCGCCTCCTCCCGTTACGTCGGCCATGCGAAATAACCGCGCATTTTTCGCGCATCGGCAAACGCGATAACGGCAGAGGTCCCCTGATGGAGGCTTATTAGGTCTCCCGAATCCCCTGCAAGAACCGGTCGATCTCGGTGCGCAGCGTCGCGGCCTCGTTCTGCAAGCGCTCGACCGAGGACAGAACCTCTTTCGCCGAGTGGTCGGTCGCCTGGATCGAGGCGGTCACTTCGGCGATGTTTTGATACACCTCGTGTGTGCCGGTGGCGGCGTGGTCGATGTTGCGGGCGATTTCCTGGGTGGCCGCGCCCTGTTCCTCGATGGCGGCGGCGATCGCGGTGGTCACACCGTCCATCGAGGCGATGGTGGTGCTGATCCCCTTGATCGCGAACACCGTCTGATTGGTTTCCTTCTGGATCGTCGAGACCTGGGTGGAAATATCCTCCAGCGCCTTGACGGTCTGGCGGGCGAGGTTCTTGACCTCGGAGGCGACGACGTTGAAGCCCTTGCCCGCTTCCCCGGCCCGCGCCGCCTCGACGGTGGCGTTCAAGGCCAGCAGGTTGGTCTGCTCGGCGATGCCGGTGATCAATTCGATGATTTCGCCGATGGTGATGGCGGCCCCGGCCAAGCTTTGCACCCGGTGGTTGACGCCCTCGGCCTCTTGACTGGCCGAGGCCGACACGCGGTTCGAGGCGCCCACTTGCTGGGCGATTTCGTTGACCGACGAGGTCAGTTCCTCGGCCGCCTGCGAGACCATGCGGACATTTTCGTTGGCTTCGCGGGCATGCTGGGCGGCATCCCCGGCGCGTTCGGTGGCGCTGTCGGCCAAGACGACCATGTCGCGGGCGGTCGCCGTCATTTTTTCCGAATCGGCGGCAACGGCATCAAGCACGCTGGCCACCGCCGCCTCGAACGAGCGGATCAATTGTTCCAGTTTGGCCATCCGGCGTTCGCGCCGTTCGTTGGCGCGCTGCGCTTCTTCCTCCATCGCGTGCTTGGCGATGGTGTTTTCCTTGAAAACCTGAACGGCGCGGGCAATGTCGCCCATCTCGTCCTTGCGTTCGAGCGACGGCACCTCGACGCTGGTGTCGCCCCCGGCCAATTGGCCCATCCGTTGGGTCATGTTGCCGATCGGACGGGTGATCACCCGGCTAAGCAACACCCGCACGCCGAGAACGGCGAAAATCGTGGCGATGACGCCGCCGATGGCCAGCGTCGAGATGATGCGGTGCAGGCGGGCGTCGGATTCGGCGGTCGAGAGCGACGAGGACAGCACGGCGATCACGTCGCCCTTTTGCAAGCCCATGCCGCCGTGACAGGTAAAGCAAACCTCGCGGTCGGCGCCCTCGGTCACCCCCAAAACGATGGGGAGCGAGTAGCGGTAAAACCCGTCGATCAAACGCCCGACCGGCTGTTTGGTGTCGAACGCCTCGGCGTCGATCTCGTCCTTGGGGAGTTTCGGTTTGCGGTCGGGCTCGGCGTCGGCCATGTAGGCCTTGACCTTCGGGCTCCACGCACTCCACACCTTGCCGGGATAGTCGGCGTTGCGGCTGTCGAACCAGTTGTTGAAGACCTGGATGCCGATATTGTCACCGTCTTCCGGCCGCTTGGCCATGACGTTGACGATCAAGGCATGCAGCGAGGCCATCTCGTTGACCGAGAAGGCGTTCAGCTCCGCCTCGGTCTGCGTTCGTTCGAATTGGGCGATGGCGACAACAACCACGGCGACCAAGGCGATCACGCCCAGTCCCGCAATGATCATGAACCGGCTGCTCAGCCGAAGATCGCTCCAACCACGCACGATACCCCCTTCCGTCCCCTGACGCTTGGAGGTTAGACCCAAAACCTTAACGAAGAAACACTAGGTTATCGCCACTATACCAAAAAACACTGGAAGTTCTGCTCAGGCGCGCACCAATGCCTCGTAATCGGCGATCAATCCGCGGCTAATATCACCAGGGGTAAAGCTGTACGGCCCGATTTCACGAACGGGCGTGACCTCGGCGGCGGTGCCGGTCAGGAAACATTCGGTCGCCTGGGCCATTTCCTCGGGCATGATCGGGCGTTCCTTGACCGCCAAGCCCCGCTTGCGGGCCAAATCAATCACCGTTTGGCGGGTGATGCCGTTCAAGAAGCAATCGGGCAGCGGGGTATGAATCTCGCCCTTCATCACAAAGAAGATGTTGGCGCCGGTCGCCTCGGCCACTTGGCCGCGCCAGTCCAGCATCAGGCTGTCCTCGAACCCATCGGCTTCGGCCTTGTGCTTGGCCATCGTGCAGATCATGTACAACCCGGCCGCCTTCGACGCGGTCGGCGCGCTTTTCGGATGCGGGCGGCACCAATCGGCGATGTTGAGACGGATGCCGCGCATCCGCGCTTCCGGCGCCCAATAGCTGGGCCACTGCCACACCGCGACCGCCAGATGAATGCGGCCCGACTGGGCGGCGACGCCCATCATCTCGCTGCCCCGCCACGCCACCGGGCGGACATAGCCATCGACGATGCCGTTGGCGGCCACCACCTTGCGGGTGGCTTCGTCGATCTCGGCGGTGGAATAGGGGATCTTCATCCCCAGAATTTCGCCCGAGGTGACCAGACGCGCCGAATGTTCGGTCAGCTTGAACACCTTGCCGCCGTAAACCCGTTCGCCCTCGAACACGCAACTGCCGTAATGCAGGCCATGGGTCAGCACATGGATTTTCGCGTCGCGCCACGCGACCAGCTCGCCATTGTGCCAAATAACGCCATCGCGATCATCGAAGGGAAGGACAGCCATGGAAGGTCACCGCGTTAGAAAGTTGCCGACAAATCTTGCCAAACGTAACTTTTTTAGGGCATATATGTCAATATGCCTGACGTAGTTGGCACACACGATCCCGATTCCCCGGCCGACGCCGATTGGCGCCGCCGCCTGGAGATGTTTTTCTTCGCCTACCGCGACGTCACGCTGGAACCCGACGCCATCTTGGCCGAATACGGCTTTGGCCGCGCGCACCACCGGGTGATCTATTTCGTCGGGCGGCGGCCGGGCATGACGGTGTCCGATCTGCTGGGCGTTCTAAAAATCACAAAACAAAGCTTGGC
The DNA here is from genome assembly GCA_903899885.1 of uncultured Rhodospirillaceae bacterium. Taxonomy (GTDB): domain Bacteria; phylum Pseudomonadota; class Alphaproteobacteria; order Rhodospirillales; family Magnetospirillaceae; genus CAIULK01. The sequence goes on from CAIULK010000206.1 coordinate 50,341, forward strand.
CCGGGTGCTTGGCCAATTGGTCCGCGACGGCTTCATTCATCAGCGGCCGGGACCGCGCGACCGCCGTCAGCGTCTGCTGGATCTGACACCCCTGGGAATCGATCTGGACCGCCGCCTGACCGCCCGCCAAGGCGAGCGGTTCGCGCGCGCCTTGGCCGAAGCCGGGTTTGAGGCCACCGCCGGCTTCGACCGCGTGTTGCTGGCGCTGATGGACGAAGCCGGCCGCGCGCGTTTCAAGGCGGATTAGGACATGGAAAACGCGCCCCACGTCCTGGTGGTCGATGACGATACCCGCCTGCTGGGCCTGTTGCGGCGCTATTTGACCGACAACGGCTTCGTCGTGGCGACCGCCGCCGATGCCGCCGACGCACGGGCGAAACTGGCGGTGTTGTCGATCGATCTGGTGGTGCTCGACGTCATGATGCCGGGCGAGGACGGGATGAGCCTGACCCGCTTCATCCGAGGCGAGCAAGGCCCGCCGGTTCTGCTGCTGACCGCGATGTCCGAGGTCGAATCCCGGATCAAGGGCCTTGAGTGCGGCGCCGACGATTATCTGACCAAGCCGTTCGAGCCGCGTGAGTTGCTGCTGCGGATCGGCGCCGTGTTGCGCCGCCATCCGGTGGCCGAACCGCAAACCGACGGCACCGAGCTGATCTTCGGCGATTTCGTGTGGAACAAAACCCGCCTTGAGCTGACCCGAAACGGCGAGCCGGTTCATCTGACCTCGGCGGAAACCCAGGCGCTGACCCTGCTGGCCGAAGCGGCGGGCGAGGTGGTCGGACGCGAGGAACTGGCGCGGCACACCGGCGGCTCGCCCGACGGCCGGGCGACCGATGTTCTGATCACCCGTCTGCGCCGCAAGATCGAGGGCGATTCGCGCCAGCCGCGCCACCTGCAAACCCTGCGCGGCCAAGGTTACCGGCTGCGGGCCGGCTAGGATGGACGCCCCGATCCATCTGCTCAAACGCTTGTTGCCGCGCGGCCTGATGGGCCGCTCGCTGATGATCATCGTCACCCCGCTGGTGGTCGTGCAGCTGGTGACGATCTATGTCTTCTTCACCAGCCACTGGGAAACCGTGGCACGCCGCCTTGCCAACGGCGTGGCCGGCGACATCGCGATGGCGGTCGAGGATTTGCGGACCGTTCCCGATCCCTCGATCCGCGCCGCCCGCCTGATGGCCATCCAGGGCCTGCAAGAGATGGAAATCCGCTATTTCGACGGCGGCATCTTGCTGGGATCCCGCTTTCACCGCCCGGCGACGACGATGGAACGCGCCCTGCTGGCGGCACTGAACGAACGGGTCAAACGCCCCTGCCAGATCGAGCCCGAGCCCGAACGCCGCCGCATCCTGATCCGCGTGCAGTTAACCGAAGGGGTGCTGGAAGCCAGCGTTTCGAAAAAACGCCTGGTCAGTTACACCACGACGGTGTTCTTGCTGTGGACGGCGGGCACCGCGCTGTTGCTGCTGGGGGTGGCGACGTTGTTCATGCGCAATCAGGTGCGTTCGGTTCGCCGCCTTGCCAAGGCGGCCGATCGCTTCGGGCGCGGCCTCGACGTGTCGAACTTCAAGCCCGAGGGGGCAAGCGAGGTGCGGCAAGCCGCGATGGCCTTTGATTTGATGCGCGGGCGCATTCAGCGCCAAATTCAGCAGCGCACCGAAATGCTGGCCGGGGTGTCGCACGACCTGCGCACGCCACTCACCCGGATGACCCTGCAACTGGCCCTGATGGAGGGGATCGAGGGCACGGCGGAACTGTCGGAGGATGTCGCCGAGATGGGCCGGATGGTCGAAGGCTATTTGGCCTTCGCGCGCGGCGAGGGCACCGAAAAACCGCAGCCCGGCGATTTGTCGGCCTTGCTCGAAGAGGTCGCGGCCCGCAGCCTGCGCGAGGGCAAATTGGTCGATGTTCACTCGGAAGGGCCGGTTCCGATGATTTTCCGCCCCGACGCGCTGTCGCGCGCGCTGGCCAATCTAATCGGCAACGCCACCCGCTTCGGCAAAACCGTGCGCGTCCGGGTCGGCAACCGCTTCGGCGCCGCCGACGTGCCGGGCGCCGAGGTGGTGATCGACGACGACGGTCCCGGCATTCCGCCGGAACGGCGCGACGACGTGTTCAAGCCCTTCACCCGCCTGGAATCCTCGCGCAACCCCCGCACCGGCGGGGTCGGCCTGGGCCTGACCATCGCCCGCGACATCGTGCGCGGCCACGGCGGCGACGTCACGCTGGAAGACTCGCCCCTGGGCGGGCTGCGGGTCCGGTTGTGGTTACCGTTTTAAAGCAATTTGCGTCCGATCGGACGCAAATTGCTTTATATCGGCGCCTTTAACCCTGCCGCCGCAGGGCGCATGTCCGCCCGGCTTCTGGCCGTGGCCGAGGATTTGGCGGCCCACCCGCTGATAGGCCGGGCGACGGCTCTTGACCAGCTCAATCCGCGACCGATCCCTACCCTTTTAACCGCGCCTTGCGCGCCTCGATCACCGCGTCGGCGGCGCGGCCGCCGATTTCCTGGAGATGGTCGAAGACCTGGGCGAAGTGGCCGACTCCCATCGTCGCCGAGCGCAGCTCGATGATCAGATCGCTCATTTCAGCTTGCGGCAGATAGGCCGACACCTCGTCCCAGCCCGGCCAGCCGGGTTTGGCGTCGAAGCCGAGGATCTGGCCGCGCCGTCCGCTGACGATGCGCTGCGCCTTGGGCGTGGCATCGGCGGGAACCGACAGCGTCACCTTTAATATGGGTTCGAGCAAAATCGGCCCGCCCTCGGCGAAGGCCTCGGACATCGCCAGCCGCGCCGCCGTTTTAAAGGCCATGTCGGAACTATCGACCGAATGAAAGCCGCCGTCGGTCAGGCTGACCGTGACATCCACCACCGGGAAACCCAACGGTCCGCGCGCCAGGAAATCGCGCACCCCTTCCTCGACCGCCCAAATATATTGCTTGGGGATCGCGCCGCCGACGATCCTGTCGACAAAGGTGAAGCCTTCGCCGCGCCCCAAGGGGGCGATCTCTAGCGTGACATCGCCAAATTGACCGTGGCCGCCCGATTGCTTCTTGTGCCGTCCATGCGCCGACACCGCCTTGGTGATGGTTTCGAGGTGCGGCACGCTGGGCTCGGCGGTGGTGACGGCCAGGCCGAAACGGCTTTTCAACCGCTCCAGCGCGACCAGAAGATGGATTTCGCCCTGCCCCCACAGCACCATCTCGCCGGGATCGGCGACATGCTCCAGCCGATACGACGGATCCTCCTCGATCAGTTTGGCCAGGGCGGCGGTCAGCTTCACGTCGTCGCCGGTCCGCTCGACACCAAGCGCCATGCCGAACAGGGGTTCCAGCGGCGCACCCGCCGTGCCGCCGCCATTGGCGCCGATCCACTGCCCGGTGCCCGCCCCCTCGACCTTGGCGAAGGCCGCGACCTCGCCCACCCCCGCCTTCGCGGTTTTGACCGGGCCACCCGCGCCCGGCGTCAGCAATCCCGACAAACGCCCGCCGTTCAGATCCTGGCCCTCGGTGAAATCGCCCGCGAAAATCCGGGCAAACGCCAGGCGGCCGGTGTGCTGGGCGTGTTGGACCTTGAAGACCAGGGCGGCGGGCGTGCCATTGACGTCCAGCCCCAGGCGGCTTGCGGTTTCGGCCGGACCGGGCGCCTCGTGGCGCAAGGCCTTCAGCAACCGCGTGATGCCCGCCCCGCTTTCCGCCGATCCAAAGAACACCGGCACGATCAAATCCCCGGCCAGATCGCGGGTCAGATCGTCGTAAATCTCGTCGGCGGGCGGAGTGACGTCTTCTAGAATCTCTTCGAGCAAATGGTCGTCGAAATCGGCCAGATGCTCCAGCATGCCCTGACGGGCGCGCCGTTCCTCGTCGATCAGTTCCTCGGGAATCACCACCATTTCCGAAGGTTGGCCCGCCCGGTAGCGCCATGCCCGCTCGCTGGCCAGATCGACGAAGCCGATCACCGCCTTGTCTTCCCGGATCGGCACCTCGCGCAGCACCAGCGGGCGGTCCGACACCGCTTGCAACGCCTCCAAGGTTTCACGCAGCCGGACATCGGCTTGATCGATCTTGTTGATGAAAACAAGGTGCGGGATCGCCTGGGCGTCGAGATATTTGAGGAAGGGCGCCACCATCACGGCACGCGCCGGATCGGGCTCGACCACCACCACCGCGACATCGACGATGCGCAACGCATCCAAGGCGGTTTGCCGGAACTCGACCGAACCGGGGGTGTCGATGATGGTCCAGGTTTCGTCGAGATAACGCGTGGCGGCCACCGTGCCTTCGACGCTCATCCGCCGCGCGCGGGCCTCGGGCGAGGCGTCGCCCACCGTCGTGCCGTCGGCGACCCGGCCCGCCCGGGCGAGGACGCCGCTCCGCGCCAGCAACGCATCGAGCAACGTGGTCTTGCCCGAGGCAAGCGGGCCGATCAACGCGGCGGCGCGGGGAAGCGAGGGGGTTTTTCCGGTCATGGCGGGGGCCTTTCGTTCGATTCTTTCGCCCATGGTTTCAGGTCCGCGCAGGTCGGGCAATCCCCGATTTTTTCGGCTCAGACACGCGCTGTGAAACATTGTGCCGTTGACCCATGGCACGAAAATTGTAATCTAACGCCATGCAACAACCAAACCGCATCCGCGATCCCATTCATGGCCTCATTGTCTTCGAAGAAAATAATGATACGGATCGGCTTGCCTGGCGGCTTATCCAGACTCCTGAATTTCAACGACTGAGGCGTATCAAGCAGCTTGGCGTTTCTGAACTCGTCTTCCCTGGGGCAACACACTCAAGGTTTGCCCACAGTGTCGGCGTGTACTGCAACGCGCGGCGACTTATGAAGATTATTGAGCGAGCCGAAGGCGACAGACTATTCGATAAAAATCGTGCACAGATTTTGCTGATAGCCGCCCTGCTGCACGATCTCGGTCACGGCCCGTTCAGTCACGCCTTCGAGAATGCCCGTAAGGCTCTTGCCAAATCGCGCGGAGCGGCTCCTCCGGTCAAACACGAAATCCTGACGGCGGACCTCATTCTTGCGAAAGACGGGCATGTGCGGGGAATCCTCGGCGAACTGGCAGAGCCCGTTGCGGCCGTTTTTCGTGCCGAGGATCCCGTAGACATCTATCATGCGGTGGTTTCCAGTTCCTTCGACGCCGACCGCCTCGATTATCTCGTCCGTGATCGCTATATGACGGGATCCCAGGCTGGTACCATCGACATCGACTGGCTAATGGATAATCTGGATACTGCCCACATCGATATTCCCCAAGATGACGATGAGCCAGCCCGAATGGCAACGTTCGTCTTCAAGGAAAAAGCCCGTCAAGCCGCCGAAGATTTCCTGCTTGCCCGCTATCGGCTGTACACTCAGGTATATTTGCATAAAACGACTCGCGGGTTCGAACAGTTGATCACCGCTTTGATTCAGGGCGTTGGCGAACGTTGGGACGCGCCAGAATCTCTTGGTCTTGACGCGATGCATCCGCTTATTCGCTTTCTCCGGCCCGGAGAACCAGAGCTATGCGATTATCGCGACCTTGACGATACGGTGGTCTGGGGCGCGATAGAGCGTTTCCGGCGATGCGGCGACCGGCGACTTCAGCAATTGGCCGAGCGACTTTGGTGCCGCCAACCATTAAAAGTCTTGGACGTTACAGCTGCAATGGGGCTTGACCGCGCAGCCCTTGCGGATGCATGTGCCCGCCTTAATCGCTACACCAATGGCCAATTGGGCCTTACAATTTTTCGGGACGACATATCCTACGATCTTTATTCCGTGGCGAAGGCAGACGCCGCAAAGGAGCATAAGAAAGTTCGCGTGCGGACTCATAGCGGCGGGAACCGGGAGATCAGCGAATTCCCCGATACGGTGATCAGCGACGCCCTGAAACAAAAAAGGGCTCTGACCCGATTTTACTTTCTGTCTGGTGATGATAAAGATTCAGCTGAAAAGGCGATGATCGGGAGATGACGATGGACTCCAACAAGCAGGATCTGCTCTACGCCGTCCTACAGGCGGCGGGCGGCGAAATTGTCGGTCGCATTCGGCTCCAAAAGATCGTGTACCTTCTCGAACAGCTTGGCATGAATGGTAGCTTGAATTTCGCGTACTACCATTTCGGCCCATATTCCGAGGACGTTTCCCGGGCGCTCGACCTGGAGACTCTGACTAGCCGACGCCTCAGCGAAACCGAAGCGCAAACCCAGGCCGGGTACACCTTCAGCATTTTTAGAACGAAAACCACAGAGGCTCGCCCCGAGAAGGTTGGTGATCTGCCTATGGCGCGAGCGTCCGCCCTCATCCAAATTATGAAGGCGCCGACTTCTACTGAAATCGAGCTGGCTGCCACGATTCATTGGCTGCGCCACCATGAAAAAATCGCGGATTGGCGAAAGGAATTAGGCATCCGTAAAGGTGCCAAAGGCACCCCGGACCGGGTGAAAAGAGCTATCGATCTGCTTTGTAAGGTGGGTCTTGAGCATGATCAATTGCCTGAGCAGCTTAAGTGATCGCTTCTTGGTCTTCTTCGCATCCGCGGCACCGCTGCTTTTCCATCTTGCGCCGTCCCCCCCCGCTGGGGTAGCACACCCAGTCAGAGAGTCACGGGGCGACGGCAGATGATCGAGATTTCCAGGCTGGCCGAACGGGTCGAACGGATGAAGGCGACGCGGATCTTGTGCGTCGGCGATGCCATGCTGGACCGTTTCGTCCACGGCACGGTTGATCGCATCTCGCCCGAGGCGCCGATTCCGGTGGTTCGAATCGAACGCGAAACGGCGATGTTGGGCGGCGCCGGCAATGTCGTGCGCAATCTGGTGGCGCTGGCCGCCGTGCCGACCTTCGTTTCCGTGGTCGGCGACGACGGGGCGGGCCGCGACGTCACCCGCTTGATCGGCGAGGCCGGGGAAATCGATCCCTGCATCGTGGTCGAGCCCCACCGTCAAACCACCATCAAGACCCGCTTCTTCGCCTCGTCGCAGCAATTGCTGCGCGCCGACAGCGAAACGACCGCGCCGTTGGGCGATGCCGCCCGCACCCAAGTGCTGGCGCGGGCGGGTCGGCTGCTGCCGGGCATGGCGGCGCTGGTGTTGTCGGATTACGGCAAGGGGGTGTTGTCGCCCACCGTCACCGCCGAGCTGATCGGCCAAGCGCGGGCGCTGGGCAAGCCGGTGATCGTCGATCCCAAGGGCAGCGATTACAGCCTGTACCGGGGCGCCACCGTGCTGACCCCCAACCGCAAGGAACTGCATGAAGCCACCAAGATGCCGGTGGACAGCGACGAGGCGGTGATCACGGCCGCCCAATCCTTGATCGACCGGTTCGATCTGACCGCCGTGCTGGTCACCCGCAGTCAAGACGGCATGACCCTGGTCGAGCGCGACGGCACCATCAATCATCTTCCCGCCGAGGCGCGCGAGGTGTTCGACGTGTCTGGGGCGGGCGACACCGTGGTCGCCACCCTGGCCGCCGCGATGGGATCGGGCGCCGGGTTGCTGGAAGGGGCCCGGCTGGCCAATGTCGCGGCCGGAATCGTGGTCGGCAAGGTGGGCACCGCCGTGTGCTATTCCGCCGAACTGGTCACCGCGCTGCACCACGAGGATCTGAAAACCGGCGAAACCAAGATCGTCGCGCTGGAAGCCGCCGCCGAAACAATCGGCCGCTGGCGGCGGCGCGGGCTGACCGTCGGCTTCACCAACGGCTGTTTCGATCTGCTGCATCCCGGTCACGTGACCTTGCTGGCGCAGGCCCGCGCGGCTTGCGACCGGTTGGTGGTGGGCTTGAATTCCGACGCCTCGGTTGCCCGCTTGAAGGGGCCGACCCGTCCGGTGCAGTCGGAGGCGGCGCGCGCCACGGTGCTGGCGGCCCTGTCCAGCGTCGATCTGGTGGTGATTTTCGGCGAGGATACGCCCGCGGAAACCATTCACGCCCTGCTGCCCGACGTTCTGATCAAGGGCGGCGATTACACCGTTGAAACCGTGGTTGGCGCCGATGTCGTGCAGGCGCGCGGCGGGCGCGTTCTGCTGATCGATCTGGTCGAGGGATGCAGCACCACCGGAACCATTCGCCGGATCACCGCGTCGTGAGCCTAAGCCAGCTGGGGCAATCGGTCACCGCCGCCGCCTCGCCAGAGCAAGCGGTGCTGGAATGCGTGCCCAATCCCCATCCGGGCGATGTTTACCTTGTTCGCTTCACGGCGCCGGAATTCACCTCGCTGTGCCCGGTGACCGGGCAGCCCGATTTCGCCCATTTGGTCATCGATTACGTGCCGGATCAAAGCTTGGTCGAAAGCAAGTCGTTGAAGCTGTTCTTGACCAGTTTCCGCAATCACGGCGCGTTTCACGAGGACTGCACCTTGGCCATCGCCAAGCGCTGCGTGGCCGCCGCCAGGCCGGCATGGCTGCGCATCGCGGCCTTTTGGTATCCGCGCGGCGGCATTCCGATCGACGTGTTTTGGCAGACCGGAACCCCGCCCATTGGGCTGTGGCTTCCCGATCCGGGGGTGCCGGGCTATCGTGGCCGGGGCTGAGGTTAAAGCACGGATTCGCGGCCAGGCCCTGAGCCTGGGGTTTTCCGATATCGGATTTACCGGAACCGAAGGCGCCTCCCGCTGGGGCGCCGATCTGGATCAATGGCTGGCCGAGGGCCGCCACGGCGACATGGGCTGGATGGAAACCACGCGCGACCGCCGCGCCCGGCCGGTTGATCTGTGGTCCGAGGCGCGCGGCGTGATCGTGCTGGCGCTGTCCTTCGCGCCGCCCGGCGATCCCCCGCCGCCCGACCGGGGGGCGATTTGCGCCTATGCCCGCGCCCGCGACTACCACGATACCGTCAAGCCCCGGCTGAAGGCATTGGCCCGCTGGATTATCCAGGAATTCGGCGGCGACGTGAAAGTGTTCGTCGATACCGCGCCGGTGATGGAGAAACCGCTGGCCGAGGCCGCCGGTCTGGGCTGGCAGGGCCGTCACACGAATTTGGTATCGCGCCGCCTGGGCGGATGGTTCGTGCTGGGGGAAATCTTCACGACGCTGGAGCTCGCCCCCGACCCGCCCGCCATCAACCGCTGCGGCGGCTGCCGCGCCTGCGTCGATGCCTGCCCGACCAACGCCTTGGACGGCACCGGTCGGCTGGAGCCGCGCCGTTGCCTCGGTTATCTCGGCATCGAGTTCAAGGGCGGCATCCCCGAGGATCTCCGGGAACTTTGGGGGAACCGGGTTTATGGTTGCGATGCCTGCGTCGCGGCATGTCCGTGGAACAAATTCGCCCGTCCGCCGCGCTTGACCGACGTTTTGCCCCGGATCGAGTGGATGATGCCCCGCTTGGCCGATCTGGCCGCCTTGGACGAGGCGGAATTTCGCCTTTTTTTTGCCGGCTCTCCGGTCAAAAGGCTGGGGTGGGGGCGATTTTTGCGCAATGTCTTGATCGCGATCGGCAATTCCGGGTGTCCCGATTTGGCCGATGCGGCCGGGCGCCATCAAACCGATCCCGACCCCGGGATCGCCGAAGCGGCCGCCTGGGCGGTCAAACGGCTTCGGCCACCGGAAGGCTAAAGAAAAACGCGCTGCCTTGCCCCAGGACCGAGGTCACGCCGATCTGGCCCCCGTGATGCTCGACGATTTTCTTGCAGCTGGCCAAGCCGATACCGGTTCCCTCGAACTCACCTGGTCCGTGCAGACGCTGGAAGATCCCGAAAATCTTGTCGAAATAGCCGGGGTCAATGCCGATGCCGTTGTCGGCGACCGTCACCGTCCAGGTCGGGGCGGTGTTTTCGGCGGTGATGGTGATCACCGGGGACCGGTCGGCGGCGCGGTATTTGAGCGCGTTCTCGATCAAATTGCGAAACAGCCGCTCGATCTCGGCGCGATCGCCCAGGACCGTCGGCAAGGGGCCGATCTCGACCCGGCCCTTGGCGTCGGCGATGCCAAACCGCAGGTCGGCGGCGGCTTGGTTTGCCGCCTCGGTCAGGTCGATCCGTTCCAGATCGGTCCCCACGCGGCCGATGCGGGAATAATCAAGCAAGTCGATGATCAGCCGGTCCATCCGGGTGGCACCGCCGCGGGCGAATCCGATGTAATCGCGGCAGTCGGCATCGATCCCGCCCTCGAACAGCGCGTTTAACCGGCGTTCCAGCAGCGTCATATAGGATGAGACCATGCGCAGCGGTTGGCGCAAATCGTGCGAAACGACATAGGCGAATTGCTCTAGGTCCTGGTTGGCGCGTTTCAATTCGCTGGTTTGGGCATCCAGAAGACGGGTGGCCTCGGCGATTCGGGCATCCGCGCGCTTGCGTTCGGTGATGTCTTGCACCAGCAGCATCCGGGCGCGCTTGCCGTCGTAGACCAGCGGCGTCGATTGCACCTCGACATCGATGATTGTGCCATTCTTTTTGCGATGCCGCCGCTCGCCCCGGGTTTGCGTGTTGGCGTTCATCGGGAGGTCTTGCACCGGACAGATGTCGCCCAGCGTCATCGTGGCGAAGTCGTCGCGGCCATGGCCGTAAAGTTCAAGGGCACGGTCGTTGACGGCTAAGATCGCCAAATTATTTTCGTCATACACCAGGATCGGCTGCGGGCTGCGTTCGAACAACAGCAGGTACCGCTCCTCGCTGGCTTGTAACGCCTGATGGTCGCGCCCGATTTGGGCCGACATGGCATTCATGGTTTGGGCGAGGCTGGAAAATTCATCGTTGCCGCCCAGTTCGATCGGAGCTCCCGCCTCGCGGGTGCCGAACCGGCCCGATCCCGCTTGAAACGCGGCCAGCGCGACCAGAATACGGCGGTTGACCAAAAGGATGGACAGCCCGGCCAAGGCCGAGACCAGCACCGACAGCCCCAGCATCCCGACGAAGATCCGCCGTTCCCGGGCGATCTTCGCATTGCCGCTCGCCGCCAGTTTATACGCGTCGGCGATCATGATGTTGGCCCGCATCGTCAGGCCTTGTTCCAGCAAGGCTTCCGACTCGTCGCCAGACGGTCCCGGTGATTGCCGCCCCGACGCCAGCCGCTCGAAAAGATGGCCGAGAATTTGGTAATTTTCTTGCAGGCGGCGAATGATCAGCCGGTCACCTTCGTCGGCGGCGGGATAGGCGGCGATCTCGTCCAGCCCCTCGCCCAATCGCCGGTGCGCCTCCCGCCATTGCCGCGCCGCCCGGTCGCTGTTCGACAACATATAGTCGCGCAGAAAGATGCCCGCTTCGAAGATATTGCCGACCGATTTCTCGGTCAGGCGGATTTGCGCGAAGGCATGGGTGGTCTGCACGTGGGAGCGGACCAAAACCACGGCGTTGCCGATCAGCGACAGCACCAGCAAAATCACCGAAAGGTGCAGCTTCCAGCGAACCCGCATTGCAAACGGCTTGAAGAACCCGCGTATCATGATGAAATTCAGCCAGCCCATTTCACGGAAGGATGATCGTTACCCGGCCGGGATCCACCGCCGTCAACGCGTCGGCGGAAATGTTCTTGAAGAAGTCCGGTCCGGCGGCGCCCGGCCTATTTTTGATTTCATGCCGCGCCTCGCCCTCTAGGTTCGCCACCACCGACTGGTCGAGACTGACGTTGAACCCGAAATCGTCCCAAATCCGTTCGACCGCCGCCGTGTCCAAACCGATATGCGGGGCGACGATGGCAATCGCGTCGGCACGATGGGCGGCGGTGTAGCGTTCGGCGGCGATCAAGGCGCGCAGCAAGCGGCGCGCGGTCTCGGGCCGGGCTTTCAGGAATTCCGGCCGGGCCGTAAGGGTCCACAGCTCCAAATAAATGCCGTCGTTCGGGAAGATGACGATCTGGTCGGGAATCGCCGCGCGCAGCCGGGCACGCGCCGTCACCCAAGACGACAGCGCATCGATGCGCCCACTGGCCAGGGCATCGGCGCCATCGGCCATGGTCACCGGAACGATGGTGACGCTGGCGGGGGCGATCTTGTTGACGCCCAAGAAAAGGTCGAGGAAATATTCATGATTGGTGCCGGGAACCATCCCGATCCGCTTGCCGGCCAAATCGGCGGGCATCCGCACCCCGGCGTCGGTGCGGGCGACGACGCTGACATCGCGGTCACTGGCCTCGATGGCCGCGAAGATGGTGGGATGCGCGCCCTTGAGCACCGACCACATCACCGGCGTTTCGGCGACGGTGGCGACATCATCCTCGCCGTTCAGCACCTTGGCCAGCGCATCCTTGCCGAACGGATAGGTGTCCAGGGTCACGTCCAGGCCCTCGTCCTGGAAGAAACCCTTTTCCGCCGCGACATAGACCAAGGCGGACATGATTTGCGGGCTGACCGCCAAACGTAGCGGATCGCGGGCCGGAGTCCGGGTGATCTCGCGCACCCCAACCGCCCCCATCGCCACGGCGGCAAGAAGCACGACAACAATAAGGACGCGTTTCATGAATCACCCACCGCGAATCGCCACCCGGTCTTATCCCCTAGGATAAGGGAATGGGCGGGAACGGGAAAGCGGTTCTTCCGGCTCAAATCTCGGCGGCAAGAACCCGGGCGAGGTGGGACAGCGCTTCTTGGTGACGCTCGTTGCCGATGCTGGTGAAATTGCGGGCCAGTTCCAGGCACATCCGCTGGCGGGCCGACAGTTCGGGCGAGCGCTGGTTTTCCAGCCCCTCGAAGAAATAGCCGATCGGCACACCCAGAACCTGGGAGATTTCAAACAACCGGCCGGCCGAGATCCGGTTGATGCCCCGTTCGTACTTGTGCGCCTGCTGATAGGTCACCCCGATCAGGTCGGCCATTTGTTGCTGCGACAGACCCAGCATGATCCGCCGTTCGCGGATACGCACGCCGACATGGCGATCGGTGTCGGTGGCCCGATTGGTCGGACGCTTCGTGTCTTTTAAGGTTTCCAAAGTCATCGCATCTAACATTTCATTCTGGGACAGTAAAATGACGGCGGCGGCCGATCATCACCGAAGGACTGTCGGGCCATCCGTGCATAATCGGAATTGGCTTGGCTCGCAACCCGTTTTACGCCGGATTACCGGATTGGACGCTGATACTTGGCCCAACGGCCCGGTCTATAATGATGTGTGTATATTCGACCTTCCGCCACGCAACCAGGGGGCAAAAGCCGAAGCCCTCGCGACTGGTCCTACCACCCACACTATAGGGGAGGTTAACGCAAGAATCGAGTAGGGAATTATACCATTAGGTCTAGGGAGGGTCCCGCTGGCGTCATGGCGCCCGCTTCCGCGGAAGACAGGGGCATCAGCACGTCGATGCCGTCGCTTGCCGCCGGCCGCGGTATCGCGGCATAAGCCGAAGCGGCCGTGGACGGCGGCGAGGGTGATGGGCCGCCATCCCCTTGCTGACCCAGAATCTGGGCCAAAAAGGTGGTCAGGGTTCCACCGAACCCGGCTGTTGAAACCGACGCGTCCGGCGATGAGGCGGCAACGGAGGGCGCGGACGCCACCACGGCGGAGGCCGGGGCGCGCCCCACCGGCACGGCCGCCGATGCGCCGTTGAGAACCGTCGAAACCCGGGAAAGCGCCGCCGTCTTCATTAACGAAGTATTAATCGCGACGGATTAGCGGCGCAATCCTTGAAATTCAGGTTTTCGGATGAACCGGCAGTGGATACACCCGTCGGCGCGGAATCCGGTGAACGACCATCGCCACCAAAACCAGCGTGACGGTGCCCGACAAGACCGGCGTCAGCAAAAACCACCATGTCGGATGGGTCAACAGCACGACCAGGGCGGTCGCCCCGGCGGGCGGATGGGTCAGTCGCAGCACGCCCAGCAACGCGATGACCGCCATCATGGTGACGGCGATCACCCAAGCCTCGTGCGGCAATGTTTGATCGACGATCAGGGCCAGGACGGCCGCGATCATGTTTCCGCCGACAACATGGGCCGGTTGGGAGACCGGCGATTCCGGCATGCCATAAATCAGCACCGCCGCCGCCCCCATCGGCGCCATGATCATCGAGGCGCTGGTGACATCGCCCAACAGCGCGACCACGGCAAAGGCGCTGCCCGCCCCGACCCCGGCTTTCAGCCAATCCGGCCAGGGCATATGCGGGGCATGACGATGGATCAACCGGCGCGGCATCGGGCGACTCCGAACATTAGCGTCGCCTGATATAGAAAGCCCCGGCTGATCCTCGCCTTGATGTTGGTCAAATCGGCTTGAGCAATTCCTCGTAGGTCGCCAGATCCGCGTCGTTCAGGCAGGCGCGGATGATCTCGGCCCCCACCGGGTCCAGATCGGGATATTGCAGATAGGCGCCGACTTCCCGCTTGAAGAAGTTGGCCAGCATCCGCGCCCCCGCGTCATAGGCCTCGAGCCCGATTTCGCTTTGCAGTTCGGTGCGCAGGAACCAGATCGGAATCTGCACGCCTTCAACCTGCAACAGCTTCAACGCATAGCCCAGCAGCGGGCACCGCGAATCGACCAGTTGGTCGCGCCGGAACTTGGCGCCGCCGCGCCGCGCCAGATATTCGCGGGCAATCCACTGCGCGTTGAAGCCGACCTTCCAGGCGCCGACATGCTGGTTGGGAATCAGCACATAGCGGGTGCCGGGCGCGCGGCGCAATTGGTCGAGCATCAGATTGGCCAGCACCACCTTGCGGCCGGTGGCGAACGGCCAGAACGAACCGACCCCTTCGCTGGTCAGCGCGTCGCCGCCGACGATGCTGGGATTGGCATAGCCGCGCGGCGCCACCAACCGCCACAGCCACGCCAGGGCGGGCGGCAGCAAATGCATCAGGCCCAGAATACCGAAGGACGGCGCGTCCTTGGTGCAGGGCGGGGTGCGCACACCGAAGCTGCGGATATCGACCTCGACCGGTTCGCACACGATGTCGGGCAACATTTTGCGCGGAATAATTACCCGCGGATTCGGGCAACGCTTGCCCGGCGCGTCCAGCGTGTGTTCCCACGGCAGGCAGGTCGCCCCGGCCACCCCTTGCAGATTCAGGAAAATCAGCGGCTCCGGCGGCTCGACGCAGAGGCGTTCCAGATCCGGGCTGGTGCCATAGTGACTGACGTGATCGACCCGAACGAACCACGCCCGCTCGGCGTCGGTCACCGACAGCTTGGTCTGGTCGCTTTGAATGCCGGGATGGCAGAGCGCCATGTCGTCGGTCACCGGTTCGAGCGTACAGCCCTGGGTCAGTGGCACCATGCGGCGCTCGCCGGTCACCAGATTTTCGCCCAGCACGATTCGGCCGTCGAATTCGCGGTGCGGATATTCGAGCATCTCGCTCTTGCCGCCGCCGCTGGCGCCTTCGTGCATGATGATCAGGCGGTTATCGTAGGGCGTGACCACCCGGACGACCGAGGCGTGCGCGGTCACCCAACCCTCGGCCTCGCCGCGGTCGAGCAGCAGCGCGTACACGCCCTTCTTGGCGCTGGGGCCGGGATACAGATTGAGGGCGAACACCTCGTGCAGACCGGGGGTGCGGTTGTGCACCACCACCTGACGTCCGCCGCAATGGGTTTGGCGGAAGGGCGGCGCCATGTACAAAATGGCCTGCGGCTTGAAGGTTTCGTCGATGTCGTCGAGGGTCAGCAGACCCTGCAAATCGGCCAAGGCGGCGCCGAAAAAGGCGGCGTTGGCGGGGCCGACATAAACCGCGTCGTGACCGATCCGGCCGCCGCCGGCCGAAAACGGCAGCACGACCAGCTCGCGCTGACCCAGCCAATCCAGCACTTCCTGGCGCAACGCACCGAATTCCTGGCCGAAACGATCGGCGAAGCGCGGTTTGTCGGTGGGCTCGGCGTCGGCGATCAACATGGTGTCGGGATCGCGGCGGCGCATATAGGGGTCGGGGTAATTGACGGCGATGCCGTTGCGGCAGCGCACCACGTCGGCCTCGACCACCCGGCCCATGCCGGGGATGTCGTAGACGACTTGGCAACCGGGGCTATCGACGCCACCCGCCGCCAGATCCAACAGCTCCTGCCGCGATTTCGGCCAATGGACCTTGGGCGAGGAGGCGATCAGAGCCGAAAGACCCGGAATATCGGCCACCCAGGCGGGGCACGGCCCGGTTTTCAAACCGCTCGGCGGCACGGAAGTGTTCATCGACGTTACCCGTATTTGCTGTGGTGACCACGGCCATCCCGGCATAAAATCCAATGGGCTGACCGCAAACGGCCGGAGATTGACACGCGGCAACGGGTGAGTCGAATCAAAAATTTGGTTCGAGGCCCTTGATAAATCTCCATAAATAGGTGATTACCCATTCTATGATAAAAACGCAATATTCGAACCGGATCGCGGCGCTCCGCGGTGAAATCGTTCGCCGTGGTCTTTCCGGCGTGGTCATCCCCCGGGCCGACGCCCATCAAGGCGAATATGTGGCCCCCTGCGACGAACGTTTGGCCTGGGTCAGCGGGTTTACCGGCTCGGCCGGAAGCTTGGTGGTTCTGGAAAACAAGGCGGCGTTGTTCGTCGATGGCCGCTATACCCTTCAAGCCGCCCGCGAAACCGATCCCGAATTGGTCGAAATCCACCCCGTCGGCGAGGAACGCTGGCCGATGGAGCGTTGGATCGAGGGCGCGTTGACCACGGGCGACCGGCTGGGATTCGATCCCCGCTTGCACACCCAAGCCCAAGTCAAACGGCTGACCGCCGCCTGCGCCAAGGCCGGGGCGGTGGTGGCCGCCTTGCCCGATAACCCGGTCGATGCGGTTTGGAGCGATCGCCCGGAACCGCCCTCCGGTCCGGTCGGCATCCACCCCGCGGTCTATTCCGGCCACGCCCCGGGCGGAAAGCGCGCCTTGGCCGCCGACAGCTTGGCGGACGAGCATTTGGACGCCGCCGTCCTAAGCGATCCGTCGTCGGTGGCGTGGCTGCTCGACATCCGGGGCACCGATATCCCTCATTTGCCGGTGGTGCTGGCCTTCGCGGTGATCCATGCCGACGCCTCGGTTGATCTGTTCCTGGATCCGGCACGCCTGAACGCGGACCTGCTCGCCCATTTGGGGCCGGACGTCCGGCTGCACGGCCCGGACCGCTTCTGGCCGTTCCTTGAAACGCTCAAGGACAAAAAGGTGCGGGCCGATCAATCCACCACCTCGGCGGCGATCGTCGAACGCCTGGGCGACGCGGCCGATCTCGGGCGTGATCCCTGCCTGTTGCCGCGCGCCCGCAAGAACGCGGTCGAATTGGACGGCGCGCGCGCCGCCCATCGGCGCGACGGGGTGGCGCTGTGCCGGTTCCTTGCCTGGGCTTCGCAAAACCCCGAGACCGACGAACTGGCGGCGGCGGCGGTTTTGGAAGGCTTCCGCGCCGGAAACGCGTTGTATCGCGGCCCCTCGTTTCCGGCCATCGCGGCCTTGGGGCCCAACGGCGCGGTGGTGCATTACCGTTCCACCCCCCAAACCAACCGGCGCTTTGAGCCGGGAACGCTGTTCCTGATCGATTCCGGTGGCCAGTATCTGGACGGCACCACCGACGTGACCCGCACGCTTGCCATCGGCCCAGCGGGTGACGAGGAGCGCCGCCGCTTCACGCTGGTTCTGAAGGGGCATATCGCGCTGGCCCGCGCGGTGTTTCCGGCCGGCACCACCGGCCCGCAGATCGATTGCCTTGCACGGCAATTTTTGTGGGAAGCGGGCCTTGATTACGACCACGGCACCGGCCACGGGGTCGGCAGCTTTCTATCGGTGCATGAAGGGCCGCAACGGATCGGCAAGACCAGCGCCGAATCGCCGCCGTTGGAGGCGGGGATGATCCTGTCGATCGAACCCGGTTACTACAAGGCCGGGGCTTACGGCATCCGTTTGGAAAATCTGGCGGCCGTGCGCGCCGTTCCGGCCCCAATGGGCGCCGAACGCCCGCTGTTGGGCTTCGAGCCGCTGACCCTGGCCCCCTTCGATCGCGCCTTGATCGATGCCGCCTTGTTGACCGAGGCCGAGATTGCGTGGCTGGACGCCTATCACCAAGCGGTCGCCGACCAAATCGGGCCGTTGCTGCCGCCCGCCGATCGTGCTTGGTTGGAAAACGCGACCCGGCCTATTCGGGCGACAGGGTGAAATGGACGCTTAACCCCCGGCTCTCGGCCGTTACCTCGATCCCCAGGATTTCGTCGTCGCGGCGATAACGGCCGTCGGATTGGCGTGTCCACCCCAACTGCGGCAACGCTTGGGCGTAAAACCCCAGAACGGCGGCGGACGCGACCGGCCCCTGTGCATAAGCCTCGACGATCCGGCCCTGGGGCGTGTCGAACACCAGACCCGATCCGGTGATTTCGGTCAGACCGGGGGCCAGTGGCACATCGTCGCTGCCCGACAAGAACCCGTCGGCCCAAGCCGGGGCCGCGATCATCAGGACGACTATCAAGATCATGGGGCGAAACAGCGTCATCGTCGGCAGCTTATCATTCAAGTTTTGCGGTGGACAACCGCCTATCCATACCCGACATATAGCACTGTGCATACAATCGTAGCGCAACGGAGACGATGATGCTGCTTCCCCATCTCGACCGCCAGACCTACGCGGCCGGTGACGTCATTTTCCGCGAGGGCGATACCGGCGATTGCGCCTATCTGATCGAATCCGGCGCCGTGGATCTGCATGTGCGCGGCGGTCTGTTGGCCACGCTCGCCGCCAACGCCATTTTCGGCGAAATGGCGCTGATCGACGGCGAACCCCGCATGGCGACGGCAACATCGACCGCCAAAACCACGGTCATCATCCTGCCGAAGAAACTGCTGGAATCGCGGCTGGTCGGGGTTGATCCCTTCATCGCCCGGATCATTCACATTCTGGTCAAGAACGTTCGGACGGTGACGGATAAGGCGTTTTAAAATCGCCCTCGCCGGGCGCGAGCGTCCGCTCGCTTGGCCGCCGCCGCAATGGCGGCTAGGCATGATCCGAGTGGATCGGATCATGCTTTAAGTTTTCTGCCGCACCGGGCAATAAAACGTCGAGCGTCCGGCCTGCATGATGCGGCGAACTCCCTCGGCGCAGGTGCAACCGGGGCAGGGCTGGCCTTCGCGGCCGTATACCGCAAGGTTTTGCTGGAAGTAACCCAATTCGCCGTCGGGGCGGGCGTGGTCGCGCAAGGTGGTGCCGCCCGCCGCCACCGCTTCGGTCAGCACCGCGCGAATCGCCTTGGTCAAGCGCCCGATTGGGCGGGCGGTCAGCGAACCGGCCGGAGCAAGCGGCGAGATCCCCGCCCGGAACAGCGCTTCGCAGACATAGATATTGCCCAGACCGGCGACCACCGTTTGATCCAGCAACACGGTTTTGACCGGCCCGCCGCGCCCGGCCAGCCGGGCGGCCAGGACGGCGGGAGTGAAGGCGTCGTCCAAGGGTTCGGGACCCAAACCGGCCAGCGCCGGGTGCCGCTCTAAAATTCCATCCTCGCACAAATCGAGCGCGCCGAAGCGGCGCGGATCGGTGAAGGCCACCGTGCGGCCTTCCTCGGTGACGAATTCCACGTGATCGTGCTTGCCCAGGGCGGGGGGGTCGATGCGCATCCGCCCCGACATCCCCAGATGGATCAACAGCACCGCGCCGCCCTCGAAATGGACCAGAACATATTTGGCCCGCCGCCCGACCCGCAGCATCATCCGCCCGGCCAACCGCTCGGACAGCCCCTCGGGAAACGGGCGGCGCAGGCCGGAGCGATGGCAAATCAAGCGCGTCAGGCGCCGTCCCTCCCAGACGGCGGCCAGACCACGGGCGACGGTTTCGACTTCGGGAAGCTCGGGCATTCCGGCAAGGTGCCCTGGAAACGGGGGAAAAGTCAAACCCCCACCCCCCATTCGTTCGAGCGGGTAAAAACCAACCCCTTTTGGCGAAGCGCCCACCCGAAGGGATTGGTCGGGGGTAGCCGCCCATCCGGTTGATATTGTTCATGGTTCACAGAATGTTCTTGATTTGAACGATTTTTTTTCGCCGCCAAGTCTCTTGCCCTCGGCGCCGATTCAGGCTACCTACGCTACCCGCACGCCGTCCGATCGGGCGACGAATTCCATTCGAGGGGAAAGCCGTCATGGCACGCAAAAAGATCGCTTTGGTGGGGGCTGGCAATATCGGCGGAACGTTGGCGCATCTGATCGGGTTGAAGGAATTGGGCGACGTCGTCCTCTTCGATCTGGCGGAAGGCCTGCCGCAGGGCAAGGCGCTCGACATCGTGCAATCGACGGCCATTGAAGGCTTGAACATTTCGTACAGCGGCACCAACGACTACGCCGACATCCGGGGCGCCGACGTGGTGATCGTCACCGCCGGCGTGCCGCGCAAGCCGGGGATGAGCCGCGACGATCTGGTCGGCATCAACGTCAAGGTCATGGAAGCGGTCGGCAAGGGCATCCGCGAGAACGCGCCCGACGCCTTCATCATCTGCATCACCAATCCGCTCGATGTGATGGTGTGGGCGCTGCATCATTATTCCGGCGTGCCCGCCCACAAGATCATCGGCATGGCGGGGGTGCTCGACACCGCGCGCTTCCGCACCTTCCTGGCGCAGGAATTCAAGGTTTCGGTCGAGGACGTCTTCGCCTTCGTGCTGGGCGGCCATGGCGACACCATGTTGCCGTTGCCGCGCTATTCCACCGTGGGCGGCGTACCGCTGCCCGATCTGGTCAAGATGGGCCTGACCACGAACGAGCGGATCGAGGAAATCATCCAGCGCACCCGCGACGGCGGCGCCGAAATCGTCAACCTGCTGAAGACCGGGTCGGCCTTTTACGCCCCGGCGGCGGCGGGCGTGCAGATGGCGGAAGCCTATTTGAAGGATCAAAAGCGCGTTCTGCCTTGCGCCGTCCGGATCAAGGCGGGACAGTACAAGCAAGCCGACGACGTGTTCGCGGGTGTTCCGGTGGTGATCGGGGCGGGCGGCGTCGAGCGGGTGATCGAAATCGACCTCGACGAGGCGGAAATGGCGGGCTTCAATAAATCGACCGACGCCGTCCGCAAACTGGTCGGGGTCGCCAAGGGTTTGATGAATCAAGGCTAAAACACAACGGGAGAAAATGGTCCCATGAATATCCATGAGTACCAGGCCAAGCAGTTGCTGGCCAAATACGGCGTCGCCACGCTGAAAGGCGCCGTCGCCTACACCCCGGCCGAAGCGGTCGCGGTGGCCAAGGAACTGGGCGGTCCGGTTTGGGTGGTCAAGTCGCAGATTCACGCGGGCGGCCGTGGCAAGGGCCGCTTCAAGGGCGACGAGCAGGGCAAGGGCGGCGTGCGCGTCGTCAAGTCCGCCGACGAAGTCGGCGCCGAAGCCTCGGCCATGCTGGGCAAGGTGCTGGTCACCCACCAGACCGGCCCGGCGGGCAAGGAAGTCAAGCGCATCTATGTCGAGCAGGGCTGCGACATCAAGCGCGAGCTGTATCTGGGCATGCTGATCGACCGCGCCACCAGCCGCATCACCGTCATGGCCTCGACCGAGGGCGGGATGGACATCGAGGAAGTGGCCGCCAAGCATCCGGAAAAGATCCTAAAGGTCGCCATCGACCCGGTGACCGGCTTCCAGGCCTTTCACGGTCGCAAGCTGGCCTTCGGTCTGGGCCTGGAAGGCAAGCAGGTCGGCGCCGCCGTCAAGTTCATGAGCGCGATGTACAAGGCGTTCGTCGATCTCGACTGCTCGATCGTTGAAATCAACCCGCTGGTGGTGACCGGCGCGGGCGAGGTGATCGCGCTGGATGCCAAGGTCAATTTCGACGACAACGCATTGTTCCGGCACAAGGATGTCGAGGAAATGCGCGACGAGTCGGAAGAAGATCCGACCGAGCTGGAAGCCGCCCGTCACGAGTTGAACTACATCAAGCTGGACGGCGATATCGGCTGCATGGTCAACGGCGCCGGCCTGGCGATGGCCACCATGGACATCATCAAGCTGTGCGGCGGCGAGCCGGCCAACTTCCTGGACGTCGGCGGCGGCGCCACCAAGGAGCGGGTGA
>CAIULK010000207.1 GCA_903899885.1 uncultured Rhodospirillaceae bacterium
ACCCTCACCGGTGAGCACATGGATTACTTCGGATATACGCGGATAACCAAGGGCGCCAGCGCCATCACCCCCGAGGTGGAAAGGGCGGCCGAGGAACGCGACCAAGGCAACGAGCGCAAGGCCTGGAACGATCTTAAGGCCAACAAGCCTCATGATTATATTTTGCGCCGCTTCCGTGCCGATACCATCGCCATGATCGCGGAACGTCTGGAAAACCGCCCGTGGAAGTAAGAATTCCCGGCTGACTTGGAGGGCACGAACCTCATGTCACCATTTGCCGTGCTGGCGGGGCTGGCCACCGGAATCGTGCTGGGCCTGCTGGGCAGCGGCGGGGCGGTCCTGACCGTCCCGGCCCTGGTTTATCTTTTGGGCGTCGCGCCGAAATCCGCGATTGCCTCGAGCCTGGGCATCGTCGCCATCACCGCGGCGATCGCCGGGCTGACCCACTGGCGCCGCGGCACGGTCAATCTGCCGGTGGCGGCCGGCTTGGCCGGGTTCGGCATGATTGGAACCTACGGCGGGACCCGGATCGGGATCGCGCTGCCCGCGTCCGTGCAACTCGTCGTGTTCGCGCTGGTCATGGTGGGCACGGCGGTCCGCATGATGCGGCGCGGCGCCGACGACACGCCTTCCACCGCTTCCGGCGGTTTCGCGGTTCGGGCCGGCAGGATCGCCGCCTTGGGGACGGGTTTGGGGGTGCTGACCGGCGTCATCGGCGTTGGCGGCGGGTTTCTTATCGTCCCCGCGCTGGTCCTGTTCGCCGGGCTGTCGATGCCGGAAGCGATCGGTACCTCGCTGGCCGTTGTCACCACCAACGCGGCGGTCGGCTTTGCGGGTTACCTTGGGAAGGTTGACATCGATTGGCGGCTGTTCGTTCCGTTCACGGTCCTTGCCGTCGCGGGCAGCTTTCTCGGGACGGCGCTCTCGCGGCGATTGCCCGCCGAACGCTTGCGTGCGGGATTCGCTTGGTTTTTGGTGGTTACCGCCTCGTACATGGTGTGGCGGCAGATTGGATAGGCGGCCTCGAACGGGATGCAATTAGGCTGCATCACGTTCGAGGCCCTTTATATGCCTCTCGCCGGGCGCAAACCTCCGGTTTGCTTGGCCGCGACCGCAATGGTCGCTCGAGCAAAGTGATTCAACCCGGAATCACTTTGCTCTAGACGCGCGCCGACGCGCCTAGGCCGGGCGTTGTCCGATCAGAACGGGAAGATGACGTCGAGTATCTCCTGACCGTATCTGGGCTGAGCGAAGTCGCTGGCGACGCCGCGTCCGCCGTAATAGATCCGGGCCTCGGCGATCTTGTCGTAAGTGACGGTGTTCGAGGTACTGATGTCCTCGGGCCGCACGATGCCTTGCACGGTTACCTCGCGCAGTTCCTGGTTGACCTTGATTTCCTGGGTTCCGGCGATCACCAGATTGCCGTTGGGCAGAATCTGCGAAATGGTCGCGGCGATGTTGGCGGTCAGCACTTCGGTGCGGCCCGTATAGGCGCCGTTGACCGAGCTGGAGGTCGAGCCGACGTTGAGCAGATCGGCGGGATTGACGGTCGCGGGCAGGATCTTGGTCAGCGAGTTCTCGAACCCCATCAGCGCGGTGGTGTTGGCGGTCTCGGAGTTGTTGCGCGAGCGGTTCAAGGCGGTCGAGAAGGTCGCGCTGTCGTTGATGGTCAGGCTGACGCTGAGAATGTCGCCGACATCCTTGGCGCGCTGATCCTTGAAGAAGGCGCGCGATCCCGCCCGCCACAGCGAGTTGGCGTTCTGCGGCGGGGCCTGGGGGGTGGGCATCGGCATCGACACCGCCTTGTAGCCGTTTTTCTGGGTCGGATTTTGAATGTTCGACACCTCGGGACCGTTGCCGACTTCCGACAAGCGGTCGATGGCGTTGCAGGCGCCGAGCGAGGTGGCCGCGACCAGAAGAAGAGTGCGGGCGACGGTCTCGGCCAGGGCGGAACGGGTGCGGGTCATGACGGCGTCTCCTTATCGATTCTCAATTGGCCGCGATGCGCGGGCCGCCGGGGGTAACGGTCACCATGTTCGGACCTTCGACCCTGGCTTCGATGACTTGGCGGGTCTGGGTGTTGGTCACCTTGATGATGTCGCCCTTGCCGCCGTCGTCCATCGCGGTCCCCTGGCTGGTCAGGGTCATGAAGGGGGTTTTGACCATCATCGTCACGGTGGCGTTGCGGTTGATCAACAATGCGCGCTGCAAGTCGGATAGGCGGACCGGCGCGCCGGCGCGTACCGAGAAGCGGGGTTCCTTGCCGGCGATCTGGCTGACTTCGGTGGCGATGTCGGGGCGGACGGCCTCGTCGCGGACCTCGATCCACTGGATGTCGCGTTCGGTGATGACCTCGCCGCGCGGAACGGTGCGGGTCAAGGCGGGTAGCTTGACCACAGTGAAGGTGCGTCCCGAAACGTGAACCCGTTGGGCCAAGGGCGAACCGGCGGGAACCTCGACGGTGGCGGAAAAACGCTGGGTCCGGCCGTCGATGACCAGGTCGCGGATCGCGATGTCGGCGGACTGATCGACCGGAATAACGATGCGCAAGGATTCCCGGCCCGTCACTTCGAAGCCCGATCCCTGCGGCAGCCCCTCGGCGTCGAGCGCCTCGCGGATCTGCGTCTCGATCACCGCCGAGCCGATGGTCTTTCCGGCCCGCTCGACCGAAACCCGTTCGAAGGGGCTGGACGGTGACCAATCGACGTGATTGGCGCTGGCGACCGCGGCCAGCCAGTGCGCGTCGAGAATCGCGTGCTTGCCGGGAGCCGGGGCATTGGCGACCGCGCGGTCGGCCTTGTCGCCGATATTGTCCCAGATGTCGCCAAGATGCAGAAGGTCGCCTTCGATGGTGATCGTGCCCGAGCGCAGTTGCGGCGGCAGGCTGCCGTCGGACAGGGCGCGATCGGCGGCGAACGCCGGAAGCGTCATCCCCAAACCCAGCAAGACCACGGCGATGAAACGGGTCATGACGACCTCCTCACTTCATCTGGTTGACGGTGCTCAGCATTTCGTCGGACGCCTGGATCACCTTCGAATTCATTTCATAGGCGCGCTGGGCGCTGATCAAATTGGTGACTTCCGACACCACGTTGACGTTCGAGGTTTCCAAGAAGCCCTGCGAGATTGTGCCGTAGCCTTGCTGACCGGCGGTGCTGTCCACCGCGTTGCCCGAGGACGGGGTCGCCATGTACATGTTGCTGCCGATCGCTTCCAAGCCGCCTTCGTTGGGGAAGATCGACACCGCCAGCTGCCCCTTTTTCGAGGGGGTGACCGAACCGTCGAGCTTCTCGAACACTTCGCCCGAGGAATCGATGGTGATGCCGACCGCGTGGGTGTCGATGGTGGTCGCCGGCTGCACGACATAGCCGTCGTTGGTGACGATCTGGCCGGTGGGCGACAATTGGAACGAGCCGTCGCGGGTATAGGCGAATTCGCCCGAGGGCAGCTGGACCTTGAAATAGCCCTTGCCCTGGATCGCCAAATCCAGCGTGTTGTTGGTGTTTTGCAGCGAGCCTTGTTGGGTCAGCCGGTACACCGCCGCGGTCTTGACGCCCAGGCCCAACTGAATGCCGACCGGCACGATCGTGCCGATGTCCGACGAGTTGGTGCCCATCCGGCGCAGATTCTGATACAGCAGATCCGTGAATTCCGGCCGCCGGTCGGTATAGGCGGTGGTGTTCATGTTGGCGATGTTGTTCGAAACGACTTCGACGTTGGTCTGCTGAGCCAGCATTCCGGTGGCGGCGATATCGAGTGCGCGCATCTGATCTACTCCCTAAAAAAACGTCAAGCGGCCGACTGGGCGCCGGATAGCACCTGCATCGCCTTGATCCGGCGGTCGTTGTCGGCTTCCATGATTTTCTGATTGGCCTCGTATTCGCGCAGCACCGAGATCATCTTGGTCATCTCGGTGACCGGCTGAACGTTCGAGTCCTCCATCATCCCCTGGACCATGGTCGGGCGGTCGATGACGGTGGGGTCTTGGCTGGTCTCGTACAGGCCGTCGCCGGCCTTGCGCAGATCCTGGTCGCTGGTGAAATCCACCACCTTCAGCTGGCCGATCCGGCCGAGGTCGGTGGACACCGTGCCGTCCTGCGCGATGGTGATGTTCTTTTCGTTGGGCGCGAAGACGATCGGCTGATCGCTCTTGTCCATCACCGCGTAGCCCTGGCTGTTGACCAGCATGCCGCCGTCGTCGAGCCGGAAGTGACCGGCCCGCGTGTAGCGCATGCCGGCGTCGGTCTCGATCTGGAAGTAACCCTCTTGGGGCAGGGCGATGTCGAGCGGATTGTCGGTCTTGGTCAGCGGGCCGACCGCATTGTTGCGGACCTCGCCGACGTCTTGCACGAAGGACAGTTTGTTGCCCAGGATTCTGTCCGAGGACCGGGTTTTCACCAGATATTCGCGGAACATCATGTCTTCGGCCTTGTAGGCCGGGGTGTTGGCGTTCGCCATGTTGTTGGCGACCACGTCCATCTGCCGTTCCAGAGCCGCTTGCCGCGACAGCGCGATGTAGGTGATGTTTTCCATCGTCGTCTTGCCCGATGCCGATTAAAGACGCCTCCTTTCCTGCATTGCTCGTGCCAACTCCTCGAAAAAGGCCAACCGCCTGGATTCCAAGGGATTCTCGAACCGAGGGGACACTTGCCCGGCAAAAAATGCCGGGATAGAGTTGGTGGGCCATGACAGCCCTTGAACAAACCCTGGTATCGGCGATCCGCCACCACCGCGCCGGCAACCGGGCGATGGCCGAGCCCTTGTACCGCGCCGTCCTCAAGGCGCGCCCCGATTGGGTGATGGCGCTGCACGCCTTGGCCATGCTGCTGATGGAAACCAAGCGCGACGCCGAGGCGGTGCCGCTGCTGGAGCGCGCCAGTACCCGCGAGCGGCGCAACGCCGCCCTTCTGGGCGATCTGGGACGGGCCTATCTGGGGGCCGGCCGGCCCGAGCAGGCGATCACGGCGCTCGGTCAAGCGCTGCGGCTGGATGGAAGCAAGGCCGAGGATCACCGCGATCTGGGCGAGGCGCTGCTTGACCTGGGGCGGGCCGGGGAGGCGGCCGCCGCCTTCGAGGCGGCTTTGGCGCGGCGCCCCGATTTCGCCGAGGCGATCAACAGCCTGGGGGTCGCCCGGTTCGAGCTGCGCGACTTGGACAAGGCAATCGCTTGTTTCCAAGACGCGATCGCCCGCCAGCCGGGCTACGCCGAGGCAGCCAACAATCTGGGCGCCGTTTTGTATGAGCAGAACCGCTTGGCCGAGTCCGAGCGGGTGTTGCGCGATCTTGTCGCTTGCTCCCCGGATTATGTCGATGCCCATTACCATTTGGCCGCCACCTTGCTGAAACAAGGCAATTTCGCCGAGGGGTGGGCCGAGTATGAATATCGCCGCCGAAAACCGGATTATCCCGCCCTTGCCCCCACCGCCCCCGAATGGCGGGGCGAGCCGTTGGACGGAAAAACCATCCTGCTGACCACCGAGCAGGGCTTGGGCGACATCCTGCACTTCATCCGTTTCGCGGCGGTCTTGGCCGGACAGGGGGCGCGGGTGATCGTCGAGGCCCCCCGGCCGCTGGTTCGGCTGCTGGCGACGGCACCCGGCGTTGCCGAGGTCATCGCCGCCGGAACGCCCCGGCCGCCGCACGATTTCACCCGCCCGCTGATGAGCCTGCCGCTTGGTTTGGGCATCCGGCCCGACGGCGCGCCGCAACCGCCGTACCTCGCCGCCGCGCCGTTCGGCCAAGCCCTTCCCGAAGGGCCGAAGGTCGGCATCGTCTGGGCCGGGGCGCCCCGGCCGAACGACCGCCGTTCGGCCCTGGTCGACCGGCGGCGCAGCCTGACCACGGATCGCTTGGCGCCCTTGCTCGGTCTTCCCGGCATCACCTTCGTCAGCTTACAAAAAGGCGCCCCGCCGCCGCCGCCGATGATCGGCCTCATCGGGGAGGATTGGGATTTCGCCGATACCGCCGCCCTGGTCGCCGCCCTCGACCTCGTGATCGCCGTCGATACCTCGACCGCCCATTTGGCCGGTGCCCTGGGTAAACCGGTGTGGATTTTGTCGCGCTTCGACGGGTGCTGGCGTTGGTTGGTGGATCGTGATGATTCGCCGTGGTACCCTTCGGCCACGCTGTTCCGGCAGCCCGCTCCTGGCGACTGGGACACTCCCTTAAGTCGCATGGCTGACCGGCTGGCAACGTTCTTTTAACCCCGCCCGGTTACCCTTCGAGCAACGACCCTTTATAGGGATCCGCCGGTAGGCGCCCGGCTTTCACCACGATCAACCAAGGCTGGCGGACGATATGGCCGAAGATCTTGAGGAAGATTTCGAGGAAGACGAAGGCTTATCGGAAACCTCCGAGGAGCGCGCCGCACCACTTCCCATCAAAAAGATTCTGATCATCGCCGCTCCGATCCTGCTTTTGTTGGGGGGCGGCGCCGGCCTCTATTTCACGGGCGTCTTCGACAAGCTGTTCGGCGGCCCGAAGACCGAGGACGTGTCAAAGGCGGAGCCCTCGCCGGCGAGCGGCCTCCAACCCGCGATCTTCATGGATCTGCCGGAGATGCTGGTCAATCTGCAAACCCAGGGCCGCAAGCAGGCGTTCTTGAAGATCCGGGTGGCGCTGGAATTGGACAATCCGACCGATCAACCGAAGATCGACGCCGTGATGCCGCGTATCGTCGATTCGTTCCAGGTCTATTTACGCGAACTGCGGGTCGAGGATTTGCAGGGTGCGGCCGGAATGCACTTGCTGCGCGAGGAATTGCTGACCCGCGTGACGGCGGCGGTCAAGCCGGTCAAGGTCAACGACGTTCTCTTCCGCGAAATGCTGGTCCAGTGATTCTCCCACCGGGTTCGACACGATGAACTGGGAAGACGAAGGCGGCGAAGGCCGATCGACGGATGACGAAGAAGCCCTGATGCGGGAATGGGCCGCCATGGCCGGCGGCGACGGTGATTCCGGCGGTGGCGGCGGCGGCGGCGGCGCGCCCGCCACCGATTCGATGGCGGCCGAGTGGGAAGCGATGCTTGGCGGCGGCGGCGGCGGCGGTGACGCGGCGGCCGATATGGGTGGTGGTGGTGGTGGTGGCGGCAAGGATGTCACCCGCGTCCTCAATCAGGACGAAATCGATTCGCTGCTGGGGTTCGACGACGACCACGGCCATGACGGCGACAAGTCGGGCATTCAGGCGATCCTCAATTCGGCCCTGGTGTCGTATGAACGTCTGCCGATGCTCGAGGTCGTGTTCGACCGCCTCGTGCGCATGATGTCGACCTCGATGCGTAACTTCACCTCGGACAACGTCGAGGTGTCGCTTGATAACATCTTGTCGCTGCGCTTCGGCGATTATCTCAACTCGATCCCGCTGCCCGCCATGCTGGCGGTGTTCAAGGCCGAGGAGTGGGACAATTTCGGGCTTCTGACCGTCGATTCCTCGTTGATCTATTCGATCGTCGATGTGTTGCTGGGCGGGCGGCGCGGCACGGCGGCGATGCGCATCGAAGGCCGCCCCTATACGACCATTGAACGCAATCTGGTCGAACGGATGGTCCACGTCGTGCTGTCCGATTTGTCGGCGGCGTTCGATCCGTTGTCGCCGGTGACCTTCCGCTTCGACCGTTTGGAGACCAACCCGCGCTTCGCGACCATTTCGCGGCCCTCGAACGCGGCGATCGTCGCCAAGCTGCGCATCGACATGGAAGACCGTGGCGGGCGATTGGAATTGCTGCTGCCCTATGCCACCTTGGAACCCGTCCGCGAGCTGTTGCTCCAGATGTTCATGGGTGAAAAGTTCGGCCGCGACTCGATTTGGGAAACCCACTTGGCGGAAGAGCTGTGGCTGACCGAAGTGCCGATGAAAGCGGTTTTGGACGAACAGATCATGACGCTGCGCGAGGTTCTCGACTGGCGCGTCGGATCGAAATTCACGCTGAACGCCACCCCGGATTCCGGCATCGACATGCGCTGCGGCGACATTCCGATGTTCAAGGGCCGGATGGGCCGCAAGGGTCAGCACATCGCCATTCGCGTCGATAGCCGGGTGTTCGGCGACGGAAACAAGGGATAAAGCCGTGGACTGGAAGATCTTCCTCGATCTGATCGTCTCGCTGCTGCTGGCAGCCACCATCGGTTACGCGGTGATGTTGAACAATCGGCTGTCGTCATTGCGCAAGAACCGCGACGATCTGGCCAAGACCATCGTCGCCTTCAACGATGCGACGCTGCGGGCCGAATCCTCGATCCCCAAGCTGAAGCGCGCCGCCGAGGATGCCGGGGCCGGCCTTCAGGAACGGGTGGAAAAGGCCCAGTCGCTGCGCGACGACCTCGCCTTCATGATCGAACGCGCCGACACCATGGCCAATCGGCTGGAGACCTCGGTTCGTACCGCGCGGGCGGAAAACCGGGCGGAGGGGAAGGGCGAGGCCCGGGGCGCTCCCGCTCCCCGTCTGTCCGGGGGAAAAAGCGATGGTGCCGCGCCGAAGCCCGAATCGGCGTCCCGCGCCGAACCGCGGGGAATGGGGGCGGCCCCGGCGGCCGCCGCCGACCCCGATGCCGACGACCGTTCCGAAGCCGAACGCGAATTGCTGCGCGCTCTTCAGGCCATGAGGTAATTCATGGACATGCCGCCGCCCTTCGCCCCGCAATTGTCCGCCCAGCCCCTGTCGGCGCCGCCCAGGAGGCGCCGGGCCAAGCCGTCTGGTCCTGCCCAGCGTTTCCCCTTTCTGCGCTTGCTGCCGGCCTTGATTTTCGTGGCCGGGCTGATGTTGTCGGTGCGGATTGGCGATATTTGGAAGGGTCTGACCGGTCTGGCCTCGCTCCATCTCGCGACCGAGCTGGAAGCGCAACAGCCGCCGCGCGGCCAAGCGCCGACCGCCACGCCCGCCACGCCCGGTGCCGCTCCGGCGCCCGCGCCGGCCACGTCCGCGCCGGCACCCGCCTCCGACCAGGGGTCGATGACGCAGACCGAGATGGACGTGTTGCAAAAACTGTCGGCGCGGCGCGATCAGCTCGATACCCGCGAGAAGGATATCGAACGCCGCGAGGCGCTGCTGAAGGCGGGTGAGGACCAGATCGATCACAAGGTCGCCGAACTGCGCGGCCTTCAAGGGACGATCGAGGGCCTGTTGCGGCAGTACAACGAGCAGGAGGCGAATAAAATTCGCTCGCTGGTCAAGATTTATGAAAACATGAAGCCGAAAGAAGCGGCAAAGATTTTCGAACAGCTCGACATGCCGATCCTGCTGGATGTGGTCGAAGGCATGAAGGAGCAAAAAGTGGCGCCGATCCTGGCCGAAATGGACCCGGCGAAGGCGATGAACGTGACGACCGAACTGGCGACCCGCCGGCAAATTCCCACTCCGAAAACGGTCGGAGGGGGGTAAGAGCGGGCGGTTCGCATAAAAACCCCTTGCGTGAGTGAGGGGGGCTGATTTATCTAGAAAAACTCGCGGATTGCGGGTTCCGAAGGGGCCGCGACGGCGATAGCTTCGAAGGAGTTTTGGGATGGCTGTCGATAAGAATATGAATGTCCTCATCGTCGATGATTATAAGACGATGCTGAGGATCATCCGCAATTTGCTGAAACAACTTGGTTTCAACAATGTGGATGAAGCGACCGACGGCTCGATGGCGCTGCAAATGCTGCGCGTCGGAAACTATGGTCTGGTCATTTCCGACTGGAACATGGAGCCGATGACCGGTTTGCAGCTTCTTCGCGAAGTTCGCGCCGACGCCAAGATGAAAGCCGTGCCCTTCATTATGGTCACCGCCGAATCGAAGTCGGAAAACGTCATCGCCGCGAAGGAAGCCGGTGTTTCCAACTACATCGTCAAGCCGTTCAACGCGGAAACCCTGAAGATGAAGATGACCAGCGTCCTCGGCGATTTCTAGTTCTTTGCATCGGGGGACCCCTGTTATGGCGGCGACGTTGGATCGCGATCTCGCCTTACGTCTTGATGTCATTCGTCGGGATCATGGGGACAGCGTCAAAATCGACGAGGTAGCCCTGGTCGTTCGGGGGCTCCTCGACACGGTGGACGGTGATATTTCGGCGGGCGACCTTCGGCTTTACCGCGAGCTGGAGGGGCTGGCCGACTATATCCATTCCGCCAAGGCGGAAATCGTTCAGCTCCGCCCGGCGGAAATCAAGACCGAGTTCATCGCCTCGGCCACCGACGAATTGGATGCCATCATCGGCGCGACCGAGGGGGCGACCAATATCATCCTGGATTCGGCCGAACAGATCGAACATCTGGGCACGATGATGGAGCCGGACGTCGCCGAACGGCTGACCGAGATCACCACCCGCATCTTCGAGGCCTGCAATTTCCAGGACATCACCGGCCAGCGCATCAGCAAGGTGGTGAAGGTCCTCAAGGAAATCGAGGTCCGGGTCGAAACGCTGGTCCGCGTCTTCGGGCAGGAGGCGGACCTTCACGCACCACGCAAGACGCCCAAGGAAGTCTCTTCGGACGAGGACTTGCTGCACGGTCCCCAGCTTGCCACCGACGCCCACGATCAATCCGAGATCGACAGGCTACTGGCCAGTTTCGACTAGACACCGATGGCATTCCCAGGCGAGACGCGGGGCGGCAAACCAAAGAGCGGGCCCGGCATTCGCGTTCTCGCCGTGGCCGTCTGCATCGCGGCCGCCATCCTTGGGATGGGGCTTGCCCTTGCCGAAGGTCTGCCCAGCCCGCGCGGCGCCGATCATGACGGCTTTGGCCGGATGGTCTTCGATTGGGGCCAGCCGGTGCAGTGGTCGGCCGACGTCGTCAACAACGAATTGATTCTGCGGTTCGACCACGCCGTCCAAGGTGACCCGAAAAGCCTCGTCAAGCCGTTGGCGCATTATCTGCGGGGGGTAACCGCCAGTCCCGACCGCCGGATGCTGACCTTTCCGCTGGCGGTGCCGGTTCAAATCAAAAGCTTCGTCACCGGCAGTTCGACGGTCGTTGATTTGACCGAGGCGAAAACCCGCACCCAGTCGGTTGCCCAACCCGCCGCGTCGGCGCCGTCCTTGCCGTCCACACCGGCGGCGTTGATCGATTTGATGGTGCGCGGCGGCGAACATCCGGGCTTTAACCGGCTGGTCTTCGACTGGCCCGGTCCGGTTGATTATTCCGTCGATCTCAAGGGCACACAAGTCACGCTGACGTTCGACCGCGCCGCCCGCGTCAATCCCACCGCGCTGGCCGCCTCGTTGCCCACCGATGTCGGGGTGGTTTCGGCGGGACCGAAGGATAAAAGCACCGTCGTCGTGCTGGCCCTGCCTGTCGGCATGCGGGTTCGTCACTTCACCAGCGGTCCCCGGGTGGCGGTTGATTTGGTACGGCCCGCCGGTTCGGAACCGCCGCCGCGCGCCGCGGGCGCCCCGATGCCTACCCTGGCCCCCGCTCCAGGGGCCGAGGCGCAGCCCGACACGCTGACCCCCTTGGCCTCGGCAACGCTGCCGCCGCCCGCCGCGCCGCCGCCGCAGCCATCCCAAGCGGCCCCGACCCAAGCGGCGGCGGCACCGCAACCGCCCGCGCCGGTCCCGGCCGCTGCTCCGCCGGCGGTGGATCTCCCCTCGGCGGGCGAGGGGGGGGGACTCGGCGATCGTCCGCCGGGGGCCACCGTGGCGATCAGCTTCGACCAGCCGGCGGCGGCTGCTGCCTTCCGCCGGGCCGGGTGGCTGTGGCTGGTTTTCGACCGCAAAACCACCATCGACCCCGCCGGGCTGGTCCGTACCGGCAACGGCATTGTGCTGGCCGCCGAGCGGGTGCCGTCGAAAACCGGCACGGCGCTGCGGCTGTTGACCCGGCGCGGCTTCTCGCCCGTGCCCGCCCGCGACGGCAATGTCTGGAGCTTCGATCTCTATGAGGAGGCGCCCAAGCCGCTGCAGCCTCTCATTGGCCAGAAGCAATTCGATTTCGAAAGCCGGGGCCGTTTGCTGCTGTCGAAACTGCTGCCCGCCAAGGAGGCGGTGATTCTGGTCGACCCCGAGGTCGGCGACCTTATCCACGTGATGCCCTCCTCGACGGTCGGCGCCGGTTTGGCGGACGAGCGTCATTTCCCCGGCTTCGATCTCCTGGCCAGCGT
This sequence comes from uncultured Rhodospirillaceae bacterium, assembly GCA_903899885.1. GTDB lineage: Bacteria > Pseudomonadota > Alphaproteobacteria > Rhodospirillales > Magnetospirillaceae > CAIULK01. Next base: position 12,079 of record CAIULK010000207.1, read on the forward strand.
CCAAGGGGTGGCGATGGTGCCCAGGATGGAGGGTGTGTGGCTGGATCCGACCCACGGCAACGTTCAGGTAACGATGCCGGGCGGCATCATGATGTCGCGCGATCTGGTCGCGGCCCCCGCGCCGGGCGAGGGAAAGGCCACGTCCGACCGTCACGTGGTGGTGCAGGAACCGACCTCGCCATCGGGATTGATCGACATTCCCCGCTGGCTGCGCGGCGGTCTCGACAAATTCGAGGGCATGCACCAGTTGCTGCTTGGCCGGGTGGCCGCCGCCGATCCGAAAAACCGTCGTGGCCCACGGCTGGAGGTGGCGCGGCACTATCTCGCCAATTCGATGGCGGCCGATGCGCTGGGTGTGTTGAAGGCGGCGGCCCTCAGCGATCCGGCCTTTGCCGACACCAACGAATTCAAGGCGGTGCGCGGCGCGGCGAATGTCTTGATGGTGCGTGACGCCGAGGCGATCGCCGATCTCAGCCAGCCCGGTTTGGTCAATGACCGCCAAGTTGCCCTTTGGCTGTCAACCGCCAAGGCGCGGAGCGGCGAACTGGGATTGGAAGCGTTGGTGCTGAAACGCGCCGCCGACGAAATGGACGGCTGGCCGCCGCGCTTGCGGATCGAGATCGGCCGGGTCGCCATCGAAGCCGAAATCGCGGTCGGCGATGCCAAGGCCGCCAATCGGATCGTCGAGGCGATCGGCGGCGCCGCCTCGAGCGCCAACGCCCCGGTCGGCTTTAATAAATACGATCAGGCGGGGCTGACCTATTTGCAAGGCTTGGTCGCCGAGGCTCTGCACGATTACGACAAGGCCGAGGCCAAGTACCAAGAGGTCGAGGACGGACCGTCGCGGCCCGACCGCGCCTTCGCGATGCGCCACCATATCGAAATGGACCTGGCCCGCCAGAAGATCTCGATCGATGACGCGATTCATCGGATGGAACGGCTGCGGTTCGCTTGGCGCGACCCTCAGTTCGAATACGAGAATCTGAAGCGTCTGGGCGAGTTGCTGGTCGCGGCCGGCCGCTATGGCGACGGTTTGCGCGCCTTCCGCGCCTTGATCCAGAACCTTCCCGACAATCCCGACATTCCCAACGTGTCGCGAATGATGTCGGCGGTGTTCGAGCGCCTCTATCTGGGCGGCGAGGCCGACAAGTTGCAGCCGATCACCGCGATCGGGCTGTTCGACGAGTTCCAGGAGCTGACCCCCTCGGGCGACAAGGGCGACGAGATGATCCGCCGCTTGGCCGATCGCTTGGCCTCGGTCGATCTGCTCGACCGCGCCAGCGCGCTGCTCGACGCCCAGGTGCGGACCCGGCTGTCCGGGGTGGAAAAGGCCCGGGTCGGCGCCCGTCTGGCCTTCCTGCAAGTCGCCAACCGGCAAAGCCAAGCCGCGCTCGACACCCTGGAAACCACCGAGGTGGCCGACGAGCCGCCCGCTCTGTACGACCAGCGTCGCTATCTGCGGATCCGGGTGCTGGCCAATCTGGGACGCGATGCCGAGGCCCTGGCGCTGCTGGTCAACGACCAGTCGCCCGACGCGCGCGCCCTGCGCGCCGAGATCTATTGGGAAATGAAGAAGTGGCCGGAGGCCGCCGTCGCCATCGAAGCCAATATCGAGCGGCCGCCGGCGGGAAAACCCCTGGACGCGGCGACCGCCCAACGCGTTCTCGACCTCGCCACCGCGATGACCTTGGCCCGCGACGAACGCGGACTGGAACGCATCCGCCGGGTTTTCGGGCCGCAGATGGCCGCGACCAATCTGAAGGACGGGTTCGACCTGCTGACCAGCGCGCCGGAACACGGCATCGTCGATTTCCGCCGGATCGGCGACAAGATCAAACAGGCCGAGGATTTCCAAACCTTCATGGGGCAATGGCAAAAACGAGTGCGCTCGAACGGACTGTCATCGATCAATTAGGGTGTGATGCCCAAAATGTGCATCACACCCTAAACTTTATATTTTGTCCCTCGCCGGGCGCGCGCCTCCGCGCGCTTGGCCGCTCGCTCAATGCTTGCAGGAGCGCCATGCTTCATATTTGAAGCACGGCGCTCTAATACGCCCTCGCCGGGCGCGGGCGGACGAGTTTTTGCAAAGGTCCGCCGGTATGACCCAGTTCGCCGACTTCATCGTCAGCCACACCACCCCGTCGGCCCCGCCGGCCTGCCCCGAGATCGGGCTGCATTTGGCCGCCGACGCCATCGCCTTGTGGGAGGCGACGGAAATTTTTCTGGAGCGGCCCAATCTGCCGCCGCCCTATTGGGCATTCTGCTGGGCGGGCGGACAAGCCTTGACCCGTTACCTTTTGGACAATCCGGCCTTGGTCGCGGGCAAGCGCGTGCTGGACTTCGCCGCTGGCTGCGGCGCCTCGGCGATCGCGGCGGCCAAGCTGGGCGCGGCCACGGTGGACGCCGCCGAAATCGACGATCTGGCGATTGAGGCGATCACCCTGAACGCCGCCCTCAACGGGGTCGCGGTCACCACCCTGCGCGCCGACGTGGTGGGAACGCTGGGCCGTTGGGACGTCGTGGTGGCGGGTGACGTGTGTTATGAGCGCCCGATGACCGACCATATCTGGCCATGGCTGAAACGGATGGCCGAAAGCGGCACCCTGGTCTTGATGGCCGACCCCGGACGCGCCTATCTTCCCAAACACGGCTTGACCGAACTGGCCCGCCACACCGTCGCCACCTTGCTGACGCTGGAGGACAGGGAGTTCCGCGAGGTCGTGGTTTACCGTTTGACCGGGGCATCATGATCGATTTCCACTTGGGTCGTGGACGATGAGCCCGACGAGTTAAAGTGGTGTGTGGATGCCGTGTTCCTTGATGCCGCGATACATGGTGTCGGGCGCCAGATCCTGCCCCCCAGGCCAAGCGACGGCACCCAGATCGACATAGGCCTCGGCGAAGCGTTCGGGATCGGCAAGAGCGGCGAAAATCCCGGCATCGGCGGCGCGAACCAGCGCCGCCATCTCGGCCACGCCCTCGGTTCCGTCGAGGAAGCGCACCTTCAGGCGAAAATCGGGTAATACCGCGACCTCGGTCACCCGCCACGGCATCCCGGAAACGACGGACGGCGTCAGGGAAGAGGCGCGATCTTTTCTACCGCTTGCTTGCGCTCGCATAATTCCCAGTCCTCCATGAGGCTGCGGCACGCGTATTTTAGAAGCGGTTCCGGTTTCCAAACTGGCAGAGACGTGATTCACTGAGTGGGCCGTTATCCGAAAGGACCCCGCGCCATGATGACGCTGCGTATGTCCCATCTGTCGCCTTATTCCCGTAAATGCCGGATCGTGGCGATCGAGGCCGGGCTGGGCGAGCGAATCCAGCTTGTGCCGACCTCGCCCTATGATCCCGCCACCGATTTGATCCACGAAAACCCGTTGTGCCAGATCCCGGTGCTGAAGACCGAGGACGGCGAGTGTTATTACGATTCGCCGGTGATCTGCGAGGTTCTCGACGCCCTGCACGACGGTCCCGCCTTAATCCCGGCCGCGGGCCCCGAACGCTGGCGCCACCGCCGCTGGGAGGCCCTGTGCGACGGCATTCTGGACTCGGCCCTGCTGATCCGCACCGAGCGCGCGATGCGCCCCAAGGAACTGACCTGGGCCGCATGGGTCGATGGACATCAAGACGTGATCGCCCGGGGGCTGGACGTGCTAAACGCCGATTGCGCCGCCTGGGGCGATGAGTTCCGGTTGGGCCAGATCGCGGCGGTCTCGGTGTTCGGTTATCTGGATTACCGCGCCATCACCGAATGGCGGCCCGGCCGCGCCGCCCTGGCCGCGTGGTACGAAGCCGCCCTTAGCCGTCCGTCGGTGATCGCGACCCTGCCGCGGGAGTAACGCCGCGCCAATGCAAAAGGTCGTTGCGCCATTCGGTGGTCGCGGTCAGCCACGGCCCCTTGAGGTCGCCCGCATGCGCCGCCGGGCGAGGCCGCATCGGCTTGCCGAACAGGTAGCCTTGCCCGAAGCGGACCTTCAGAACGCGCAGCAGGTTGACGGTTTCGATGTTCTCGACATATTCGGCGATGGTCGAGATGCCCAGCTCGTTACATAGCCCGACGATGGCCCGGATGAAGGCCGCCGCCTGGGCGCTGCCGACGCAGTCGTGAACATAGCTGCCGTCGATCTTGACGTGATCGACGCCCAGGGCGCGTAAATAGTGAAAGGCCGCGTTGCCCGCCCCGAAATCGTCGAGGCAGACTGAATAGCCCATGCCCCGGAAATCCTGAACCACCGCGTTGACCGCCGGGAAGTCGCGAATTTCGGCCGATTCGGTGATTTCCAGCATCAAGCGGCGATGATGGGTGGCGGATGCCTCGCCCAGCAGGGTCTTCAACCGCCGGACCACGGTGGGATCGGACAGCGAGCGGCCCGACAGATTGATCGCGAATTTCAGCGACGGATGACTGAGGGGGGCGACCCGCATGGCGCTGATCACCCGCTCGGCCACCGCCAGGTCGATTTCCCCGGCCAGACCGGTATCCTCGGCGAAGGTCACCGTCAGATAGGGCGAACGTTCGTTGTCGTCGGAAAACCGCAGCAAGCATTCGAAGTGATGAACCACCCCGGTCCACAGATCGACGATCGGCTGGTACAGGATGTTGAACTCGCCGCGTTCGATCACCTCGCGGACCGCGCGCATTTCCTTGACCGCCGCCGACAACCTTGGCTGAAGATCGGCCGCCAGCGCGGCCAAGCCGCCCTTGGTGTCGCCGCCCTGGGTGAAGCGGTTCAGCGCATAGGCCAAGACGTGGGGAATATCGTCGGGCGGCACCTCGGCGACATCGAGAACCAGGGTGGATAATCCCGGCGCGTGCATTTTTTGCTCGACCGCCAAGGCGGCCTCGCCGACCGCTTCCTCGATCCGCGAGGAATCGACTTCCGGCGGGTGCAACACGCAATAGCGATTGTCCGACAGTTGGCCGGCGGCGTCGCCGCCAACCGACAGCGCCCGCAACCGCGCCCCCAATTCGCCGACGAAGCTCTGGGCGACATCCGACCCCGCCTCGGCCCGCAAGCGGTCGATTTCCGGCAGATCGATCATCGACAGCCGGTAAGGCTGGCCACCCGCCGCCGACTGTACCAAGGAGTTCGCCATCGTGCGGAACCCGTCGCCGTCGAGCAGGCCGCTTTGCGCGATCCGGTGGGCATGACCGGCCACGGTTACCGCCCCCAACGACATCGCCACCAGCAGGTGCCCGCCATCCTCGGCGCGGCGATAGCCGGAAATCTCGAGCGAAACCGTGCTGCCGTCTTCGCGCAGGCCCAGTAAAACGGTGCGCCGGACCCGCGCCCCCTCGACCATCCGGGTCAGGGCGCGTTCGGCCTCGGGCCGCGATGATGGGGCAAGCAGATCGGCGAACGCCATTCCTTGCAGGCGCCGCGCCGGACGGCCCAGCAATTTCAGCGCCGCCCCCACCGCGAACTCCACGATGCCGGCTTCGCTAAGTTCGAACAGCACGTCCGCCGCCGCGAAGGCGAATCCGACGTACAATCCGTGGCCCTGTTTTAGGTCGCCACCTTCGGTCATGACGGATACCGCCTATAAAACGCCTACTGGATCTGCACGCTTCCGGGGACGATGCCGACGCCGTGCAGTTCCTTCAAACGCGTCAGTAGCCGGGGGGTAAGAGACGTTCCCGCCGACAACAACACCTCGCCGGTCGGCGCCACGACATCGGCGGCCAAGGTGGCGGGCAATTCCAGCTTCGCCAACCCCACCGGCCGCCCGGCCGCCGCCGTGCGTGGCTGAACATCGACCACCGGCGCCGTGCCCTTCAGCACCGCCTGCGAAATATCCTCGATATCAACGTTGCCATACTGATCGGCGGTCTTCAATCCGGCGCCACCGCCGAGCACGTATTCCAGCCGCGTCTGCAAGGCCTGCTTCGACACCGGCTTGACCAGAAACCCATCGACATCCAGCGCCAAGGCCGCCTGGACCAGCGCCGAATCGGCGTGTCCGGTCAGCATGACCACCGGCAAATCGTGCCGGATGCCCTCGAACCCCGTGCGAACCGCCTTCAAGAAATGCAGCCCGGTCAACACAGGCATGTTGAAGTCGCAGATCACCAGCGCGAACGCATCGCTGCCGCCGCGCAGATGGTTCAAGGCCTCGCCGCCATCGGCCGCCTGCACGACCTCGTGTTCGGGAAGAATGTCCTTCAGGATCCGCAGAATGATCGATCGGCTGAACTTTTCGTCGTCGACGACCAGAATGCGCCGCGCCCCGCCATTCCGGGGATTCAATGACATGCTCATCGCTTATCCCTTCGTTCCACCGCCAGCCAGACCCGCCACGAAGTTCGCGACATCGGCGTAGCGCGTTTTCATCCCTTCCGTCAATGCCGTCAGCGCGGCCCAGCGGGCAGTGGGCGCCTTGGCCTCCATCTCCGCCATGGTTTCGGCCAAGGCCTGCGCCCCGGCGTTGCGTGCCGCCCCCTTCGCCGCATGCGCGGCGCCCCGCAGGCCCTGGCGATCCCGTCCGGCCAGCGCGGTTTCCACCGCCCGGACCTGGTCGGCGAAGGTTTCCACGAAATACCCCAGGATTTCGGTGATCAGGTCGGGATCGTTGTCGCCCAGAATCTCGACCAGGGTCTCCCAGCGAACCGGCGGATCGCCGGTGGGATCGGGGAGGGGATCGACTTTCGCCTCGGTCTTCGCGGGCACGGACAGCGGCAGCCATTTCGACAAGGCCGTCTCGAGCTGATCGAACGAGACCGGCTTGCTCAAGTGACCGTCCATCCCGGACCGCAGGCATTTATCGGCATCCCCGGCCAGCACATTGGCGGTCAAGGCGATGATCGGCAGGCGCCGCCCGTTGTCCGATGTCCGCTCGGTCTCGCGGATGCGGGCGGTCAGCTCGTACCCGTCCAGGCGCGGCATGAAGCAATCGGTCAGCAGCAGGGCGTAATCCTTTTGGCCCAGGGCCGTCCAGGCCTGTTCGCCGTCCTCGACCATCTCGCACGCATAGCCCAGCTTCGCCAGCTGCTTGCCGATCACCAAGCGGTTGGTGGGATTGTCCTCGGCCACCAGGATCAGGGTGCCCCCGGCCAGGGCCTCGGCGACGCTGGGTGGCGCCGGGCGGACCATTTGCTGGTTGGGCGACTGCTCGGCGATTGGGCAGCTTCGTCCCAACGCCGCCGAAATATGGCGGGCCAATGCCGCCCAGCGGACCGGCTTGGAAATCACCGGCGCCAAACCCGGGCTGGTCATCCATCCGGCAAACTGGTCGGAACGGCCGGGCGACATCGGCACGATCGCCGACGCCGGAATGCGTGCCGCCAAGCTATCGACCAGCCACTCCGCCTTTTCGACATCATCGATCAAGGCGGCGTCGAACGCCAAGCCGTGTTGGACCAAGGCGATCGCCTCGTCCGCCGAGGACGCCTCGATCGCTTGGCCGCCGTGGCGGCGAATCGCCGCCGCCAACCCCCAGCGGGCCTCATCGACATCCTCGACCACCAGGGTGGCGGTTCCGTCCAGATCGGTCGGCACGTCGTCCGGTCCCGTCGGCAGGTGTTCCATCGGCACTTCGAACCAGAAGGTCGAGCCGGAACCCTCGGCGCTGGTCACCCCGATATTGCCGCCTAGGATGCCGACCAAGCGGCGGCAGATCGACAGCCCCAAACCGGTCCCGCCGAACCGCCGGGTGGTCGAGGCGTCGGCTTGGGTAAAGGGCTGGAACAGCCGGGCCTGCTGCTCCTCGGTCAGGCCGATGCCGGTATCGCGCACTTCGAAGCGCGCCGCGACGTAAGGGTCTGATTTCTCGATCAGCTGCACCTGAACCGCGACATGGCCGGATTGCGTGAATTTGACCGCATTGCCCAAAAGATTCAGCATCACTTGGCGCAGCCGCACCGGATCGCCCATATAGCGGTCGGGCAGGGCGGTATCGACCACCCAGGCGACTTCGAGGCCCTTTTCGCGGGCCCGCGCCGACACCAGCTCGACCGTCGATTCGACGGTGTCGCGCAGCGAAAACGCGATCTTTTCCAGATGCAGCTTGCCCGACTCGATCTTGGACAGGTCCAAGATGTCGTCGATGATGGTCAAAAGCGTGCGGGCCGAATCGCGGATGACGCCGACCATCTCGCTTTGATCCTCGGACAACCGCGTGGTGCCCAGAACTTCCAACATGCCGAGCACGCCGTTCATCGGCGTGCGGATCTCGTGGCTCATCGTCGCCAGGAACAGGGTTTTGGCCTGGGTGGCGCGCTCGGCCTCGTCCTTGGCGCTGCGCAGTTCCTCTTCGTCGTGTTTACGGTCGGTGATGTCGGTGACGCCGACCAGAACGCAGCGTTCCTCGTCGATCTCGATGATCTGGCCCGACAGCATCGCCCAAAAGGTCTCGCCGTATTCGGTGGTCAGTTGCGCTTCGAAGCTGTCGATAAAGCCGCCCTCGGCCAACAAGCCCAAAAAGCGTTTGTGCGCGAAGGGGCCGATCAGGCCGTCCATCGTCACGGTGCCCTTTTCACCGGCCGCCGCCGTGTCGAACAGTTCCGAGGCGCGCCGGTTGATGCGCAGCACGTGGCCATCGGACAGCCGGGCCAGCAGCATCGCCAGGGGGGCGCCGTTGAAGAAGCGCCGCAGGGTTTCCTCCGCGCGTTTGCGCTCGGTGATGTCGGTGATGCTGACCACGATGAAGCGTTCGCCCGCCACATGCACGACTTGCCCCGAGACCATGCCGGGAAAGCTTTCGCCGTAAGCGGTGCGTAGCACCAGTTCGAAATCGCCGACGAAACCGCCGCCGCGCAGGCGCTTTAGGAACAAGCGGTAATTGTCGATCCCGGTAATGTCTTCCAGTTTCAGGGTTTCGATCTGGCGGCCGCTGACGAACAGCTCGACGGCGCGCCGGTTGGCGCGGCTGACCTCGCCACCCGGTGCCCGGCACAGCAGCATCGGCGACGGCGCGGCATCGAACAGGCGTTCCAGGGCCTCTTCCTGCGCCAGACGGGACGAGACATCCTCGACCCACACCACGGCGGCATCCTGCTCGTTGAACTGGGTCGCTTCCCATGCGACGCGGGCGCGGAAATTCTCGGCGCCGATCCGGCGCATTTCGACCTCGACCCCGTGGATCGGGGTGCCGGCGGCAAAGCGTTCGGCCAAAAGCTCGTGATGCGCCCGGTTGCCGTACAGGATGCGGATATTGACGTTGTCGAGCGCGGCGCGTCCGACCCCGAACAGTTCGGCCGCCGCCGGGTTGGCGTAAAGGATTTCGCCCTTGGTGCCCACCACCAGGGCGCCGGTCGGGCAGGTCTCGACCAGCCGCATCACCGCCAAACGGCTGAACCCCGCTTTCCGGGCCAAGCCGGGCGCGTGCCGGGTGGATTCGCTGGTGGTTGGCGTGGGTTTGATCATGGGCTTAACGATACCAGGATGAGGCAAGCCGACGATCCCTGTCATGAAGATTTTTTGGAAAAACTTGCCTTCACCCTTCGGTATAAGCGAGGGTTAGGCGATGACCGTCATGACCGTTCCCGAACTCCGCGCAGCCTTGCCCCGCCACGCCCGCCTGCTGGGCCTGGATCTGGGGACGAAAACCATCGGGCTGGCCTTGTCCGACGTGCGGGGCGCCATCGCCACCCCCTTCGATACGGTGCGACGCACGAAGCTTGGCGCCGACGCGGCGGCCTTGTTCGCTGTCATCGACAAACACGAGGTCGGCGGTCTGGTGGTCGGCCTTCCGGTCGAGATGGACGGCGGCGAGGGCCCGCGCTGTCAATCGACGCGGGCCTTCGTGCGCAATCTTTTGGCCCTGCGCGATCTTCCCGTCGCCTTTTGGGACGAGCGGCTATCGACCGCGGCGGTCACCCGCACGCTGTTGGATGCCGATGCCTCGCGCAAACGCCGCGCCGAAGTGGTCGATAAGATGGCCGCCGCCTATATCCTGCAAGGTGCGCTGGATGCGATGGGGCGGGTGTGCTAAGCTTTCCCCTAAGAAGGGAGACATCGACCATGAGCCTGAGCAAGGATAACGCGGAACTACGCGACCTGCTCATCCAGGGATTCGCCCAGGTGAATGGTCGGTTTGACCGCGTGGAAGCCCGCCTGGGGAACGTTGAAATTCGCCTGGAGAACGTGGAAGCCCGCCTGGGGGCCGTTGAAACTCGCTTGGGGAATGTTGAAACCCGGCTTGAGGCTTTAGAGGCCCGGGTCGGCACGATGGAAACCCGGACCGGCGGCCTTGAAATCGAAGTGCGGCGCCACGGCGAAATCCTGGCCGAATTGCGCGGCGAATTGCGCGGCCTCGCCGCTTGGCTGTCCAGCATGGACAGCCGCTTCATGGCGATCATGCGCCCCTGTGAACCGCCTCGGCGGCCGGATGCCGCCGAGTAACGGTTTTCGGTTTTAGCCCGCCAACCCCTTTTCCAAGACATCGGCCAGACGGCGGGCGAAGTCGGCCGGGTCGGCCGGTGGCTCGCCTTCCTGGATGCGGGCTTGATCCAGCAACAGATGGGCGGCATCACTGATATCGGCCTTTTCGGCGGCCTTGGCGGCCAAACGGGTGATCAACGGATGGCGCGGGTTGATTTCCAGTATGCGCTGAGTGCCATGCTCTAGCTTGCGGTGGGCGCGCAGCAGTTTTTCCAGATGGATGCTCATCTGCCCGCTTTCGGCGACCAGACAGACCGCCGATCCGGTCAGGCGTTCCGACCGGCGGATATCGGCGATCGTGTCGCCCAGCGCCGCCTTCATCACCGCGATCAGACCGTCCAGGCCCTCGGCCTCGGGCGCCTTGGCGGCTTCGGTGTCCGGGTTGCCCTCGATCTTCGACAGATCCAGCGTGCTTTCGGTGACCGAGCGCAGCGTCTTGCCCTTGAACGAGCCCACCGACGAGACCCAGAATTCGTCGATCGGGTCGGTCAGCAGCAGCACCTCGATTCCCTTGGCCTGGAACGCCTCCAACTGGGGGCTGCGCTTGAGGGCGGCCGCGTCGTCGCCGGTGATGTAATAAATCTCGTCCTGACCGGGCTTCATGCGGGCCACCACCTCGTCGGGGGTCGTCCAACCCTCGGCGGCGGTGCTGTGGAAGCGGCATAGGGTCAAGATGTCGTCGCGGCGTTCGAAATCCTCGTACAGGCCTTCCTTCAGGACCGCGCCGAAATTTTCCCAGAACGCGGCATAGCCCTCGGCGTCGTCGGTCTTCTTGCCGATTTCGGACAGCACCCGCTTGACCAGGCCGGAACGGATTTTCGACAGCATCGGATTGTGCTGCAACAGCTCGCGGCTGATGTTCAGCGGCAGGTCGGCCGAATCGACGACGCCGCGCAGGAAACGCAGGTAGGGCGGCAGGAAATCCTCGACCGAATCGGTGATGAAGACGCGCCGCACATACAGCTTCACCTGCGATTTGCGTTCGGGCTGGAACAGATCGAACGGCTTCGAGCCGGGGATGAACAGCAGCCCGGTATATTCGATCGCCCCCTCGGCGCGGTAATGCAGGGTCAGCCACGGCTCGTCGAAGGCGTGCGCGACGTGGTGATAGAATTCCTTGTACTGCTCGGGCGTTACCTCGGACTTCGCGCGCGCCCACAAGGCGCTGGCGGCGTTGAGCTTTTCCTCGTCCTTGCCGGTTTCCCTCAAGAACACCGGAATGGCGATGTGGTCCGAGGTTTTCTTGACGATGCGGCGCAGCGTGCCGGGTTCGAGATACTCCTTGGCATCGTCGCGCAAGGTCAGGGTGATGGTGGCACCGCGCGGGGCCGCCTCGGTCGATTGAGTGACGGTGAATTCCCCGGCCCCTTCGGATTCCCAGACCCAGGCGGTTTCCTCGCCCGCCTTGCGCGAGACCACGCGCACCTTCGAGGCGACCATGAAGGCGGAATAGAAGCCGACCCCGAACTGGCCGATCAAGGAGACGTCCTTCTTGGCGTCGCCACCCAGCTGGCGGACGAATTCGGCGGTGCCCGAACGCGCGATGGTGCCGAGATTGGCGACCAAATCGTCGTGATTCATGCCGATGCCGTTGTCGGCCAGGGTCAGGGTGCCCGCCTCCGCGTCGGGGGTCAGGGTGACCTTGAAATCGGCGTCGCCGTCGAGCAGATCGGGCTGGGTCAGCGCGGCGTAGCGCAGCCGGTCGCACGAGTCCGAGGCGTTGGAAATCAGCTCGCGCAGGAAGATCTCGCGGTTCGAATACAGCGAATGAACGACGATATCCAACAGCTTGGCCACTTCGGCCTGAAACACGCGCTTTTCTTCAGCCATGACGATCGATTCCTCTGTTCACGGTTCGGCGACCCGATATGGGGGAGGAACGCGATCGGCGCAAGGGAGGGCGTGGTTTTTGAACGAGGAAAGCATGGGTGATGAGTTGCGGGTTGTGAAATAAATGGATTGCCGAAAGCGCACTAAATTCCATTATTGTGGCGGATTGTTTTGCCGATATCGACGTAATCGAAACGATATTCGCAACCATTCGCCCGGAGAGACCGCCCCATGCCCCCCGACCCGATGCTTGACCCCGATTCCGCCGACTCGTTCATCCTCGATGAACCCAACCCCTTTTCGTTGGATGATTTAACGCCAGAGGAAAGCGACCAGCTTGACCAGGATGCCCGGCTTTACGGCTTCGGCGAGAACTTCAACGCCGCCTACGGGATTTTTACCGGGAGATCATTGATGAAGATCGCGTGCCTCGTCCTGGCCTTGATCGCATTCACCGCCCCGGCCGTTGCGCAAGACGGGCTTGGCGAAGGTTGGCGATTGCTTACCCAAACGACCGGCGACTGGACGAAGCTTTTGGTACTCCTGAGCGCAAGCGATGGGGCCTCGGTCATCGACCTGTACACCACCCGTCACGACCCCGCCGCCTGCCGGATTGGTTCGCTTGCGGCGGGGCATTACAAAACCGCCTGTGGAAAGGGATATTTCGACTGCTCGCAGGGCGAGCCGCCCGTCATCGACCCGGCTTCGCCCCTTTTGTCGTTCGAGGACGAGGCGGTCAAGGTCGTGTTTCTGTTCGAAAAAATCGGGGTCCGTAAAATCTGGTCGAGCGACTGACGGTTACAATGAAATCGCCCCTGGCGATCATGGCCTTGCTTATGGCCAGCACCCCGCCTGGGCGGACACTTCAGCCAGACTTCTGCCTCCCGGCTCGTCCGGCCAGCCCGCTGCCCTACGCGATTTCACGCGTCTATTTCGCCAAAAGGTCGGCGAAACTCGACCAAAAGGCCAAGGACATGCTGGATCGTCAGGCCGAGGTCCTGCTGACCCAGTGACGCGGGTCGCCCGATAACCAGCGGCCCGTCCCCACGAATCCATTGCATCCGGGGCCGGGAATGGCCTTTACTTCTCCCCCGGCTTAAACATTGGATTTGCCATGACCGATACCGTGGTTCTGCCGCCCGCATCCTGCCTGACCGAAGCCGACATCGCCCCCGGCCTGGATCTGGTGGCCGAGATCGGGCGTTTGCGCAAGGAACGCAACGCCGTCATCCTGGCGCACTATTACCAAGACGGCGAAATTCAGGATCTGGCCGATTTCGTCGGCGATTCCTTGGATCTGTCGCGCAAGGCGGCGGCGACCGACGCCGACGTCATCGTTTTTTGCGGCGTGCGTTTCATGGGCGAGGTCGCCAAGATCCTGTCGCCCGGCAAAACCGTGCTGATCCCCGACGCCGAGGCCGGCTGCTCGCTGGAAGACGCCTGTCAGCCCGAGGATTTCCGCCGCTACCGCCAGCGTTTCCCCGATCATGTCGCGGTGACCTATATCAACTGCTCGGCCGAGGTCAAGGCGCTGTCCGACGTTATCGTCACCTCGTCGAACGCCGAGGCGATCGTCAACCAGCTTCCGGCGGACAAGCCCATCCTGTTCGCCCCCGACCGCCATCTGGGGGCCTATGTCGCCCGCAAGACCGGGCGCGAGCTGGCGCTGTGGCCGGGAAGCTGCATCATCCACGAACAGTTCTCCGAACGCGAACTGATCAAGCTGAAGGTCCGTCACCCCGAGGCCAAGGTCGCCGCCCATCCCGAATGCCCGGACGGCATCTTGAAGCACGCCGATCATGTCGGCTCGACCCGCAACATCTTGGATTTCGTGCTGGGCAGCGCCGCCGACACCTTCATCATCGCCACCGAGAAGCACATCATCCACCAAATGGAAAAGGCGGCGCCCGGCAAAACCTTTCTGGCGGCACCCGGCGCCGATGGCGGCTGCGATTGCGCCAGTTGTCCCTTCATGGCCAAGAACACGCTGGAAAAGATCTATCTGTGTCTGAGGAACGATGCGCCGCGCATCGAAATCCCCGAGGACTTGCGCGTCGAGGCTCTGAAGCCCTTGGAGCGCATGCTGGAAATGTCGCGTTCGGTTCCGATGTCGGGTGCGTCCCGGAATGCCGCCTGACGCCGACCGCCCCGTTCTGGACATCGATGATGCGCGCCGGGTGATCCGGGCGGCGCTGGACGAGGATGTCGGCTGCGGCGACGTCACCTCGGCCCTGGTGATCCCGTCCGGGCTAAGCTTTCGCGGCGTGATGGCGGCGCGTCATCCAATGGTGGTGGCCGGTCTGCCGGTGGCGCAAGAGGTGTTCGGTCTGGTGGTCCCCGAAGCGCGCTTCCGGGCCAAGGTGAAGGACGGCGACGCGGTGGAAACCGGCGCCGTGCTGGCCGAAATCGAAGGTCCGGCGCAGGGGCTGCTGACCGCCGAACGGGTGGCGCTGAATCTGATGCAGGCGCTGTCGGGCATCGCCACCCTGACCCGGCGCTATGCCGAGCGTATCGACGGCAGCGGTACGGCCTTGCTCGATACCCGCAAGACCATTCCCGGCTTGCGCAAGCTGTCGAAATACGCGACCCGGATGGGCGGCGCCCATAATCACCGGATGGGTTTGTATGACGGCGTGCTGATCAAGGACAACCATATCGCGGTGTGCGGCGGCGTGGCGGCGGCGATTAGCGCCGCGCGGCGCGGCTGGCGCGGCCCGGTCGAGGTCGAATGCGACACGCTGGAGCAAGTGGGCGAAGCGGTCGAGGCCGGGGCCGATATCGTGCTGCTTGATAATATGAGCGTTGACCAATTGCGGAACGCGGTGGCCTTGGTGGCGGGGCGCGCCCGCACCGAGGCGTCGGGCGGCGTCACGCTCGAAACCATCGCCGACATCGCGGCCACCGGCGTCGATTGCATTTCGGTGGGCCGCATCACTCAATCGGCACAGGCCGCCGATATCGGACTGGATTGGATGTAACCCGTCATGGCGGACCATGTTTTCGACGTTCTGGTGCTGGGTTCGGGTGCGGCCGGTTTGTCGGTTGCGCTCCGCGTGCTGGAAGCCAAACCGCATGCCCGCGTGGCGATCTTGTCGAAGAACGCGCTCGACGAGGGCAGCACCAAATACGCCCAAGGCGGCATCGCCGCCGTGCTGGATGTTCTCGATTCGACCGACGCCCATCTGGCCGACACCCTCGACGCCGGGGCCGGTCTGTGCAGCCCCGGCGCGGTCCGCTTCGCCGTCGAGCACGCCAAGGAGGCGATCGATTGGCTGATCGGCCAAGGGGTGGTCTTCGACCGCGAGGACGGCGCCTATCACTTGACCCGCGAGGGCGGGCACTCGCACCGCCGGGTCATTCACGCCGCCGACGCCACCGGTCTGGCGGTGGAAACCTCGCTCAGCGATCGCGCGCGGTCCGGCGGGGCCGAGGTTCTGGAAAACCACATCGCGGTCGATCTGATCCGTGAAAAATTGGGGGGCGGCGAGCGGGGCCGTTGTCTCGGCTGCTACGCCTTGAACCGCGCCAGCGGGCGGGTCGATCTGTTGCGGGCCAAGGTGGTTGTGCTGGCGACCGGCGGGGCGTCGCGCGTCTATCTGTATTCCTCGAATCCCGACGGATCGACCGGCGACGGCATCGCGATGGCCTGGCGGTCGGGCTGCCGGGTCGCCAACATGGAATTCAGCCAGTTTCACCCGACCTGCCTGTATCACCCCAAGGCGAAGTCGTTCCTGATCCCCGAGGCGGTGCGCGGCGAGGGCGGGCGGCTGCTGCGCCCCGACGGCACCCGCTTCATGGACGAGTACGACCGGCGTGGCGAACTGGCGCCGCGCGATATCGTGGCGCGCGCCATCGACGATGTGATGAAGCGGCTGGGCTGCGATTGCGTCTGGCTCGACATCAGCCACAAACCCGCCGATTTCATTCGCGGCCATTTTCCCACCGTATATGCCACCTGTCTGTCGTTCGGCATCGATATGACCAAGGAGCCGATCCCGGTGGTGCCCGCCGCGCATTTCACCTGCGGCGGCGTCATCACGGATTTTCACGGACGCACCGACGTGGCGCGGTTGTACGCGGTGGGCGAGACCGCCTTCACCGGTCTGCACGGCGCCAACCGGCTGGCCTCGAATTCGCTGCTCGAATGCGTGGTGTTCGGGGCTTCGGCGGCCGCCGACATCGCGGGGCGGCTCGACGACATTCCCCCTCCGCCCGCCTTGCCCGCCTGGGACGAAAGCTGGGTTACCGATTCCGACGAGGAGGTGGTGGTCGCCCATAACTGGGACGAAGTCCGCCGCTTCATGTGGGACTATGTCGGCATCGTGCGCTCGACCAAACGCTTGGAGCGCGCCAAGCACCGCATCCGCCTGCTGCAAGACGAGATCAAGGAATATTACGATAGCTTCCGCGTCACGCACGACCTGCTGGAATTGCGCAATATCGCCACCGTGGCCGATCTGATCGTGCGCTCGGCCCTCAGCCGCAAGGAAAGCCGGGGGCTGCATTACACCATCGACTTCCCGGAACTCGACATCGTCGCCCCGGTTCAGAACACCATTTTGGTGCCCAAGAATTTCTCGGCCCGGCGGCATCCGCGATGAATACGCCCTCCTCGTCGCGCCGCCGCGTCTACCCCGCCGGAACCCCGCTGTTCCACGAGGGCGAGCCGGGGATGGAGGCCTATATCGTCGAATACGGCTTGGTCTCGGTCTACAAGACGGTCAAGGGCAAGCGGGTGGTGTTGGGCGAGGTCGGCCAAGGCGGCATTTTCGGCGAGATGGCGTTGATCGACGATCAGCCCCGCATGGCCAGCGCCGTCACCTTGGAGGAAACCGCCTGCGTGGTGGTGGCCAAGCAGCGTCTGTGGGACCAGCTGGAACTGGCGCCCAAGGGCGTGCGGGTGATCTTGAGCGCGCTGCTGGGCAATATCCGCCTGATGGGCAGCGAATTGGCCGAAGCGCGGGTGCTGTTGGCCGCCGGGGAGGCGGTGGAGTGACCCCGCGCCACAAACTCGCCGCGTTTCTTCTGGCGGCGGTTTTTTGGGCCCATCCGGTCCAGGCGATTGAAACCTATGTCAAGCTGCAAACCATCGTGCTGGAAGTGTGGGACCAGGACGGACTGTTCCACATGGTGGTCTTGGAGATGGTGGTGGCCATGCCCGACAACGGCCGCATCAACAAATCGGTCTCGTTCAAGATCCAGCAGCAGCTTCAGACCTATCCCTACGAGGAACTGCAAAAGCCCGAGGCGGCCGCGATGATCAAGGAAACCGCGCTGGATATCGTGCGGGCCGAACCCGACGGCGCCCGCGCCCGCGACGTGTTGATCAACAAGTTCCAGTTCCGCTAACCGTTCATCAGCGGCACCAAGATGACGAATCCCAACAGCATCACCGCTCCGACCACCATCGCCGCCTGATCGCTATCGTCCCGGCGGACGGAACGCCGCGTCCAGCCGACCTCGCTCATGCGGGTGAAGTCCTCGTCACTTAGAGCGTCGTGCGTTTAATTTGCAACATACCCTGCATGCCTGAGGTAGTTCCGGCATTCCTCTGGCGTGTAGAGATCGCAGATGCTCCCCACGGCC
>CAIULK010000208.1 GCA_903899885.1 uncultured Rhodospirillaceae bacterium
CGGTGACAGGAAGCAGTTGGTCTCTGTGACCAAGTTCTGTGCTTAGGGGGGGGCAAATGTTCAGAGAAATTCTGGAAGCATTTGAGGACAGGCCTGGGCTTAGGTCCGCCACTATGGATGACATGGTGAATAAGAGCTCTCATAGCCAACAGCACTCCATGACATACCACCCCGCAGGGCAATTTAGCCGAGGTTAAATCAGTTATAAAAGGCATCTTTGGGCGTAGAGGGGATTTGAGTGATCGCCCCGGAGCGGCTATCCTTGGGTCATGGCTCGCCCGATCGCCTTCACCGCCGCGCCCGACCTTGCCGCCGCCGTCGCGACATGGACCGAATGGCTGACCGCCGAGAAGCGGGCCTCGGCCCACACGCTGGATGGGTACGGCCGCGATTTGGCGGCGTTCTTGGCCTTCCTCGCCGAACATCTGGGCGGCGCCCCCGATCTGGCGGCGCTGGGCGCGCTGACCGCCAGCGACATCCGCGCCTTCCTGGCGCGGCGCGGCGGCGACGGATTGGCGCGCTCGTCGCTGGCGCGGGCGATGTCAACACTGCGCGGTTTTTTCCGCTTCCTCGACCGCCGGGGGTTGGTGTCCAATCCGGTGCTGTCGGTGGTCCGCACGCCGCCGCCGCAACGCACCCTGCCCAAACCGCTGGCCGCCGACGAGGCGCTGGAAACCATCACGGCGGCGGGCGATCTGTATGACGAACCCTGGCTGGCCGCCCGCGACGTCGCCTTGTTCACCTTGCTATACGGCTGCGGACTGCGTCTGGGCGAGGCGTTGGGCCTTACCGTCCGCGACGCGCCCAAGGGCGACAGCATGACCATCACCGGCAAGGGCCGCAAACAGCGGCTGGTTCCGGTGTTGCCGATTGTCCAAAGCGCCATCGCCACCTATTTGAAGCAAGTGCCGTATCCGGTGTCGGCGGCGCGGCCCTTGTTCGTCGGCGCGCGCGGCGAGCGGCTTAATCCGGGCGTCGTACAGCGCCAGATGCGGCGCCTGCGCGCCCTGCTGGGGTTGCCGGAAACGGCGACGCCGCATGCGTTGCGGCATTCCTTCGCCACCCATTTGCTGGCGGGCGGCGGCGATTTGCGGACGATTCAGGAGCTGCTGGGTCATGCCTCGCTCTCGACCACCCAGCGCTATACCGAGGTCGATGCGGCCCGGATGGAAAAGATTTATGCCGAGGCGCACCCCCGCGCCCGCGCCACCCGAAGGGCATCGCCATGACGCTTGATCTGCTTGCCGACCTTGTTTCGCGCGCCCAGCGGATGGGTGCCGACGCCGCCGACGCCTTGCTGGTCGATCGCACCGCCGTCTCGGTGGGCTGGCGGATGGGGCGGCTGGAACGCCTGGAACGTAGCGAATCCGGCGATATCGGTCTGCGCGTGCTGATCGGTCAACGCCAAGCGACGGTATCGTCGTCGGACCGCTCACCCCAGGGGCTGGCCGAATTGACCGAACGCGCCCTGGCGATGGCCAAGGCGGTCCCCGAGGATCCCTTCGCCGGTCTGGCCGACCCAGATCAAATCGCCACGGTTTTCGCCGATCTCGACCTCGACGACCCGGTCGAACCCGACGCGCCATCGCTGATCGAGGCGGCGGCGCGGGCCGAGGACCGGGCGCGCGGCCATGCCGGCATCACCAATTCCGACGGCGCCGACGCCGGTTGGGCGCGCTCGACGGTGACCTTGGCGGCCAGCAACGGATTCGCCCATTCCTACAGCGTCACCGGCAGTTCCCTGTCGGTCTGCGTGCTGGGCGGCACCGGGGCCGACGGCATGGAACGCGACCACGCCTTCACCAGCGCGGTGTATCGCGGCGATCTGCGCACGCCCGAGGATATCGGCGACGAGGCGGCCAGCCGCACGCTGCGCCGCCTGTGCCCGCGCAAGGTCAAGACCTGCAAGGTCCCGGTGATTTTCGAGCCCCGCGTGGCGCGCGGTCTGATCGGCACGCTGGCCGGCGCGATCAACGGCACCGCCGTGGCGCGCGGCACCAGTTTCTTGAAGGACAAGATGGATCAAGCGATTTTGGCCCCCGGCCTGCGGGTGATCGACGATCCGCTGCGGCGCCGGGGTTTGCGCTCGCGGCCCAGCGACGGCGAGGGATTGGCCACCCGCCCGCTGGTCCTGATCGAGGACGGTGTTCTGCGGTCATGGCTTTTGGATCTGCGGTCCGCCCGGCAATTGGGCTTGGCCCCCACCGGCCACGGGGTGCGCGGCACCGGCGGCGCTCCCGGCCCCTCGCCCTCGAATTTGTATCTCGAAGCCGGACCGGTGACCCCGGCCGAGATGATCGGCGATATCGCCGAGGGTTTGTTCGTCACCGACCTGATCGGCAGCGGCATCAACATGGTGACCGGCGACTATTCCCGGGGCGCGGCCGGATTCTGGATTTCGGACGGCCAAATCACCCATCCTGTTTCCGAAATCACCATCGCGGGCAATTTGATCGACATGCTGCGCCACATCGCCCCGGCCAACGACCTGACCTTCCTGCACGGCATCGATTCGCCGACCCTGCGGTTGGACGGGTTGACCATCGCGGGTCGCTAGGGACTCTTCGCATGAATTAAGTTATCCTTAACCGTATGACGACGTCCGGTTCGAGGGGGAATACGACGATGGCGAGAAAAAACGCGAGGATCGCGGCGGCGGTGGTCTGTGCCATCGCCCTGATGGGGTGCGAGAACGAACCCAGGACCGGCCAAATCGCGGGGCCGATCACTGGGGCCGCCGCCGGGGCGCTGGTTGCCCATATCGTCGCCAGCGGGGCGCAAGCCACCATCGTCGGCGCGGCCGCCGGGGCGGTGATCGGTCTGGCGGCGGGAACCTATCTGGATCCGCCCGCCCGGATCGAGGCGACCAACGCGACCCTCCGGGCCTTCGACGAGCAGCAAAGCGGCCAAGCCATTTCGTGGCACACCGACCGTTCGGCCGGCAGCGTGACCCCGGTCGGTGAGATTCTCGCCCAGGGCGACCGCTCCTGCCGCCGCCTGCACCGCGAGGAAACCGTGGCGGGCACCCAATTCTCGGGCGACGTCATGGCGTGCCGGACCAGCGACGACCTTTGGGAAATCATCGCCGAACCGGCGGATCAGGGTTAAAGGACCTCGCGGGCATGAGCGTCGCCGACATCGATCTCTCGCGCCTGCGTGTGCTGGTCGCCGATGGCGGGGCTTATTCGCGTGCCCTGACCCGTTCCAGCCTGATGGCGCTGGGGGTCAAGACGGTGGCCGAGGCGGACGGCGGCCCGCAGGCGGAAACGCTGCTGCGGGCCGGTGATGCCGATCTTTTGATCGCCGATATCGACTTTTCCGGTCCCCATGGCGGACTGGAGTTGCTGTCGGCGATTCGCGGCAGCGGCGCCGGATGCCGAATCGACCTGCCGGTCATCATCATCGCCCAGACCGATGACGCGGCGGTGGTAACCGAAGCGCGGCGGCGCGGCGTCAACGAATTCCTGATTACCCCCTTGACCGCCGAATCGCTGTTCCGCCGGATCCGGGCGGTGGTCACCGCGCCGCGCCCCTTCGTGCAATCCCCGGTCTATGTCGGCCCCTGCCGCCGCAGCGTCGAACGACGGATCCCGGAGAGCGCCGAGCGGCGGATCAATCCGCCACCCCCGCGGCCAGACCCCCTGATTGAAGCGCCGACCGGAACGCCACGCCGCTTGGCGGCCCAAGCCCCGCAGCCTCATTCCTCACGCAAGCGGTTCCGGGCGGGGGCGACGATTTTCCAGGAAGGCGAGGCCGGGCTCGAGGCCTATATCGTCGAAAGCGGCAGCGTCCTTATCCAAAAGACCGTCGGCGGACAACCGGTCCTGTTGGGATCGGTCGGCGTGGCCGGGGTTTTCGGGGAAATGGCACTGATCGACAACGAACCTCGGATGGCCAGCGCCGTCGCCGCCGAGGATACCGTCTGCCTCGTCATGCCCAAGGCCGCCCTGCGGGGCGATATCCGCAAAAGCCCGGATCTGGTGGTCCTGGTCCTAGAAACCCTTCTGAAGAATATCCGGGGGATGGGCCACGAACTCGCCGAGGCCCGCGCCGGATTGGCGGCGATGCGTCAGGGCAAAACCTTGCGGTAGGGCCAAACGGTCACGCTTTCGAACAAGCCCGCCTGGGCATAGGGATCGGCGGCGAGAAACGCGTCCAGCTCGGCCCGCTCGGTGAAATTCAGAACCAGAATGCTGCCGGTCATCGTCGAGCGATCGTCGGTCAGGGTCGGCCCGCCCATCACGAAACGATCGATATGGGCCCGGGCATAGGCCAGATGCGCCTCACGCGTGGCTTGGCGTAGCGCGCTCGAATCGGGGCGGTCCTGGCAATGCACGACGAACATCGGGATTTTCCTTCCGGCTTTTCGACGGCGTGGTTTTATCGCTCTTTTTCGCGGGCTTCAACGCCGGTATGGTGCGGGAGCTTTTCTTGGATGGAACCGATGCCCGCACTTCACCTGCTCAGCGACCCCGGCAATCTGATGGGGTTCGTCCAAATCGTTTTCGCCATGACCGTGATGATGCTGATGGGCCGGTTGGTGACCGGGGGGCGCGGCGGCCCCGCGGTTCATATCATCGGCGGCTGGGGGGTGCTGTGTCTTGCGCTGACCATTTGGGGCATGCTGACCCCGGTCTCGCTCAAAATTCCGGCGACGGCCTTTGCATTGGTTTCGCTGGCGGGACTGCTGGTCAAGGGCGATCCCGGACGCCGCGCCGATTTCGGGCAAGCCGGGCGCGTTTTGGTGATCGCCGCACCGCTGCTGCTGGTGATGGCCGATATCGCGGTGTCGCAACCCGATGCCTTGCTGGCCATCGTCCCCAACGCCGCCTACATCTTCGATTACGGCCACTTCCCCGTTCAGCCGGGACCGCCGGTCTTTACCGACGTGCCGGTGGCTCCCTACAACACCGAATTGGTCTCGCTGCTGGGCAGCTTGGCGGGCGGGGTGTTTACCGCCAACGGCCCCTCGCTGTTCACGATTTTTCTGCATCTGGTGGCCGGGCTGCTGCTGGCCGAGGTGATCGCGGGCAAGGGGCGTCCGGGGTGGGGCGCCACCGCTCTGGGCTTGATTCTGGCGACGCTGCTTAATCCGGGATTTGTGCCGCGCGTCAGCTTTGCCGGCTACGGCGAGGCGCCGATCGCGATCGCGCTGCTGTTTGCCGTCCGCCTGGGTGTGCTGGTGCTCGAGGATCTCGCCATCAAGATTGCGTGGCCCCGCACCCTGTGGCCCCTGGCCTTGTCGCTGGCGGTTTTGGTGAACATCAAGCAACAGGCGGTTGCAGTCCTGGCCTCGGCCGCGCTGGGCATGCTGGTGGTGGCGCACCGCGATTACCGGATGAAGATCACGGACATCGCGCGGGTCTTCGGGCTGGCGGTCCTGCCCGCCGCTGTCTTGTACCTGGGGTGGCGGGGCTATGTGCTGACCCACTTTCCCGAAGGCGAGTTGGCGCCGGTGCCGTGGGCTCAGTGGGTGTGGCGGCAAACGCCAGCCATTCTTCTGGCGATGGGACGGGCAGCAAGCCACAACCCGGTCTATTTTGGCGCCGTGGCGGTGATGTTCGGATTATTAGCCGCCGAGCGGCGGTTCATGGCGGACACCACACGGCGGGTGTTACGGGTGGGCGTTATTGCCTTCCTGGCGTACAACCTCTTCATATTGCTGACCTTCATCGGCCATTTCCGGGCCGAGCATTCCTATTTTCGTTACAACACCCACCTGTCACTGCTGGTCGTTCTGGGCCTGACCCTGGTGTGTCGCGATTGGATCGCCCGGTGGGGATGGCGCTGGAACCGCGCCGTGACCGGCGGGGCCGTGGCGATCATGCTGGCGGCACCGCTGGGAGCGGCGCCGCTGTTGCGCTTTGACCGCGACATGCCGCAGCCGCGGATGCGGCTGATGGCGCGCCATGTGGCGGAGTCGCTGGATGACAGCGGCCGATTGGCGCTGGTAATGCCGCGCGACAACAGCACCGTCGCCACTGAATTCGAGGCGCTATTGCGCTATGACGCTCCGCGCCACCCGTTTCTCGACGTGTTCAGCCCCATGACATCCGAGCCGGTTATTCCGGCCACCGTCGCGGCACAGGGATACCATCAGGCGTTCGTGTCGTGCACGACCGGAATGGGAATGGGCTTGCCGCCGGATGCGGGCGCGCTCTTCACGTGGTCGGATGGAGTCTGGACCCCCACCCAGGTCTGGCCCTATCCCCCGGCGCCCAAGCGGACATGGTGGAACTGGACCAGCTTTATCGCCAGCGAGCCGCTCTGCCTATAGGCCTCTATCCGGCCAACATCCCCTTGGCCGCCAAGGAGGCCAAACACGGCGACGAAACCCCGGTCTTGCCGTCGCACTGGGCCAGCACGGCGCGTTCCTCGGGCGTCAGCGTCACGTTTTGATGACGCAGATTGGGCACGCTGTCCGACCGGCGTGCCATGGCGCGCGCCACCGCCGATGCCTTGGGGCGGGCGGACGGCGCCGAGACGCCGGAGGGCAAGCCGGAAAACGGAATCAAGGCGCCATCCTGCACGAATTTCGCGCCAAGATCGGCGAACAGCCGCTTTAATTCGGGGATTTGGGCCTTGTCCAGCCGCCGCCCGGCGATCTTCAGGACCTCGGCCACCGCCACCGGCTGGCCGCTGTGTTCGGCCAATGTCCGGCACAAGGCGGCAACCGGCGGATGCAGCGCCGCCAGTGTCCCGCCCGAGGGGGTACGGAAGGCCAAAACCCGTCCGCCGTTCGGACCGGGCACCTCGCCAATCTCCAATTGCGGCACCACATGCATGTCCCCAAGCGGTTTCGCCTGGATACTTTCACTCGGCTTGGCCTCGGCCCGGCACAGCAAGGTGGTGCGGAAGCGCCGGTTGCGGAACAGGTCCAGATACTGCTCGCGCCCCGCCAAATCGGGGGCCTGGGCCAGCAATCCCGCCGCCTTGTCGTTCAGTCCCGCCGCCGACATCGTGGGCAGCTGGGCATCGGCCAGATAGGTCAGCCCCACCGCCCGGGCGCGATCCACCACTTCGTGCAGATAGAAGGGATGATTGTCGGTCTCGAAATGATCGTGCAGAACATAGGCCGGATCGTTGGTCTTCAAGATCGCCAACTCGCCCGCCACGGCGGCCCGCCAGCCCGCCTCGCTGTCGGGGATCGAGGCGGCCACGGCGTCGAGCAGCGTGATCGCCGCCGCCACCTTCGCCAAGGGATCAAGAATCGCCGCCGTGTGACGGCGGATCATCTCGCGGATCCCGCGCACCACGTTCCAGCCGGGCAGCGCGTTATAGCTGAGATAAACCAGCCCGGCCGGGGTCAGAACCCGGCCCAAAAGCCCAAACAGCGCCTCTTGCACCTCGGGCGGCACCCACGACAGCACGCCGTGGCACAACACGATGTCGAAGCGGCCAAGATCGTCGCGCCCCTCGCGGATATCACGGCATTCGAAACGGACGTTGGCGACCTCCGCCTCGGCCGCCAGGGCGTTGGCGGCGTCGATTTGCCCCGGTGAAATATCGAGGCCGACGAAATCGGCCCTTGGGAAGCGCTCGGCTTGGGCCAAAAGGTTCAGACCGGTGGCGCAGCCCAGTTCCAGCACCCGGATTTTTTCGACCGGCGGCGGGGTCAGACCGAACAAACGGCCAACCGCATGCAGATAGGCGACGTTGCAGGTCTCGATCACGCGGGCGACATAGGGGACGGCGTCGTAGGCAAGGGCGGCATCGGTCACGTCAATGCCTTTCCGAGCGGAACGGCCGGGCCAGCAGGCCACGAATCACCGCGTCGAGATCGGCGCCACGATTGAGCACCGCGTCGGCCGCCGCCGCGATCGGCATTTCCGTGGCCACCCGTTCTGCCTCGCGGACCAGAACCCCGGCGGTCCACACCCCCTCGGTAACGCTTTTGCGCCCCTTCAGAATGTCGGCCAACGCCTGGCCCTCGCCCAAGGCGAATCCCAGGGAATAATTGCGCGATTGCGGCGACGAGGCGGTCAAGATCAGATCGCCCAATCCCGACAGCCCCATCAAGGTTTCCGCCCGGCCGCCCTTGGCGGCCGCGAAGCGGGTCATTTCGGCCAATCCCCGGGTGATCAGGGCGGCACGCGCGTTGTCGCCCATGCCGCGCCCCTCGACGATGCCGCAGGCGATCGCCAGCACGTTCTTGACCGCGCCACCAACTTGGACGCCGACGATATCGTCGGTCCAATACGGACGGAAGGTCGGCGTGCCGATCCGTTCGGCCAAACGGGTTCCCAAGGCGGCGTCGGCCGCGGCCAGGGTGACCGCGGTCGGCAGACCGCGCGCGGTTTCGATCGCGAAGGTCGGCCCGGACAAAACCGCGATGCTGGCCTCGGGCAATTCCTCGGCGACGACCTCGCTCATCAGGCGGCCGGTGGCATTCTCAATCCCCTTGGCGCAAATCACGGCGGGCAGGCCGGGCCGCCACAGCGGCCGCAATTGACCGCACAGCGACCGCAGATGCTGGGCGGGGGCGACGAGCAGAATCGCCTCGGCATCGACCACGGCGGCCAGATCGGTGGTCGCCCGGATTCCGGAATCCAGCGCCACGCCGGGCAGATAGACCGCGTTTTCGCCGATGGTGTTGATCGCGTCGGCAACCTCGGATTCCCGCGCCCACAGAACGACATCGCGCCCGGCGCGGCGCAATGTCGCCGCCAGCGCGGTTCCCCAGGCCCCCGCCCCGATAATGCCGATCCGTTTCATCGTCTTCTCCACGTCCCCAAGGGCGTCCATAAAAGCGGTGGTGACGGGCTCGGGTCAACGGATTTCCCCATGCTATTCCGTCTTTCGGCTGGGCCGGAATCCGGCTATTTTGGCACCACGGCGGCCGATCGAGATTATGATGACGTACGCGATTTTATCAAAACTATACGATAAATATAAACACAGAAGAACAAGAAGCCGCCTCAAAAAACTGCGTGGCCTGCTTAGTCACGACATGAAATCGCATCACAGAGACATGGTCTCTCAGTGCGTTTTGTTGCCAAATATTCTAACTCGCCTTTCTCCACCTCCACTGAAGATCGCGGCTCTTGGAACATGTATCGCCGAGGCGTTCGTCACCCGGAATGATGCCGAACACATCGAAATCCACCATTATCTCATGTCGAGCGCACCGCATGCCGAAGTGCCCGCCGCGCCTTTTTCCGACTATGACGCGGTCTTGGTCCATCTGACGCTGCGGACCATCATCGGTCATGCGCAGGGCGGCGATGTCGGCGACGTGTTTCGGGGCGGGCATGACGCGGCCCAAACCATGGCGATATTGGACCGTGCGTCGGCGCTGACCCGCGACCTCATCGGGCGCATCCGGCTGATGGTGCCGCCGGGCATCCCGGTTTTTGTTTTGTCTTTTTTGGAACCACCCGCGACCACGAACGGGGTTCTTTTATCACGGCGTAGAGATTCATTGTATTGGATCGTCCGGTCACTGAACGATTCCGTCGCGGAGGAAGCGGAAAACCACGCCAATACGCACTATACCGAGATCAATGATTTGCGGTATTACTTTGGAGATGTCGATATTTACGATGGTTATATCAATAATTTCACGCACGGCGCCGCTTTCGGACTAAACGAGTCGGTTTTCTATCGGTCTATCCTCGCCCGTATCGCGCAGGGGATGGAGGTCATCCGTCAGAGGGATCCCATCAAGCTGATCATCTCGGACCTCGACAACACCCTCTGGCGGTGGGTTCTCGCCGAAGAGGATCATATCGAGGCGTTCAATCACATTGAAGGATGGCCTGCCGCCTATGTCGAGGCGTTGGTGGAATGCAAGCGGCGCGGCATCCTTCTGGCCATTTCCAGCAAGAACGACGAGGCGTTCATCCACGAGAATTTCGCGAAGGTCTGGGCCGGAAGCATTCGAATCGATGATTTTTGCAGCGTAAAAATAAACTGGGGCCCCAAGTCCGAATCCATTCGCGAGATTTTACAAGAAACCAATATTCTTCCGCAGAACGTGCTGTTCATCGACGACAACCCCCTCGAAATCGCGGAGGTCACGCGCGTGTTCCCCGAAATGCGCACGCTGACGGGAAACCAGGAAACCTGGAAAATGTCGCTGCTCTATTCCCCAGAGACCCAGGTCAAATTCATTTCCAGTGAATCCGCCAACCGCACCGAGTTGATCCAAGGCAAAATCAAGCGCGATCAGCTGTCCCAGAGCATGGACCGCGAGAGCTATCTGCGCTCGCTGCTTCTGGAGGCCGAGTTCCGGGTCATCAACCGGACGGACGATTCCGACTTCGCGCGCTCCCTGGAATTGATCAACAAGACCAACCAGTTCAATACCACCGGCAGGCGATGGGCGGACGGGGAGATCGGCGCGTTTTTCCAATCCGGCGGGTTTCTTTTGTGCGTCCGGGCGCGGGATTGTTTCGCGGATCATGGGATCATCGCCGTGGCGCTGTGCGTGGGCTCCGAAATCGTACAGGTGGTGATGTCATGCCGGGTCTTCGGTCTTGGATTGGAAACGGCGCTTTTGCATGACGGCATGCGCCGCCTGGGCAAGGGCACGATCCGTGCGCCCTTGATCCGCACGGGCAAGAATCACGCCTGCGCGGCGTTCTTTTCATCCCATGGCTTCGCGGGCTCGGACGATGGGACCCTGTGGACAGGCGATCAAGCGCCTCAATGGCCCGCTTGGATAAGGCGGGCGCCGTGACGGCGGGACTTGCCGCCGGCCTCCGGTTTTGTTAAGCGATCGGCCCATGCGCATTCCTCCTTTCCTTTCCGGGTGGCGCCTCGCCGTGGTGCTGCCGGTCGTGGTGATGGCGGTGCTGTTCGCCTTTCCCCGCATCGACCTCACGATCTCGTCCTGGTTCTGGGACGGAACCGGCCGGGTTTTCATCGCCCGCAACTGGTGGCCGACCGATATCCTTATCCGCAGGGGACTGCCCCCGGTGGTGGCCGCCGTGGCCGCCTTGATCCTGATCCTCACCTTGACGGGCGAGCTTTTGCACCGTGCGCTGTTGGGATTGACCCGGCCGGTCGCCGCCTATCTGTTGGGATCGCTGGCGCTGGGGCCGGGGTTGATCGTCAACCTGATCTTCAAGGACCATTGGGGGCGGCCGCGTCCCTCGACGCTAATTCAGTTTGGCGGCGACGACACCTATGTCCGGCCGCTGATTCCCTCGGACCAATGCGACACCAATTGCTCGCTGCCCTCGGGTCACGCCTCGCTGGCTTTTTGGGCGCTGTCCTTCGCCTTGCTGGCACCGCCGCCTTGGCGGCGAACGGCGATTGGCCTCGCCGTCGGCTTCGGGATCCTGGTGGGCGTGGTGCGAATCGCCCAGGGCGGCCATTTTTTGTCCGACGTGGTTTTCGCGGGCATGATCACGGCCTGGGTGGCGCTGACCCTCCACCACTGGCTGAATCGGCATCGCGGCAAGAATCGCACCGATTACCCTTAAGAATCGGTGCAAGGCACTATCCTTGACGGGCGTCTTAGGGTAAACATTGAGGCTTAGGCCTAGCCTGGGCAGAGAGTGTCCGGGTGGAATGCCCCGCATGGTGCAGGGGTAGGTGCTTTTTTTGACGAGACGAAGAACATGGCATGGAACCGAGATAATCATGGCGGTCGTTCGCGGGATCGCGGTCGGCGGGACGACTTCGGCGAACCCAGCGGCTACGAGCCGCGCCCCCTCCGCGGCGGCAGCAGCAGCGGCAGCAGCAGCCCCAGCGGCGATTTCGGGCGGCAGCAGCAAGCGGTTACGCAGGCGAATGTCACCGCCACGGTGAAATGGTTCAATGCCGCCAAGGGCTTTGGGTTCGTCGCTCCGGCCGATGGCACGCCCGATGCCTTTTTGCACATTTCGGCGCTGGAACGCGCGGGCATGTCGCAGATCGCGGAAGGATCGACCATCGTGTGCGATCTGGGCCAGGGCAACCGTGGTCCGCAGGTCGTCGCGGTGCATGATGTCGATACCTCGACGGCGCAGCCCTCGTCGGGCGGCGGCGGCGGTGGCGGCGGCGGTGCGGGAATGGGGGCGGGCGGTGCCCGGCGCTTCGATCGCGGCCCCAGCCAGACCGTTGAAGGCGTCGTCAAGTTCTTCTCGGCCGAGAAGGGCTTTGGCTTCGTCGCGGCGGATGAAGGCGGCAAGGATGTGTTCGTTCACATCAAGGCGCTGGAACGCTCGGGTCTGAAGGCGTTGGAATCCGGCCAGCGGGTGCGGATCACCATCACCCAGGGACAAAAAGGTCCCCAGGCGGATTCGGTCGCTCTCGTCTAAAGAGATTAGGGTCTCCGGGCGGTAACCACCGCCCGGTTTCCTTAAAATGGCCGCCATTGCGGCGGCGGCCAAGGGCGCGGACGCGCCCGCCCGGCGAGGGCTATGAATTGTGCTGCCCGGCCATTGCGCAGCCGGCACAGCCGCCCGGCGTACAGCGGGGCATCGGCGCGGGAGCGGGTGCGCTCTTCGCCACGCGCGGCGCCATGATCGCCTTGGAGACGGACCGGTTGCCACAGACCGGACAGGTCAGATCACCCGCCGCCTTGCGCGCATCGAAATCGGCGCTGCCGCCGAACCAATCCTCGAATTCGTGTCCTTCGGCGCAGTTCAGACTGTAAAGAATCATGGTCGGCTGTTTCCCTTGCTATCCATTCATCAGGCCCGCCAACGGATGATGCTGGCGCACCAACTGCTGACGGCGTTCGTCCAATATATGGGTGTAGATCTCGGTGGTCGCGATGTCGGAATGGCCCAGCATCTGCTGCACCGCCCGCAAATCCGCGCCGTGCGCCAAAAGGTGACTGGCAAAGGAATGTCGCAGCACATGCGGCGAAACCCGGTGCCGCGCGATTCCCGCCCGGTCGGCCAAGCGGGTGAGCAAACGGGCGAAGCCGCTGCGGGTTAAATGGCCGGTCCGCCCGCGCGACGGAAACAGCCACTTCGACGGTCGGCTTTTCGGCACCCGGCGGGCGCGCACGGCGATCCACGCGCGCACGGCGTCACGCGCCGGGTCGGACAGCGGCACCATGCGGTCCTTCGCGCGCTTGCCGCGCACCATCAGTACCCCGGAATCGCGGGCAACCGCCGCCAGCGGCAAGCCGACCAATTCCGATACCCGCAAACCCGCCCCGTACAGCAATTCCATCAAGGCGACGGCCATATCCCCATCGTCGCCGGGCAGTGCGGCTGCGGCCTCGATCAGCCCCAGCGCGTCGGCCTCGCTCAAATATTTCGGCAATACCCGGCGGCGGCGCGGGGCGTCCAACCCGGTGGTGGGATTGTCGGTCCGCAGCCCCTCGGCGAAGACAAAGCCGTAGAACTGGCGCAAGCACGACAGACGCCGCGCCTGGGTCCGTTCGGCCATCCCGCGTCGCGCTTGCGCCGCCAGGAACGCCCGCAGATCGTCGGCCCCGGCGGCGGTCAAATCGCGGCCGCGCTTGGCCAGAAAGCCGGACAAAAACGCCAAATCGCGCCGGTAGGCATCCAACGTGTTGGCCACCGCTCCCCTTTCGGCGGCCATCATTTCCAAGAAGCGTTCGACCGCTCGGCTCACAGCCCGTTCGCGAAAACGATTTCCGTGGCCAGCATCTTGGCGTCGCGCTCCAGACCCACCGCCCGTAACGCCGCCACCACGCGGGCCAACACCACCGGATCGGCCTTGTCGAAGCCGGTCTTGTCCAGCATCGTCAACCCGGCCAAAAGCGTGCCACCAACCCGCTTGTCGCGGGCGGCGCCGTTCAACAGCTCCCACAACGCCGGGGCGATCGCCGCCGAACCGGCGACGTCCAAACGGGCGGTCAACACTCGATCGGGCAGAGCGTTGCCCAAGGCGCCCAGCACCCCCGCCGCCACCAAAACCGGCCGGGGGCCGACACTTTCCACCCAGGCCATCGCTTGTCCGGGATCGCCGATCCCCCATACCCGCATCACCGGCCACAAGCGCGCCGCCGCGGCCGCCGTGGCGGCGTTGCGCGACGCGGCGTCGTACCACAGCGAAGCCCCCTCCGGCTGACCGGCCACCAGCAGGGCGCTGGCCGCCAAGGGCGCGAAGCCGGGCAACGCGTCAAAGGGCTGCACGCGAAGAATGTGGGGGGCAAGTAACCGGGCCGCCGTCGCGAACCGGCCGCGCGCCGCCGCCTGTTCCAACGCCCGGGTCACCACCGGCACCACGAGAACGGGATCGACCGCCTCGTCCAAGGACCGCACGAACAGCGCCAGCGCGCGCGGCCCCGGCATGCCTTCCGAGCCCGCCAGCGGCGTCGCCAGAAGTTCCGGCGTGAAGGGCAACTGTGCCATCACCTTGCGCACGCCGTCGGTATTCATCACCCCCAAGGCCTCGGCCCGCTCGGCCGCCGCCAAACGGAAATCCGAACTGTTCGCCTCGGACGCGGCCAGGGCGGGCAAGGCCATCGGTTCCGCGCCATCGACCGCATCGGCGGGAATCGCCATCTTCGCCCCGGCCACGGCGGCCAATTGCACCGGCGAGGGCGAGGGCAATGCCGTCAACCCGCCCTTTTTAGGCGGCGGCAGACCGGCCATCGCCTCGGCCGCCGTGATGAAGGCGGTGTCGGGCGGCGCGCGGTCGCGCAGCAGATCCAGCCCCAAGGCCGCCCCCGGTCCGTCGCCCGCCGCGAAACGGCATAGCACCCGGATCTTGGCCAGTTCGGCATCCTCCTGGGCGGCGTTCAGCTCGGCGCAGGCGATGTCGCGCCGCCCGGCAAGCAAGGCGGCATCAAGCCGCAGCCGGGTCAGACGCGGACCGCGGGCAGGGGCGGGGATGCTATCGGACAGGGCCAACATCCCCGCCGCATCGCCCACGGCCAGCACGGTTTGCGCCCGCAACTCGGCCAGCAGCGGACGATCGCTGTCCGCCGCGCCCTTGGGCGGCGCGCCCGCCGACAACACCAACCGCCGGATCAGACCGCGCACCACGGGCGAGCCTGTCGTCACCGGCAGGCGCGGCAGCAGCGCGCGCGCGACCTCGGCCGAGGTGCCGGACCACAGATCGGCGGGCAGACCACCTTGACCGGGCACCAGCGTGCCCACCGAATCCAGCGCCGGCGGGGCGAGGTCGTGGCTTTCGATGGCCGCCGCGAAAACCGGAGCCGTCAGCAGCAACGCGACGGCGAAAACGGCGGCATCAGCGCGAAAAACGCTCATCGGGAATCACTTTCTCGATCTTGGCGGTGGGAGGGGGAATGTCGAACGAGGCAAGAAACACCCCGCCACCGATCACCACCACCAAAACCAGAGCGATCACGAGGCCGGCGAACTTGTTCATGCAACCACATCCTTTTATGACAGAGTGGACAGGCTGCCCCCCCGGCGGTATTACCCAAGAGGGAACCAGGGACATCAGACCATGACCGACTCGAGCCAGTGTATCGGTGAGGCCGTTTGCGATCAACGCCGCTTCGATCCCTTACGGCCCGACCGTTCGATCGTGCTGGTCGGATTGATGGGCTGCGGCAAGTCGTGCGTCGGCCGGCGGCTGGCGGCCAAGCTGGATTTGCCCTTTCTGGATTCCGACACCGAATTCGAAACAGCGGCCGGCTGCACGATCGCCGAGTATTTCGCCAAGCACGGCGAGGCCTCGTTCCGCGAGGGGGAACGCCGGGTGATCGCCCGCCTGCTGGCCGGTCCGGCCTGCGTTCTGGCCACCGGCGGCGGCGCCTTCATCGATGAAACCACGCGCGAGCGCATCCACGCGGCGGCTTGGTCGGTGTGGCTGCGGGCCGACCTTGATCTTTTGCTGAAACGAACCACCGGCCGCGACCATCGGCCGCTGTTGAAACAGGGCGATCCGCGCGCCATTTTGCAAGACCTGATGGACAAGCGTTATCCCGTTTACGCCCAGGCCGATGTCGTGGTCGATTCGACCGACGAGGCGCCCGAGGTCACCGTTGGCCGGGTCCTTGACGGGTTGATGACGTTCGCCGAACTGGCAAGGGACTATGATGACTTGTGAGGAAACCCGCGTCGCCGTCGATCTGGGCGAGCGCAGCTATGACATCCGCATCCAAGCCGGTCTGATCGACCGGGCGGGATCGCTGTTGCGCCCGCTGATGCGAAGCCCGCGCGCCTTCATCCTGACCGACGACAATGTCGCCCCCTTGTATCTGGACCGTCTGACCCGCTCGGCGACCGAGGCCGGAATCGCCGCCCAGTCGCTGGTGCTGCCGCACGGCGAGGGAACCAAGGATTTCGCCCATCTGGAACAGGTGATCGATGCCCTGCTGGCCGCCCGCGTCGAACGCTCGACCCTGTTGATCGCGTTGGGCGGGGGGGTGATCGGCGATCTGGCGGGATTTGCGGCGGCGATCCTTCAGCGCGGCATCGACTTCGCGCAAATCCCCACCACCTTGCTGGCCCAGGTCGATAGTTCGGTCGGCGGGAAAACCGGCATCAACACGGCGCGGGGCAAGAATCTGGTCGGCGCCTTTCACCAGCCGCGTCTGGTGCTGGCCGATACCCAAACGCTCGACAGCTTGCCCCGGCGCGAAGTGCTGGCGGGTTATGCCGAGGTGGTGAAATACGGCGTCATCGACGATCCCGCCTTTTTCGAGTGGCTGGAAGGCAACGCCGAAGCCCTGATCAAGGGCGACGATGCGGCGCGCCGCCATGCCATTGCCCAATGCTGCCGGGCCAAGGCGCGCATCGTCGCCGCCGACGAGCGCGAGGGCGGACAGCGCGCCCTGCTCAATCTGGGTCACACCTTCGGCCATGCGTTGGAGGCGGAAACCGGCTACGGCGACGAGATGCTGCACGGCGAGGCGGTGGCGATCGGCACGGTGATGGCCATGCGGCTTTCCGTGCGGATGGGCTTGGCCCCGGCCGCCGACGCCGACCGCTTGGAACGTCATCTGGTCGGCCTGGGGTTGCCGGTCCGCTTGCCCGGCAACCGTGTTTGGACGGCGGATCGTTTGATCCATCACATGGCGGGCGACAAAAAGGTCAAGGACGGCCGGGTGACCTTCGTGCTGGCGCGCGGCATCGGCGCCAGCTTCCTGACTCCCGACGTGCCGCTCGACGCCTTGGCCGCGATGCTGTCCGACTTCACGAATACTGGATGACCGTGATGGATAGCGAAGCGTTGATCTTGTCGCTGGCCGCCATTTTGGCGTTGCTGGTGATGCTGGCTTTATTCGGCGGGTCCGAAACCGCGCTGACCACCGCGTCCCGGCCCTTGATGCACACCCTGGCCGCCGACGGCGACCGCCGCGCCGCCTTGGTCAATCGTCTTCTGGCGCGGCGCGAGCGGTTGCTGGGCTCGATCCTGCTGGGAAATACCCTTGTTCACATTCTGGCGACCTCGCTGGCGACCAGCGTGGCGATCGGACTGGCGGGCGAGGCCGGGGTGGCCTGGGCCACCGCCGTGATGACCGTGGTTGTTCTGGTTCTGGCCGAGATTCTGCCCAAGACCCTGGCGATTCGCCACGCCAACCGCACCGCCTTGATGATCGCGCCCACGGTACGGGTTCTGGTGGCGGTGTGCGGCCCTGCTGTTCACGGCGTTCACTGGGTGGTCAACGCGGTCTTGAAACTGGTCGGCGCCGCCCCGGTCAGCGGCACCGACGTCGCCGCCGCGATGGCGGAACTGCGCGGCGCCATCGAGGTGCATGCCCAGCCCGACGAGGTGCGGACCGAACGGCGCATGCTGCGCTCGATCCTGGATTTGGCCGAGGTCGATGTCGGCGAGGTGATGACCCACCGCAGCGCGATGGAAACCCTGGATGCCGACCAGCCGCCCGGCGAGTTGATCGAAAAGATTCTGGCCAGCCCCTACAGCCGGATTCCGCTGTGGCGTAATGATCCCGACAACATCATCGGGGTGATTCACGCCAAGGACGCCTTGCGCCAACGTTATTATGGCGGGGCGCGGCCCGAGATCGCCCGCTTCGCCGCGGCACCTTGGTATATCCCCGACACCACGACGCTGATCGAACAGCTGCAAGCGTTTCGTGACCGCCGTGAACATTTCGCGCTGGTGGTCGATGAATACGGCACGCTGCAAGGCGTGGTGACGTTGGAAGACATCCTCGAGGAAATCGTCGGCGAAATCGCCGACGAACACGACGTCGCGGTGAAAGGCTCGCAGCGGGGGGCCGATGGTTCGGTGGTGGTGGCCGGAATCACCACCATCCGCGACCTCAACCGAGAATTCGAATGGCGCCTGCCCGACGACGACGCAGCGACCATCGGCGGCCTGATCCTGCACGAGGCGCGCCGCATCCCCGACGCGGGCCAAGTGTTCCTGTTCCACGGCTTCCGCTTCGAGATTCTGCGGCGGCATAAGAATCAGATCGCGTCGATTCGGATCACGCCGGAGGGACGCGGGGGCGAATAAGCATGGAGAAAGCAAAAGAAGAGGTTTTCTCATACTGCCGGAAATGCGGTGGCGACACCTGTCATAGCGTGGTCGCCGAACTTTATGACGCCTTGAAAGAGGCCGGAGCCACCGATGGCAAGGCGCAAGCGGCAGCCAAGGCCATCGCCGAGCACGAAAATCGGTTTGGTAAAATCGAGGCCGATCTTCTGGTGTTGAAATGGATGGTCGGCGCCATTCTGGCTGGTGTCGCCTCTCTGGTAACCAAGACCTTCCTCGGTTAAGGACAAACCTACTTCGCCGCTTAGGGACGAATGGCGTCAATCCGGTCACCGCAGGCGATCACCGCCGTCTTATCCAGCCACGCCTGAAGCATCAGCGCGGTCCAGAGTTCGCCGCTCCAATCCTTGCGACCGGATTGGTGTTCCTCCCAGGCCATCGCCACCGGGGCGGGATCGAGCAGGCCCTGGCGGGCCAAGCGGGCGGGTGATAGCAGATCGCCGGCCCAGTCCTTCAGGCTGCCCTTGATCCAGCGGCCGACCGGCACTTCCAGGCCTTGTTTCGGGCGATCCGCGCCGGGCAAACGCCGAGCGAGCAGGGCGCGCAGCACGCGCTTGCCGGTGGTTTGATCCAGTTTATAGCCGACCGGCAGGCTCCAGGCGAATTCGGCCAGGGTGTGATCTAGAAACGGCAAGCGGGCTTCCAGACTGGCCCACATCGTCACGCGGTCGGTTTTGACGCACAGATCATCGGGAAGATAGGTCAGCGCGTCGGTCAGCATCGCCTCGGACGCGGCGTCGGCCAGCGTGAAGGGATCGTCGAAACGGGTGGGGAACGGCTTGGCCCCCGCCACTCGCGGCGGACCGCCCCGCCACAGCGAGCGCAAATTGCCCAACAAGGCCGCCGGAGCCGGAGCGGCAAGGTCGCGCGTCAGTTTGCCGAGGCGCAAGCCCGGATGGCTGCGCCGCCTGCGCCCGACCGCGTCGGACAACGCCACCGCTGCCCGGTCGATCGCTTCCATCGGCAGGGTTCCCAGCAAAGCGGCCAGCGCGAAACGGCCCGGAACGCCGCTCAAGCCCGGCCAGCGCGCCGCCACCCCCACATGCGTGCCGTAGCCGCCGAACAATTCATCGGCACCATCGCCCGACAGCGCCACCGTCACGTCCTTAGCCGCCAAACGCGCCAGCAACGCCAGCGGCAAGGCGGCGGGGTCGCCCAGCGGCGCATCCAGCATCCCCGGCAGATCGGGAATCAGGGCCAGCGCCTCGGCCTCGCCGACTTCCAGCGCGGTGTGATCCAACCCCAAATGGGCGGCGATGACGCCCGCATGCGCCGATTCGTCGCAGCCTTCCGCCCCGAAGGCGATCGTGAAGCTTTTCAAATGCGGCGTGCGTTCGGCCGCGAACCCGGCCAGCAACGAGGAATCGATCCCGCCCGACAGGAACACCGCCACCGGCACGTCGGCCCGTAAACGCCGGGCGACCGAGGCGGCGAGGCGGCGCTCCATCTCGTCCACCGCCTCGTCGAAGCCGCCTTGAAACGGGGCCGCGCGTTCCGCCGCCGTCCGCGCCGACCAATAGGGGGCAAGGTTTTGCGTGCCGTCGTCCTCGATAACCAGCCGGGTTCCGGGGGGCAGGGCATTGATCGCGCGGTACGGGCTGTGCGGCTGCGGGATCCAACCCCAGCGCAGATAGGCGCCCAACGCGTCGCCGTCCAAGGCGGGATCGAAGGCCGGGTGACAGGCCAGCGCCTTGAGTTCCGATCCGAACAGCAAGACCCTATTGGCATGGCCCCAATAGAGCGGCTTTTCGCCGAAACGGTCGCGCGCCAGGGTCAGGCGGCGTTCGCCCAAATCCCACAAGGCGAAGGCGAACATCCCGTCAAGCCGGGCCAGGGTGGCGTCGGTTCCCCACTCGGCCAGGGCCGCCAGCAGGACTTCGGTATCGGAATGCCCGCGCCAGCCCCGCGGCCCCAGTTCCAGGCGCAGATCCTCGGCGTTATAGATCTCGCCGTTGAAAACCAAGCGATAGCGTCCGCAAGCCGACGCCATCGGCTGATGCCCGGCCGGCGACAGGTCCAGGATCGACAAGCGGCGAAAGGCCAGCGCCACCCCGCCTTGATCGCAGCTCCACACGCCCTCGTCATCCGGGCCGCGATGGCGCAACGCGTCCGCCATTTCGCGGGCAACGGCGGTGCGGCGGTCCGCCGGGGACTGTCTATCGATGAACCCGGCGAACCCGCACATGGCTTACGGCCTTTAAACCTTCGCCAGCGTCGTGCTGGCCAGTTCGTGGCGCGATTTCCAATCCCAAACCACGTAATTGATGATGATGCTTTTGCGCACGCCGAGGATCCGGCGCTTGTGAAAGCCGTGCCAGGTGTCGTGGCCGGGGATGAACAGGGTTCCCTTGTTCTTGGCGAACGGCGCCTCGGCAACCAGCGGATGGGGTTCTTCCACCGCGTTGACGTCGGTGCCGCAATTGTCGCTGCCTTCGCCGGTCGAAAGATACAGCAGCATCGTGTATTTCTTGGCCGAGATATCGGTATGCGGTTCCAGCCAGAAATCGCCGACATCCATGCAGTATTCCATCCGCAGATAGGTACCGGCGAGGTCGATCTTGCACTCGGCCTCGATCGCTCGGATCGTCGCCGGATCGCTCATCGCCTTGGCCAAACGCCCGGCGCACGGATACTGCGCCTGCACTTCCTGGGTCAGGAAGACGCGCTTGGCGTTGTTGACCTCGCGGCGGCCCTCGTTCCACATGTCCTTCGGGGGGGCGAAGGGCAGGGCATCGAGTTCATTCACCATATCGGCGGGATACAAATCGTCCAGCAACCAGAACCGCCAGGGTTTGGTATGACGGTCCGAGCCTTGCAGGCTGCGGATGAAATGGTCGGCGTCGGCGTTGCTCATCGGGTCCCCTCCAGAACACGGATACGCCGGGGATGTGACCGGCGTGGCGGAAAAATGTCAAAGACTAAATTCTCATGGCTGCAACCACCGCCAAGGCGGCGATCGCCGCCGTGTCGGCCCGCAGCACGCGCGGCCCCAAATGAGCGGGCCGGACAAAGGAATGAGCCAGAAGATGTTGCCGTTCCTTTGGGTCGAATCCCCCTTCCGGGCCGATCAGCACCGCCAATTTCGCGTCCGGCGGCAAGGCCGCGACTACCTCGGCCAAGGGCGGCGCCTCGCGGGTTTCGTCCAGGAACAATAAAATCCGGTCTTCGGGCCAACCGGCCAAGGCGGCATCGAGCGGGACGGGCGGCATGAGATCCGGCACGGTCAGGCGTTCGCATTGTTCAGCGGCTTCCATCAAATGGGCGCGCAGCCGGTCCTGATTGACCCGGGTCATCTGGGTGCGCCGGGTGAATACCGGCCACAGGGCCGAGGCCCCCAGCTCGCCCGCCTTCTCGGCGACCAGATCGATGCGGTCGCGTTTGATCGGGGCGGCCAGCAGCCACAGATCGGGCTCGGGGGTTTGCGGCCGGGTCTGGTGACGGCAGGCCACCACGCCCTTGGCCTTGGCCAATTCGACGATTTCGCCGTCCCACTCGCCGTCGCGGCCGTTGAAGAGCAGAACATGCTCGCCG
The DNA here is from genome assembly GCA_903899885.1 of uncultured Rhodospirillaceae bacterium. Lineage (GTDB taxonomy): Bacteria > Pseudomonadota > Alphaproteobacteria > Rhodospirillales > Magnetospirillaceae > CAIULK01. The sequence continues at coordinate 21,886 of CAIULK010000208.1, forward strand.
GTTTTGGCCCGCATGACACCGCCCAGATAATGGGCTTGAGCGGGGCTCACGGGAACGGCGGCCTCGGACCCCAGCGGGGCCTCGACGAACAGGCGGATCATCTATTCGGCCTCTTCCATGGTGGTGGGCAGACGCACGGTGACGGTCGTGCCGCCCTCGGGGCAAGATTCCAGCGCCACCCGGCCGCCATGCAGTTCGACGAAACGCTTGACCAGCGCAAGGCCCAGACCGGGGCCGTGCGAATCGCCGCCGCGCACGAAACTGTCGAACACCTGGGCCTGCTCGGCCGCGGGGATGCCGGGACCGGTATCGGACACCGCCAGCGCCAGCTCGCCCTCGGTGCGTTGGGCCGAAACCGTGATGGTGCCGCCGGGCGGGGTGAATTTCGCGGCATTGCTGATAAGGTTGTACATCACCTGTTTCAAGCGGCGCTGGTCGGCGACGATCCAGCCGATATCCAGCGGGCACCGGACGTCGAGGGTCAGCTTCTTCTCGCGCACCCGTTCGCGGACCAGGGCCAGCACCGCCGACAGCATCGGGTGGATCGCCACCGCGTCCAGCTCCAGGGTCATTTGCCCGGCTTCGATCGCCGCCAGATCGAGGATATCCGAGACCAGGGTTTTCAGCGTCCGCCCGGCGATGGCGACCGCGTCGGCATATTCGAGTTGCCGGGGTTCCAGCCCGCCGCAATAGCCGGCGGTCAGCATTTCCGACAGATCGACGATGGTGGCCAGCGGGCTGTTCAGTTCCGCCGCGACATTGGCGATGAATTCGCTTTTCAGCAGATCGGCGGCGGCCAGCGCCTCGTTGCGTTCGCGCAGGGCGCGCTCGACCCGCGCCGAATCGGTGACGTCCAGCCAACCCAGCAGCATCGCCCCATCGGGCAGCGGCACCCCGGCGTAATCCAGAATCACCCCGTCTTGCCGTTCGACCCGCCCGGATTCGGCCCGGCGTTCGGAAAATAGACGCCCCAACGCGTCGCGGACCGGCGCCCAGCCCGAGGTGCGGCCCGGCCGCCCGGCGAAGAACGGCTTCAACCGTTCGATCACCTCGGTGACATGCGGGCCGGCGTCCAGATCCGCCGCCTCGAACGCCCACAGGCGCACGAAGGCCGGATTGAACAGCTTCAAGCGGCCGTCGCTGCCGAACACCGCCAGGGCTTCGTGCAGATGGTCCAGCGTTTCACGCTGCACCGCCAGCATGGTGTTGAACGAGCGTTCCAAGGCCAGGGAATCGGTGACGTCCTCATAGGTGAAGATCAAACCGCCGTAGGGATGGGCCGAAATCACCCGGCGCAGGGTGCGGCCATCGGGCAGGTGCATCAGGGTTTCCGCCGCGTCGATCAGCGAAATGAAGCGTTTCAGCTCCTCTTCCTTATAGGCGCGGTAATCGGCGGCCTCGGGCAGCAGGCGCCGCTCGCGGAGCGTGTCGAGAACACTGCCATAGGTGGGCTGCGAGACCAGCCACTCCGCCTCGAGCCGCCACAGCCGTTGGAACGCCGTGTTGAAGAAGGCCAAACGGGTGTCGGTCGAGAAGATCGCGATGGCGGTCGCCAAGCGCTCCAGCACCTCGCCATGCGCGGTCACGTGGTGGTCGAGTTCCGAGCGCAGATCCTCGATCCGGGTTTCATCCAGCGCGATCCCGGCGGTCAACAGCCGGTCGTCTTGGCTGAACGGCGATTCGATCAGGGCGGCCAGCCGCCGCTCGCCGCCCAGAACCAGGTGGAAACGCTCGACCCGGGGCTCGCCCGCCGCCCGGGCGCGCGCCGCCAAGGCCCGCGCTTCCCGCAACGCGCCGTCCGAGGCCAGCTCCAACTGGCCCTGCACCGCCGCCTCGGCCGAGGCGGCGTCGATGGCGGCGGCGTAAGCCCGGTTGACCAGCAGCAGCGACAAATCGTCGCCCCGCAGCCAAACCGGCACCGGCAGCGCGTCGATCAGTCCGCGCAACTGGGTTTCGATGCCGCCCAGACGATCCAATCTTTGTTCCAGATCCAGGGCGGTCGCCGCCTGCGCGGTAACGTCGCGCATCCACACCAGATCGGCGAAGCGTTCGCCATCGGAACCGGCGGCGCGGGTACCGTGCACGCCGATCCGCCGCATGCCGTCGGCGGCGGCCAATTCCAGATCGAAGCCGATCCCGTCTTGATGCAGCGACGCAAGGACGGCGGTCAGCCGGCCGGGCTCGGCGAAGGCGGCCAAGACATCGGCAAGGTCGGACTGCGTTCCCTTGGGCAACCCCAACAGGACCGCCAGGCGGCGCGAACAAAGCGTGTCGCCCTCGCCGATCCAGGCGAAAAAACCGTCCGGGGCAGACATCATCGATTCCAACAGGCGGCGGTTTTCAGCGCGCAGCCGCTGGCACTCGGCTGCCGCGCGGCGCAAACGATAACGGCCAACCACGGTCACGATCAGCAAAACCGCCACGCCGGTCAACGCGGCGACCAGTTCCAGAAGCAATTTTCCGTCTTCCGTGACCGTGACGTCCATGCCTGTCCCACCGATTCTCGTGACCGCAGAGTGCCGGTGCGGCGGGGAAAAGACAAGCCGCCTCGCGGAGCCCCGATGTCCACCGACGCAAGCCAAAGTCGTTTGGCGGGGTCCGTGCCCCTTTCCACTCATGTTCCTTTCGAGTATAATCAGTCCCATGCGAATAGGTCGCATTCGCGTGCGGGGATGGCGGTGGTAACCAGCGACACGGTAAACCGTCAGACGTACCCGCACGGCGATCTCGGATGTCGTGCGTCTGCCCGTCGACACAGCGGCAGGGAGTCGTGCGATGTTTGAAGACAGGGGGCAATTGGCCCGCACCGTTGCCGGAGCGTTCCGCATTCTCGATTCATGGAATCTGCGCGGGGACGAGGTGCGCGGCATCCTCGGTTTCCCATTCGGGGCGCAAATCGCCGAATGGCGGCATGGCACGCTTGAGAGCCTGCCGAACGACGTTCTCGTCCGCCTGCGGCACGTCATCGCGCTTTACCGGGCCCTCAAGAACACGCCGGTTGAACCCGCCGTTTGGCTGCGCCTGCCGATCGCTCAATTCGGCCACCAAACCCCACTGGACCGCATGGTTTCCGGAGATCCGGCCGATTTGCTGGCGATCGTCACTTATGTCAAGACGCATCAGCTGACGTCGAGCGATGCCGGGGGAAGCGGGGCGCCGATCGTGGAACCGCGCGGCGCCACCAAATGGCGGTAGCGGTGGAACGCCCAGGCTGCTAAACAGAGCCCCTTTTCGCCGACGTTTGTCAAAGGGGCTCGTCCATGCTGCGCCGCACTTACGACTGGATGATGGACAAGGCCACCCACGACCACGCCCTGGCCTGGCTGGCGGCGATATCGTTCATCGAAAGCTCGTTTTTCCCCATTCCGCCCGACGTCATGCTGATTCCGATGGTGTTGGCGGCTCCGGCGCGGGGCCTGCGGATCGCTTTGATCTGTACCTTGGCTTCGGTGATCGGCGGTTTTCTGGGCTACGGCATCGGCGCGCTGGCGATGGACACGGTGGGCCAGGCGATCTTGAACGCGTTCCATCTGGCCGATAAGTTCGAGGCGATGCGCCCGCTGGTCGATCAGTACGGGGTTTGGGTGATCCTGGTCAAAGGCATGACCCCGATCCCCTATAAACTGATCACCATCACCGCCGGGGCGTTCCATTTCGATCTGGTCAAGTTCACCTTGGCCTCGATCGTGGCGCGCGGCATGCGGTTCTTCCTGGTCACCCTGCTGCTGATGCGCTTCGGCACGCCGATCCGCGCCTTCGTCGAGACCCGGCTGAAGCTGGTCACCACCGCCTTCGTGGTCCTGTTGATCGGCGGCGTTCTGGCGTTGAAGCTGCTTTAAACTAGCCCCAGCACCTCGCCCAATTCGCGGGCCTCGCGTTTGGTCAGGCCGAAGCGGTCGGCGTCGGCCAGGGTGGCTTGACCGGCCAGCATCGCCTTGACCAGCGCCACATCCATCCGTGAGAAGCGGGCGGCGCCCAACTGATAATCTTGGAACGCCTCGAAGGTTAGCGGCACCCAATCGGCCATGATGGCCAGAATGGTTTCGGCGTAGATGCGGATTTCCCATTGCGCGTGACGATCGGCCCGCAGCCGCAGGAAATGCATCAGATTGTGCAGATTGATCTGCCAATACATCTGGGTATAGGTCGATAGCGGCAAGCCGATCCGCGCCAATTCGCGGGCGATGCCCTCCCGGTCCTCGTCCAGCGGGCGGCCGTCCTGGTCGGCGTTGAGCAGGCTGTGGTACGAGGTGAAGGCGTGCCGCGCATCGTCTTGCAGCAGGCGCAGCACCTGGGCGGCTTGCTCCGCGTCCAGCCCCGCGCCCCGGCCCTGCTTGTTGTCGGAAGATTGCACGGCCAACTGGGCGGGTTCGGGGGTATAGAACTCGTCGGGCATCACCGAATAGCGGGCGGAATATTCGTTCAGCGAGGCGGTGCGATGGCGCACCCACTGGCGCATCACGAAGATCGGCAGCTTGACATGCAGCTTGATGATGCAACCCTCGAACGGGCTGGTGTGCTGGTGCCGCAGCAGATAGCGCAGCAGCGCGCGGTCGTCGGTGGTCGCCTTGGTGCCGCGGCCATAGCTCATCCGCGCCATCCGCAAAATCGACAGGTCGTCGCCCATGTAATCCTTGACCGCGACGAAGCCGTGATCGAGGACGGGATGATAGACGTCGATATGCCCCTCCATCCCCTCGGCGACGGGACGGAAGGTGGCGACGCTTTCGCGGGTCGGGATTTCGTCGGTCATCGGCTCAGATTACGAATATTGCGCACGAAGATGGTCAACAGGCCCCGGATGAACGGATCGGCCTTGGACAATTTCTCGCGGAAGGTTTCGCGGCCGATGATCACCACCGAAACGTCGTTTTTCGCCCGGGCGCTGGCCATCCGGGGCTGGTCATCGACCAGCGCCATTTCGCCGAACAACTCGCCCTTCGACAGCTCGGCCAGGACCTGGCCGTTCTTGATGATTTCGACGGTTCCGTCCTGAATCAGATAGGCCCGGTCGCCCGCCTCACCCTCGGCGAAGATTTTGGTGTTGGCGTAAAAGACCTTGCGTTCAAGAACTCGGCTCTGACCTGACATGACCTTATCTCCCCGGCATGCGCGTGATTTTAGGACGGACTGCCCTTGGGTGTCACGGGGCAATATCTTAACGTCTGGTTCATCGGGCGGACGGGTGGTACATTCGCCCCGTCCATCACAATCGTCTGGGAGGGGGTTTTCGTGGACAGTCTGCTCGACCCCGAGGTTTGGCTCGGTCTCGCCGCTCTGTCCGTGCTCGAGATCGTGCTGGGCATCGACAATTTGGTGTTCCTGGCGATTTTGGCCGATCGCGTCCCCGAGAATCAGCGTCCCTTGGCCGAAAAGATCGGCGTCGGGCTGGCGCTGGGCGCCCGCTTGGGCCTGCTGGGGGTGATTGTCTGGGCGACCGGGCTCATCGCCCCGGTATTTTCCATTCTGGGCCAGCCGGTCAGTTGGCGCGACATCGTTCTGGTGGCGGGCGGGGTTTTCTTGCTGACCAAGGCCACCCACGAAATTCACGGGGCGCTGGAAGGCCGCGAGGATCACGCCCCGGCCGAGAGCGGCAAACAGAACGGACACACGCCGTTTTGGTTGGTCGCCGTCCAGATGGCGGTGCTTGACGTCGCCTTTTCGCTGGACTCGGTGGTCACCGCGGTCGGGCTGGCCGATTGGGTGTGGGTGATGGCGGCGGCGATTTTGGCGGCGATGGTTTTGATGCTGGCGGCGGCCGGGCCGTTGTCGTCGTTCCTGGCCGGCCATCCGACCACCCGCATGCTGGCCTTGGCCTTTTTGATGATGGTTGGCCTGTCCTTGGTCGCCGAAGGTGTGGGAACCCACATTCCGAAAGGCTGCCTCTATTTCGCGATGGGGCTGGCGATCGCCATCGAAACGGTCAACCTGCTGGCGCGGCGGCGGCAAAAACCGGTTCAATTGCGCCACCCGCTGCTCTGATTCTTGACAAGCGCGGGCTTCGGGGTATTGCTTCGCCATCCGTTTTTTCGAGGAGTTAAGCCGATGCGTCGTCTTTTTCTGGCTTTGCTATGCCTCGGCGCGTCCGCGTCCTCGGGCTTCGCGGCCGATTTGGTGGTGACGGTGACCGGGGTTACACCGGACCGGGGCGATGTGCGGGTGGTGGTGATCGCCGATCCCGACGGCATGGCCCGCCAGGATGCGTCGCGCAATCTGAAAGCCGCGACGGCCCAGAACAACGTCATCACCACGCGGTTCATCGGCTTGGCGCCGGGTCCTTACGGCGTGGTCGCCTTAAGTGACCGCCACGTCAACCACTCGCTGGAACGCGCGATCGGCGGCAAGAACGACGCCTCCAGCCCCAACAGCGGCGAGATTCGCGTCACCCTGGCCGAACCCGCGACCCCCGTGACCTTGGCTCTCCACTGAGCACTGCGCCGTCAACCTTGGTGCTGGGCGGCGCCCGGTCCGGCAAGAGCGCCTACGGCGAATCGCTGCTGGCCGGGGGACCCGCGTTGTATTTGGCCACCGGGCAAGCCCGCGACGACGAGATGGCCGAGCGGATCGCGCTGCACCGTGCCCGGCGGGGGGCTGCCTGGACGACGGTTGAGGAACCGCTGGACCTCGCGGCCACCTTGGACCGCGCGCTGGACCCGGGCCGTCCGGTCCTGGTCGATTGCCTAACGCTGTGGATCGCCAATCTGATGGAGGCCGGGCGCGACATCGCCCCCGCCCTGAACGATCTGTGCGCGGTTCTGGCCCGGCCCAACGGGCCGGTGGTTCTGATCTCGAACGAAGTGGGCTTGGGGCTGGTTCCCGAAACCGCGTTGGGCCGCCGGTTCCGCGATCATCAGGGCGTCGTCAACCAGCGGGTGGCCGCCGCCTGTTCCCGCGTGGTGTTCGTCGCCGCCGGGCTTCCCCTTGTTTTGAAGGACGCATCATGACCCCGCGTAAGGTTGCCGCCACCGTCGTTACGGGATTCCTGGGCACCGGCAAGACCACCTTGATCCGCCACTTGGTGGAGAACGGCGATGGGCGGCGCTTGGCGCTGATCGTCAACGAATTCGGCGATATCGGGGTCGATGGGTCGCTGCTGTCGGACTGCTGCCCCGGCCGGGTGATCGAACTGGCCAACGGCTGCCTGTGCTGCACCGTCGCCGACGAATTCCTGCCCGCGATGCAAACGCTGCTGAACCGCGCCGATCCGCCCGATCACATCATCGTCGAGACCTCGGGCCTGGCGCTGCCCAAGCCGCTGGTCAAGGCGTTCGGCTGGCCCGACGTGCGGGCACGGGTGACGGTGGACGGGGTGATCACCGTGGTCGATGCCGGGGCGGTCGCCGAAAACCGCTTTGCCGACCCGCCGGACGCGGTTTCACCGCACGACAATCCGCTGGACGAAGTGTTCGGCGATCAATTGGCGATGGCCGATCTGGTGCTGCTGAACAAAACCGACACGGTCGCCGAGGATGACCTGCACCGGGTGACCCGCACGGTCGAATCCCGCCTGCGGCCCGGCGTGCGGGTTCTGCCCACCCGCCACGGACGTTTGGATCCGCGCATCGTGTTGGGCCTATCATCCGCCGCCGAGGATGATTTGGCGGCGCGCCCGACCCTGCACGATCTGGAGGACGGCCACGATCACGACGATTTCGAAAGCTTCGCGGTGGCCCTGCCGGTACAAGCCGATCTGGGCGCCCTGGAGGACCGGTTGCGCGCCGCGATCGAAGCGCACGGCATTCTGCGGCTGAAGGGCTTCCTGGCGGTCGAGGGCAAACCCGCCCGCCATGTCGTGCAAGCCGTCGGCGGCCGGATCGACCGCTATTTCGACCGCCCATGGGCCGTGGGCGAGACCCGCCAAAGCCGCTTGGTGGTGATCGGACTGAAGGGCCTGGACCGCGCGGCGATCACCGCCCTGATCGCGCCCTGATGCATCTGCTGGCGGCCCGTCCCGGCGTTATCGACGACGGCGAGGAAGCGGTCGATCTGGGCCAAGACCCCGGCGATCTGGTCCTTCTGTCGGCCGCCGACAGCGATTTGGCCTGTCTGGCCGCCGCCTTTGCCCGGCTATCGTCCCCGCCGTTCTCGCTGCGTTTGGCCAATCTCTTGCGGCTGTCGCACCCGATGTCGGTCGATCTGTATGTCGAGCGGGTGGTCGAGCAGGCCCGGATGGTGGTGGTGCGGCTGTTGGGCGGGCGGGCTTATTGGCCCTATGGGCTGGAACAGATCGCCGAAAGTTGCCGCACGCGCGGCGTACCGCTGGCGGTATTGCCGGGTGACGGCGCCCATGATCCCGATTTGGCGGCATTCTCGACCGTCAGCCCCGCCGTCCTGGACCGCTTGAGCGCCTATCTCGATGGCGGCGGCATTGATAACGCCGTTAATTTCCTGCGCTTTGCCGGATCGGTTCTGGACGGCCCCAGCGATTGGCTGGAGCCCAAACCCCTGCCGCCCGCCGGCTGGTACCCGGAACCGCCGCCCTCGCCGCCCCGGATTTTGCTGACCTTTTACCGCGCCGCGATGCTGGCGGGTGATACCGCGCCGGTCGATGCCCTTTTGGCGGCGCTGAAGGCACGCGGGCTGGAGGCGGCGGCCCTGTTCGTCCGCTCGCTGAAGGACCCGTTGGCGGCGGCGATGCTGGAAGCGGCGGTGGCGGCGGCACCGCCCGATCTGGTGATCAACGCCACCGGTTTCGCGGTCTCGACCCCCGGTCGGCCGGACGACGGGCCGTTCGCGGCGGCGGATTGCCCGGTGATCCAAGTGATCTTCGCCAGCGGTTCGCGGGCCGCGTGGTTTGATGGCACCCGTGGGCTGGCGCCGCGCGATCTGGCGATGTCGGTCGCCTTGCCCGAGGTCGATGGCCGCCTAATCGGCCGGGCGATCGCCTTCAAACAGGGCGAACGCGACCAGGCCACCCAATGCGATCTCGCCCGTCACCAGCCACTGCCCGACCGTGTCGCCTTCATCGCCGATCTGGCGGAAAAGTGGCTGAGATTGCGTCAGATGCCACCCGCGCGGCGGCGGATCGCCTTGGTTCTGGCCAATTATCCCAATCGCGACGGGCGGGTCGGCAACGGCGTCGGATTGGATACCCCGGCTTCGACGGTGGCCATTCTGGTGGCGATGGCGGCGGCGGGTTACGATGTGAACGATGTTCCCGCCGATGGCGACGCGCTGATGCGCCGCATATTGGCCGGACCGACCAACGATTGGGCGGCATTGAAACCCCGCGCCGACGGGGTGGTGCTGGCCTTGACCGACTACCACGCCTTCTTCGACCGGCTGCCGAAAGCCGTGCGAACCGCGATCGACAGCCGCTGGGGGGCGCCGGAAAACGATCCTTTCGTGCAAGATGGCGCCTTTCAGCTGCCGGTGACCCGGTTCGGGCGGGCCGCCGTGGTGATCCAACCGGCGCGCGGCTATAATATCGACCCGGTCGCCAGCGCTCACGATCCCGATTTGGTGCCGCCGCATAATTATTTGGCGGTCTATGCTTGGCTGCGGCACTCCAACGACGCCGTCGTCCATGTCGGCAAGCACGGCAATCTGGAATGGCTGCCGGGCAAGGCGGTGGCCCTGTCGGAAAATTGCTTCCCCGACGCGGTGTTGGGGCCGATGCCGCATCTGTACCCGTTCATCGTCAACGATCCCGGCGAGGGCACCCAGGCCAAGCGGCGCGCGGCGGCGGTGATCGTCGATCATCTGACCCCGCCCCTGACCCGGGCGGGCGGTTACGGCGCCGTGCGCGATCTGGAACGCTTGGTCGATGAATATTATCAGGCGGCGGGCCTTGATCCCCGCCGCCTTCCGGTGTTGGAGCGCGAGATTCTCAGCCTCGCCGCCGCCAGCGGCATCGACCGCGAGGTCGGCATCGATCACGGCGACGATCCGGTGCAGGCGCTGGCCAAGCTGGACCGCCATCTGTGCGACATCAAGGAGATGCAGATCCGCGACGGCTTGCACATCTTCGGCCGCTCGCCCGAGGGCGAGCAACGCACCCGTCTGCTGGCGGCCTTGGTGCGCGGCACCTTGGTGCCCGCCTTGGCCCGCGATCTGGGCTTGGATCTCGACCCCTTCGATGCCGACCCCGCCCAGACCTGGAACGGGCCGCGCCCGTTGGTGCTGACCGGCGAGGGGGATTGGCGTTCCACCGGCGACACCATCGAACGGCTGGAGGATTTGGCCGAACGGCTGGCGGCGGACCCCACCCAAGCCGATCCCGCTTGGACCGGCGCGGCCGGAATTTTGACGAACCTTCGCGGCCATTTGGCGCCCGCCGTCGAATCGTGCGGACAGGCCGAGATCGCGGGGCTGTTGCGGGGATTGGACGGCCGCTTCGTGCCGCCCGGCCCATCGGGCGCGCCGACCCGCGGGCGGCCCGACGTTCTGCCCACCGGACGAAACTTCTATTCGGTCGATACACGGATGGTGCCGACCCCGGCGGCCTGGAGCCTGGGCTGGGCCTCGGCGCAAAAGCTGCTAGAGCGCCATTTTCAGGATTTCGGCGACTGGCCGCGCACGGTGGCGTTGACCGCCTGGGGCACCAGCGCGATGCGCACTGGCGGCGATGATATCGCGCAAGCCTTGGCCCTGATGGGCGTGCGTCCGGCCTGGGACCCCGGATCGGGCCGCGTGTCGGGCTTCGAGATTCTGCCCGCCTCGCTGCTCGACCGGCCCCGGGTGGATGTGACCTTGCGGGTGTCGGGGTTTTTCCGCGACGCCTTCCCCGCCCTGATCGATTTGTTCGATTCGGCGGTGCGCGCGGTCGCCGCGCTGGACGAACCCGAGGCGGTCAACCCGCTGGCGGCCAAGGTGGCCGCCGAAACCCCGGCCTTGGGCGCCCGCGCCGGCGCCCGGGTTTTCGGCTCGAAGCCCGGTGCCTATGGGGCGGGTTTGCAGACGATGATCGACGAGCGGCTGTGGACCACCCAATCCGATCTGGCCGAGGCTTATATCGCCTGGGGCGGCTGGGTCTATGGGCATGGGGCCGAGGGCGACGCCGCCCACGACGTGCTGCGCACCCGCTTGGCGCAAACCGAGGCGGTGATCCAAAATCAGGACAACCGGGAACATGATCTGCTCGATTCCGATGACTACTATCAGTTCGAGGGCGGACTGACGGCGGCGGTGCGCGCCGCCTCGGGCAAGGACCCCGCCGTGTGGCACGCCGACCATTCCCGCCCGCACGCGCCCCGCATCCGCTCGCTCGACGAGGAAGTCGCCCGCGTCGTCCGCGCCCGGGTTGTCAATCCGAAATGGATCGCGGGCGTGATGCGCCACGGCTACAAGGGCGCCTTCGAGATGGCGGCCACCGTCGATTACCTGTTCGCCTTCGCGGCGACCACGCGGGCGGTCAAGGATCATCAGTTCGATTTGGTCGCCGAGGCCTATCTGGCCGACGAAGCGGTGGTGGCCTTTTTGGAACGGGTCAACCCGGCGGCGCTGGCCGAAATCCGCGCCCGCCTGAGGGAAGCGATCGATCGCGGCCTGTGGCGGACCCGGCGCAATGATGTTGAGCGATTGCTGTCCACACCCGGCTCGTGATATCGCTGTACCCAAAGCACCCCTTTGGCCGGAGGAATGACCATGACCTATGTCGTCACCGAGAATTGCATCAAGTGCAAATACCAGGACTGTGTCGAGGTCTGCCCGGTCGATGCCTTTTTCGAAGGTGAGAACTTCCTGGTGATCAGCCCCGACGAATGCATCGATTGCGGCGTCTGCGAGCCGGAATGCCCGGCCGAGGCGATCTCCCCCGACAGCGCCGATGGGCTGGGCGACTGGATCAAGATCAACGCCCAATACGCCAAGACCTGGCCGAACATCACGAAAAAGGGGCCGGTTCCCGCCGACGCCGACGAATGGAAGGGCAAGCCCGGCAAAAAGGCGATGCTGTCCTCGGCTCCGGGTAAGGGCAAGGCCTGACCCGTTAATCCTTTTTTGACTGTTTTCGCCCCCCCCGGCATGCTATAAGGGATCGTCGGTCCTATGTGGCTGCCCGCGTTGGGTTCCCGTGGTGTCGCGGCTTCCAGAAGGAAGCGCGTCCAAGGGGTTGGGACCACGCTTTGGAAGAATGGGGCGGCAGGCCGCCTTGTCCGGAAACGATCTGGAATCGCCGGTCCCGTGCCGCGTCCGCGGCAGGGCGGAAGGCCGGTTTTGTTTTTTGCCCCGGTCAGCTTGGTTGACCTTAGGAACCCTTTCGAGGTTTGTCGTCCGATGTCGAGCGTATCTTTTATCCAGGGTGATTTCGTGGTCTATCCCACGCATGGCGTTGGCCAGGTGGTGGATATCGAAACCCAGGAAATCGGCGGCATGTCGTTGCAGCTTTTCGTGATTACCTTCGACCGCGACCGGATGACCCTGCGTGTGCCGATCACCAAGGCGCACAAGGCGGGGTTGCGGCGTCTGGCGTCGCGCACGGTGATCGACACCGCCTTGTCCACGCTGAAGGGCCGCGCCAAGGTCAAGCGCACGATGTGGAGCCGCCGCGCCCAGGAATACGAAGCCAAAATCAATTCCGGCGACCCGATTTCGATCGCCGAGGTGGTTCGCGATCTGCACCGCAGCGCCAACCAGCCCGACCAATCCTATAGCGAACGCCAGATTTACGAGGCGGCGCTGGAACGGTTGGCGGCGGAACTGGCCGCGGTGGAAAGCATCGACACCCGCGCCGCCACCGAAAAACTCGAAAAGCTACTCGACGCCGCCTAATGGCCCCTCCGCCCCGGACCCCGGCCTTCGACGCCGCTTTGTTGTTCGCGTTGCGCCCGGGAGCCCGGGTGTGGGCGATCGGCGCGATCCACGGCGAGTTGAAGCACCTCAAGGCGCTGCATGTGCGATTGGGCCGCGCGGTCGAGCCCGGCGATCAAATCGTGTATTTGGGCGGCTATCTTGGATTTGGGCGGACCATCGTGGAAACCGTCAACGAGATGCTGCTGTTCCGGCGTGCCTTCGTCGCGCGCCTGGGGGTCGATATCGGCGACGTGGTCTATTTGCGCGGCGCCCAGGAAGAAATGTGGCAGAAACTGCTTCAGCTGCAATTCTCGGTTCGCCCGGCCGAGGTGCTGCGCTGGCTGATCGAGCACGGCATGGGGGCGACGATCGCCGCCTATGGCGGCTCGACCGACGAAGGCTTTGCCGCCGCCGAGGAAGGCGTCATGGCGCTGACCCGCTGGACCGGCGCGCTGCGTCTGGCGATGCGTCAGCATGACGGCCACACCACCTTGATGTCGGCGCTCAAGCACGCCGCGACCTCGGAACACGCCAAGCTGTTGTTCGTGCATGCCGGCGTCGATCCGGCACTGCCGTTGATGGAGCAAGTCGATCATTTCTGGTGGGGATGCCGCGCCTTCGAGGAGATGACCCAGCCCTTTGACGGATACCGTTCGGTGGTGCGCGGCCATGCCGCGCAGCCCAAGGGCGTCGAGCTCGGCCGCCCGGTGATCACGCTCGATACCGGCTGCGGCCGCGGCGGCCCGCTCGCCGCCGCCTGCTTCGGGCCGGAGGGTGATCTGATCCAGATGCTGGAGGGATGATTGATTTCGATGTTGTCGGGGCCCTCGAGTGGGACACCGCCCTCACCGCCCCGGATGAACGGCAAGATTATGGCGAACCGCGTTGGGTCTCGATTGGGTTCATCGGCGACCGCCTTCATGTTTTGGTGTGGACCGACCGTAACGACGGCCACCGCGTCATCAGTCTGAGAAAGGCCAATAGCCGCGAGGTAAAACGCTATGCCGACAATCTCTGACCGAAATGCCCTGCGCGAGCGCGCCCTCAAGTCGGTGGCGGAGGGGCAGGGATGCGGATATCGACGCCGGAATCGCTCAAGATACCGATAATCCCGAACTGACCGAGGCTTTTTTCACCAAGGCCAAACGCACGCGCGGCCCCCAGAAGACGCCGACCAAGCAACTGGTCTCGTTGCGTCTTGACCCCGAGGTGATTTCGTTCTTCCGCGCGGCTGGCCCCGGCTGGCAAGCCCGGATCAACGAGACTCTGCGCAAGGCGGCGGGGTTCTGAGGGCATCAAGCCCAAGAGATATTACCATCCCCCGCCGTCTCGCCGCTTACAACACCGTCAGCATGCTGGCGACCAACGGATGTCGAACGATGTCGCGTTCGGTCAGCGTCATCACGGCCACGTCGGGCAGCGCGTCCAGCCGGGCGGCGATGTCGGACAGGCCGGACAGACCGGGCAACAGGTCGGTTTGATCGGGGTCGCCGGTCAACACCATCGTCGAATGCCAGCCCAGGCGGGTCAGCAGCATCTTGATCTGGCCGTAGGTGCAATTCTGCGCCTCGTCGATCACCACGAAGGCGTTGTTCAAGGTGCGGCCACGCATGAAGCCGATCGGGGCGATTTCAATCGAGCCGTCGGCCAACAGGGCGCGCAACGCCTTGCCGCCCAAGCGGTCGGACAGCGCGTCGTACAAGGGGCGCAGATAGGGGGCCATTTTTTCCTGCATGTCGCCGGGCAGGAAGCCCAGCGATTCGCCCGCTTCGATCGCCGGACGCGACAGCACGATGCGGGCCACCCGCCCCTCTTGAAAGGCCTCGACCGCCGCCGAAATCGCCAGATAGGTTTTGCCGGTACCGGCCGGTCCCAAGGCCACGGTTAAATTGTGGTCGGCGATGGCGCGCAGCAATTGCCGCTGGTTCTCGTTTTGCGGCCGGACCTTGCGGACATAGCTTTGATCGCGGCTTTGCTCTTGATCGTCGTCCAACGGACTCCAGGTCCGTTCGGGATACAGGGTCACCACCGGCTCGTTCTTGGAGACGGACACCCGTGTCGCGCGCTTGGCCATCGGGAACTCCTCGCTAGGTCGGGGGAAAGGACGAACAAAAAAAAGGCCCCTCGAAACGAGAGACCTTGGTACCGGTAACCGGAAACGGCGCCGCCGCCCGATGGGGCGATAAGATGAGGTCGAATGCTCGGTCGTGAACACGAATCACCAGGGATTCCTTCACAATCAAAGGGGGCATGACGCGAGGCAAGATTAACAACGCCCGACTCGCCTTGTCGAGGTCAAAGAACAGCCGTCATTTGATTATCATAACAGCCCATGGTGGTCAGCGGGGCGGCTGGACCCATTGGGTGGGAAGCGGCGGGACCGCGAACAAGCGCGCCGGACCCATCCACAAGGCACCGTCTTGCAGCGTGAAGGGGGCGTTGACGGTGCCGCGCCCCTGGGCATCGGGTTTCGAGAGCACGGCAACCAAAACCTTCGCCGCCGTCGCCGCCGCTTTATCGACCACCCCGGCGGCCACCAGACGGTCCATCATCGGCGACAGGCCGCGCACGCGCGCCGAGAAGGCCGCCAGCGGCTGCGACGCGGAATCGAGCGCCGCCGTCCCCTCGCCATCGATCATCAAGGGCGGCCATTCCAGACCCAAATGTTCGATTTCGACGGTGCCGCCGCCCGCCCGCCATTGTTCGAAGGTGTCGGCCGGCCAGGGGCCGGTGACGTGGCCGTCCAGTTCCAGCATGGAAATCCGGCGGTCCAAAACCGGCCGGGACATTTCGGGAAGCTCCAGCCCGGCCAGCGACAGCGCGAAGGTGGTTCCCGGCCCGAACGAAACGGCCAGAGCCTGGAGGCCGATGGGCGCCAGCGTCAGCCCTTGACCCGATATTTGGACGGTCGATACCCGGCCCACCCGGTCGATCACCAGATCGCCGTCGAGGGTGTCCGCCTTGCCCGCGCCCGACCACGGGCCCAAGGTCAGGCCATGACGGCCGGGTGCCGTGGCGTGGATATGACGCCGGTCCAAAACGGATACGCGCAGGGTTATCGCCTCGGCCGACCAGCCCCAGTGGTCGGGCCGCCCCAATATGGGGTTTTGCAGCCGGATGATCAGCGAAAAAGGGAACCCGCCGATGGCTTCATCCGACCAATCGACGGTCCAACCGGCGGTGCGGCGTTCAGCGGCCCAGGCATCGATGCCCGCCCGCACCTGATGCGCACCCCAAATCCAAGCGGCGGAGATAAGCAGCGCCAACAATGCGGCGGCAAAAACGAAGCGGCGAAGAAGCATGGCCGGATGTTGGTCGCTTCGCCATGAACTTTCCACACTTTTCGTCTATTGTCGTCGCGAAAATGCATTCCACACCTTGGTAGGGATAAAACGATGACTCCGCAGGAACGGGAGATGATCGAAGGCATTCTGGACCGTCTGGCCCGGGTGAGCGGCACGCCAAAGGACGCCGAGGCCCAAGCGCTGATCGCCGAGCGCACCCGGATGTTGCCCGACGCGCTGTATTGCTTGGTTCAGGCGGTCGCGGTCCAGGACGTGTCGTTGCGCCAGGCCCAGGCCCGTATCGCCGAATTGGAAAGCCGGGCGGCGCAGGCCCCGGCGCCATCGGCGGGATTTCTGGGCGCCGCCGCCAATCCGTGGGCCGCGTCGTCACCGGGGCCGCGCCCGGTGGCCGGATCGGTTCCCCCCGTGGCGCCACCACAAGCCGCTTACGCGCCGCAATATGCCCCGCCGTCGGCGGCGGGCGGTTTCCTGCGTCAAGCGGCGGTTACCGCGACCGGGATGGCGGGGGGCATGCTGTTGGCCGAGGGCATTTCCAGCTTGTTCTCGGGCGGGCACGGCGGGATGGGCAGCCCCTGGGGCGGCGGCGGTCAACCCCAAGTGGTTGAAAATACCACGGTCAATAACTATTATGATGGTGCATCTCCCGACAATGGCGGGGTCGGCGATGCCGGGTTCGATGACAGCGACAGCTCGGGCGGCGATTTTTCCGGCGGTGACGACGGAAGCTGGATATAGGGAGAACGGCGATGGTCGATGGGGTTGCCGCGATAGGAACCGGTGCGGCAACACCCGTCGCCACGCCCATCCGCGGCTCGACGACGACGACGGCCTCCACCAATAGCGCGCTCGACGAAACGGCGGCGGCACGGGAATACGCCGCCCGTTCGCAGGCGACGGCAGCGATTTATCAGGCGATCAACGGCCTCCCCGATCCCAGCCTGTTGGCGCAAGCCGAACGCGGCGTGTTGAGCGCGGCCTCGGCGGCCACCACGGCGGCGGCACGCTTCACGGCGGGCAGCAGCTCGATCAACATCGGCGTCAACGCGGCCCCGGCAACCGGTTCAACCAGCCTAACCGACTTGGCCGCGCCCGACGGCACCCGGCTTGCGGCGGGAAACCAATTGTCGGCGACGGTCGGCGGGGCGACCTATGTCTTCGCGGTGGGCGGCGGGGCATCGACCGCGACCGGCGGCCCGGCCAACGGCGGCGGCTCGACGGTGCAGGATCTGAGCAATTGGATCGCCAACCTCGACAACACCGGCAACACAACGGCCTCCATCGCCAACGGCGCCTTTCAAGTAACGGCGGAGCCGGGGGCCAACGGCATCATTTTCGGCGCGGGCACGGTGGCCAGCGCCTTTGGTTTGACGGTGAACGGCGGCAGCACCTATCCCACGGCGACGATCAGCGGAACCTCGGCATACTATCCGATTCTCGGCGGCGTGGTGTCGGGCGGGCTGGCATCGGGCAGCACGGCGGCGACCGCCTCGACCCCCTTGACCGCGTTGGCGGGTTCGACCCCGTCGGCGGGCGATCAATTGTCGGCAAGCGTGGGCGGCGCCACCTATGTTTTCACGGTAAGCAACGGATCGTTCGTCAATGCCGGACAGTTCGCGGCCAACGGCACCGGCAATACGGTGCAGGATCTGGTGAACTGGATCGGCAATTTGGACAGCAGCGGCAACACCACCGCCAGCTTCGTCAACGGCGCGTTTCAAGTGTCGGGCTTGCCCGGAGCAAACGCGATCAGCTTCGACAGCGGCACCCTGGCCACCGCCCTTGGCCTGGGCGGGGCCAGTACGGCGCCGGTTACCGACGCCAACGGCATCACCAGCAGTTACCCGGTTTTGGGCGCTGGATTGATCACTAACAACAGCGGTTGATGCGTCCGTCACCGGCACCATAGCGCGTGCGCTGGCGTTCGCGGAAAAACTCCTCGTAGCTCATCACCGGTTCGTTGGGGTGGCGGGTGCGGCGATGGTCGACATAGACGTCGTAATCGGGAATGCCGACCATCAGGCGCACGGTTTCGCACACCCGCTTCCAAACATGGCGCGGGCTAGGCATGTTCCGCACCCAACGGTCCGCCGGTCACCTCGATCGCGGTTGGGCGGTCGCTGGCCAGGGCGCGCCGAATCGCCAGCGCGCCGAACACCACCATCGACAGCACCACCGAAACGAACAACGCGGTCATCGTCGCGTTGACGGTGTCGTTGAACGCTATCTGGGCCATCTGCTCCAGGCTTTTGGCGGGGGCCAGAACGGTACCCTGGGCGGCGGCGGCGGCGAATTTGCGGCCATGCGCCAAGAACCCGATCGCCGGACTGTCGTGGAAAATCTTCTCCAGCCCCGCGGTAAGCGTGCAAACCACCAGCCACGTGGCCGGGATCATCGTCACCCAGGCGAAGCGGGCGCGTTTCATCTTGAACAGAACCACCGTGCACAAGGTCAGCGCCACCGCCGCCAGCATCTGATTGGCGATTCCGAACAACGGCCACAAGGTGTTGATGCCGCCCAGCGGATCGATCACACCGGCATAGAGGAAATAGCCCCAGCCGGCGACCGCCAGCCCCGAGCCGATGACATTGTTGATCCAGCCGCGGGTTTCCCGGAACGACGGAACCAGGGCGCCGCCCAAATCCTGAATCATGAAACGGGCGACGCGGGTGCCGGCATCAACCGTGGTCAAAATGAACAACGCCTCGAACAGAATCGCGAAATGGTACCAAAAGCCCATCATCGCCGTGCCGCCGATGACGTTCGAGAAAATCCGCGCCATCCCCACCGCCAAGGTCGGCGCCCCGCCGGTGCGCGACAACACGGTTTTTTCACCAACATCCTGGGCCACCTGGGCCAACAGATCCGGCGTGACGACGAAGCCCCAGGACGAGATGGTTTGCGCCGCCTGCTCCACCCCAGTGCCAATCAGGGCGGCCGGGCTGTTCATCGCGAAATAGACCCCTGGCTCAAGGGTCGAGGCCGCCACCATCGCCATCACCGCGACGAAGGATTCCATCAGCATCGCGCCGTAGCCGATGAACCGCAGTTGCGATTCGCTTTCCAGCATCTTGGGCGTGGTGCCCGACGCGATCAGCGAATGGAAGCCCGATACCGCGCCGCAGGCAATGGTGATGAACAAGAACGGGAACAGCGAGCCCGCGAACACCGGTCCGGTGCCATCGACGAAGCGGCTGACCGCCGGCATTTGCATCACCGGCATCACCACCAGGATACCGATCGCCAAAGCAATGATGGTGCCGACCTTCAAGAAGGTGGAGAGGTAATCGCGCGGCGCCAGCAGCAGCCACACCGGCAACACCGAGGCGACGAAGCCATAGCCGATCAGCACCAGCGC
This sequence comes from uncultured Rhodospirillaceae bacterium, assembly GCA_903899885.1. Lineage (GTDB taxonomy): Bacteria > Pseudomonadota > Alphaproteobacteria > Rhodospirillales > Magnetospirillaceae > CAIULK01. The sequence continues at coordinate 41,278 of CAIULK010000208.1, forward strand.
CAATTGTTCGCCGTTCAGGGTAAACAAGGCGGCCAGATCCGGAGTCTCCGACACCGTGCGGCCGTAAATCAAACCCGCCATCAGCAACACGAAGCCGACCGCCGACATCTCGCCGACCCGGCCGGGCCGGATGAAGCGGCCGTAAATCCCCATCAGCAGCGCGGTCGGCAGCGTCGAGAACACCGTGAAGGTGCCCCACGGGCTACCCGCCAGCGCCTTGACCACCACCAAGGCCAGAACGGCCAGCAAGATGATCATGATCAGCAGCACGCCGATTCCGGCCACCATTCCGGCCGCGGCCCCCATCTCCGAGCGGATCATGTCGCCCAGCGAGCGGCCGTCGCGCCGCACCGACAGGAACAAAACGGTCATGTCCTGAACGCCACCGGCCGCCACCACGCCCAGCAGCAGCCACAGCGTTCCCGGCAGATAGCCCATCTGCGCCGCCAACACCGGGCCGACCAGCGGCCCCGCCCCGGCGATCGCCGCGAAATGATGTCCGAACAGAACGTATCGGTTGGTCGGCACATAATCCAAGCCGTCGCTATGACGGTTGGCGGGGGTCGCCCGTGTCGGATCGGCCCCCAGCACCTTTTGCGCGATGAACAGGCTGTAAACGCGGTAGGCGATGAGATAGGTGCAAACCGCCGCCGTCACCACCCACATCGCGTTGACGCTTTCACCGCGCGAGAGCGCCACGATCGCCAGCGAGACCGCGCCCAAGGCCGAAACGGCCAGCCATTTCGCTTTCGTCACCAAGTCGGTCATCGCCCGCCCCCGCTTTTAGAGGAAAAACCAAATCAAGCTGCCGCTGCCGGCCAACCAGCAATACCACGCGAAGGGATCGAGCGCCTTGACGTCGTGCCCCCGGAAGTAGCGCATCAACACCCAGATCGCCAAGAACGCGGTCGCCCCCGCCACCAGCCCGGCCAGCAGGGCGACGGCGCCGAATCCGCCGCCGCCGTGCAACAGCTTGGGCAATTCGTGCACGCCCGCCCCCAGGATGATCGGGGTGGCAATCAGAAAGGAGAAACGAGCCGCGTCCTCGTGGTGGAGACCCCGCAGCAGGCCCGCCACCATCGTCGCCCCCGAGCGCGAGATGCCCGGAATCAAGGCCGCCGACTGCGCCAGACCGATCAGAGCCGCGTCGATCCAGGTCAATTCGGTCAAATGACGGGTGCCGCCCATCCGGCGGCGGCGCTCGCCGCCCCACAACAGAAAGCCGTTGACCACCAGGAAGGCCGCCGCCAGTTCCGGCGACGCGAAGAGGCCCCGGATGGTCTTTTCAAACAAAAGCGCCAGCACCACGGCGGGAACCGTCGCCACCGCGATCTTCATAAACAGACGGCGCGAATCCGCAACCCCGGCCCGTGAGTCGGCACCGATCACCGAACGCGCCATGCCCAGCCAGTCGCGCCAGAAGAACGCCAGCGCAGCGAAGGCGGTGCCGATATGCATCGCCACCACGAAAGGCAGGAAGTCCGCCGCTTTTTGATCGATCACCCAGCCCAAAAGCTTCGGCGTGATCACCGCATGCGCCAGCGACGAGACCGGAAACAATTCGGTGATGCCTTGCAGAACGGCCAGAAACAACGCCTCGAAGCTACTCATCGTCACAACCTTATATTAGACCCCTCGCCGGGCGCGGGCGTCCGCCCGCTTGGCCGCCGCCTCAATGGCGGCTGGAATTCCTACGGCCTTTCGGCCCGGGGGGCCGTCCGCCCGTTGGAATTCGTATCCTTAAACCTTAAACCGCCTGTCTTTTTCGTCAAGGCTGGCGGGATGGGCCAAGACGCATTATTTATGGGGCTGCCATTCTCAACCTGGCTTTCATGCGATGTCCGGCCCGACCGTCTCCCTTCCGGCCAATTCCGCCTTCTCGAAGGACGTTTACAAGCTGATCCGCCCGTCAATTCCGCGCGCGGCCTGGCCATCCGAGGCGATTCGCACCGCTTTTACCTCGGATCCCGACGGCTATTTCCTGACCGCCGAATTTTCCGGTCTGCCGTCGGACTATGCCAAGCTGGCCGGGCAATTGGTCCGCCATGCCGGGGGTGAACTGGTGATGGCCTCGCCCTTGGCCGGGATGGCCGCCGCCGTGGCGCGCGCCCATTGGTGGCGCGACATGTGCCTGTTCGCCTTCGTGCCGCTGTTGTTCGCGATCCCGCTGATGGCCAGTCTGTCGACAGCCGCGATGCGGCTTTGCCTGATCCCGTTCGTCGCCGACTGCGTTGGACTGGTGCTGACCCAAATGAGTCTGTCGCTAGCGCGCGGACGCTTGGGCGATGTTCAATTCATCGCCGAAATCCCGACTCCCAGCCTGCATCTGCGGGTTACCGCGGAATCGCCGTCGCGCGGCCCGCACCGCGGTTGAACGTTACGCGGTGATATGCCCCGGGAGTGCATACGAATATGCCGACCATTTCAATATATTCATAACACATATAGCTCTACGAAGGACCGCGAACCGGCCTCGTTGTATGTATAGCGCATGTATCGCATCCCGGCGTATGCTTGTCCTTCAACGACAACTACATGCATCGACCTATATTTCGCCTTACGCGCATGTAAAAACATATTGCGTATCATTCTCGTGACGGTGTATGCATGTGTAATGCATTGTACGCATTCATGGTTTTCTTATGTGGGGGAGAGGAGGGTATGGACGACGGCGACCGCATTCCCGAAGACGACGGCAATGCCGTGGAAAATTTTCGCACTTTGGCGCGCCTTCGCACCGAATGGCTGCGAACCTGTGCCGAGGCCAGTTGTTTGGACGATGGCGACCGGGTCACCTCGCTTCGGCGTCTGGCCGACCTGGAACGCCGCATCACGATGACGCCGGCCCCTTACGGCGCGATGATCCGGGTCAAGCTGGACGTGCTGCGCCGCCAGATCCAAGACGGGCTCTCCGACCCCAGGGCGGGTCTCCTGCTGCTGGCCAGTATCGACGCCGATCTTACGCTTCCGTGATCCGGCGAGTTCGTCTATCATCCGGCCAAGACCTTAGCGGAGCATGATCCTCATGCGGTGGCGGATCTTGGGTATTGCGGGATTGTGTGGACTGGCCGCGGCCGCTCATGGCGGTGACGGGTCCCAAACCGGGTCGGCGGCCATCTACAGCACCCGGCTTGAAGGGCGGCCCACCGCCAGCGGCGAACCCTTTCGTCAGTCCGAACTGACCGCCGCCCATCCGAGCTTGCCCTTGGGGTCGCTGGCACAGGTCACCAATCTGGCAACCGGTCAGCATACGCTGGTGCGAATCAACGATCGCGGCCCGTTCGACGGCACCCATGTCGTGGATCTGTCGCGCGCCGCCGCCGTCCAGATCGGCATGTCCGGCAACGAGACGGTTCGCATCGATCCCATCCGCGGTTCATTGCAATAACCGGCATGATCCGCAACTTCCACGCCGGTCCCGGCGCCCTGCCGCCCTCGGTCTTGCGGCGGGTTCAGGCGGAACTGCTGGATTACCGGGGGCTCGGCGTTTCGGTGATGGAGCTTAGCCATCGATCGGACGCCATCGTCGAGCTGATCGATGACACCGTGGCAAGCTTGAAACGGCTGTTGGGACTGGGGCCCGATTACGAGCTTCTGCTCCTCCAAGGGGGGGCCTCGCTGCAATTCCTGATGCTTCCGCTTAATCTTTCACCGCCGGGCGGCAAGGTGGATTACGTCGATTCCGGCTACTGGGCGGCCAAGGCACGGATCGAGGCCGAGACCCTGGGCCGCGACGTGGCGGTGGCGGGCGACAGCGGGCCGGATCACCGCCGCATTCCAATGACCCTGACGGTTCGCCCGGATGCCTCCTATCTTCACCTGTGCACCAACAACACGGTGGTCGGCACGCAGTGGCACACGATACCCGAAACCACCGTGCCGCTGGTTGCCGATATGAGTTCGGACATTCTGGGGCGCGAGATCGACGGCAACGCCTTTGCCCTGTTCTATGCCCATGCGCAAAAAACCCTGGGACCCGCCGGAGTGACCGTGGTGGCGTTGCGCCGCGAGCTGTTGGAACGCATCCCCAATGGGTTACCGGCCATGTTGGATTACCGCACCCATGCGCGGGCCCGCTCGAATTACAACACACCGCCGGTTTTCGCGATTTATGTCGTCCGCTGTGTGCTGGATTGGCTAGAAGGCGAGATCGGCGGCGTCGCCCGCATGGCCGCCTTGAACCGGCGCAAGGCCGAATCGCTGTACGCGGCGATCGACCGCTCGGCCTTGTTTTCCTGCCCGGTCGAGCCCGCGTCGCGCTCGTCGATGAACGTGGTGTTCCACCTGCCGACGCCCGGGTTGGAACGCCGTTTCCTCGCCGAGGCCGCTCAGGCCGGGTTTATCGGGCTGGCCGGGCACCGCAGCGTCGGTGGCTGCCGCGCCAGCCTGTACAACGCCGTCCCGCTGGAGGCGGTCGAGGATCTTGTCGCCTTCATGGGGGAGTTCGAAGGCTAGCCAAGGCCTCGATCAACGGGGTCAGGCGATCTTGATACAGCTTCCAGCGTCCCACCGCATGGCTGTACAGCGGCTGGCGCACCTGGGCGCGGCTGCGGGTTCGCACCGGCCGCGCCGTTTTATGAAACTCCAGGCAGGCCGGATGCCAGGACAAACCACAGAAATCGACGAGGCGCTTGGCCTCGCCCTCGAGATCCGCGACCACCCGTTCATAATCCACCTCGATCATCACGCCGGGCGGCAGGACCGTCCGCCAATGCCGCATCAACCGGTCATAGGCGGTGTAATAGCGCCCCAATTCGCCAAGATCGTAGGTAAAGGGCTGGTGGCCGCTGAACGGGGCGGCGAAACAGGACAGGCAGGTATCCATCGGATCGCGCCGCGTGTGAATGATCCGCGCATTCGGCAAGGCGAGGTTGATCAACCCCACCAGCCGGAAATTCCCCAGCATCTTGTCGGTGATCCGCTGGGCCGAGGGCGCCAACATGCCGGTCCCTTCAAGATAATGCTCGCCCAGGCGGCGGGCTTGGGCTTGGGTGGGAACGCAAACCCCATCGGGCAACCGGGCGGCGACCGCGGCGTCGAAATCCTCCAATTCACCCGCGGCGAACACGGCGGGGTGACTGGCCAGAATTTGCTCGACCAGGGTCGATCCGGAACGCGGCATGCCAACGATGAAGACCGGCCGGTCGGAGGCCGCCCCCATCCGTGGCGCGGCGCTCAGCCGTTCGGCGGTGAACAGGGCGGCGTTGCGGTCGAGTTCCGCCAAGGCGGCCTGTTCATCGTAAAGGATTTGACGGCGTTTGAGGGCGTTTCCCGCCACCAGATGATCGAAGGCGCGACCGCGCTCGCCTTGATCCTCCAGCGCCTTGGCGAGCGCGAAGTGCAGTTCCAGACGATCGCCGATGGACAGATCGTCGAGGTTGGCCGCCAACCCTTCCATGGCCGCGACATGGGGATCGCCGAGGGTGAAGGGGCGGATGTCCGCCAAGGTGCGATAAAATTCCGGCCGCCTGGAATCGAGGGCGATGGCCCGTTCGACGGCGTCGCGGGCTTCATCGATACGGCCGATTTCAATCAGCGCATCACCCCGGTTGTGATGCGCCTCGGGATAGGCCGGATCCAGGGCGACGGCGGCATCGAAACCGGCCAGCGCCTTTTCGGGCTGACCGCGCCGCAGCAACACGCAACCCAAATCGTAATGAACGGCGGCGATATGCGGTTCCAGGACCACCGCGCGGCGCAAATGCGATTCCGCCTCGTCCAGACGATCAAGACCAATCAACGCGACCCCCATCCGGTTGTGGGCCTCGCCACGATCGGGATCTTGCGCCAGAACGCGGCGGTAATTTTCGGCCGCCCGGTCGTAGCGGCGCAATTGGATCAGCGCCGCTCCGTATTCGAGGCGTGTCTCAAGCCGCGTGGGATCGCCGTCCACCGCGCGGCGCAACCATTCCTCGGCCTCGCCGCACCGATAATTCCGGCGGCACAAGGCGCCCAGCCGGGCCAGCGCATCGATATGCCCAGGGTGAGTGTCGGTCACGGCGCGGTAGAGCCGCTCGGCGTAGGGGGTTAAACCGCCCTGATCGAAACGGTCGGCCAAGGCCACCGCGTCGTCGGGGTGCGAGGACGGACCCGGACCGATCGCCAACAGATTCTCGACCAGGGATTCGAGGGCCGCGAACTGTTCGGCTGGCCATTCCATGCGGTCATCGCCAACGACGGGTCGGCAATCGGCGAAGGAAAGTGAAAATCCGGTCCGCTCGGCGATTTCGCGTTCGGTTCGGGCGATCACGCCGGGGTCGCCGCCCATCGCGCCGACGTCGATCACCATGTCGCAGGCGGCGGGGACATCGCGCATCGCGATCCGGTGCAAGGTATAAAACAGAATGTACAGTTCGGTCAGGTTCAGGGTCCGGCCACGTTCGCTCCAAAAGGCCGCGCGCTCTTCGACGGGGGCGTCCGCGGCCGGGCAGCCGAGGAGGGCGCATAACGGCGCCACCGCGGGCGCGCCGCAATTGTTTTCCAAGATCACCCACGGACGCAGGAGAAAATAAACATTCCCCCTCGTCGCTTGGTGCAGATACGACACGAATTGCCGCCGGGGGTCGCGATAGACGAAAACATGCACGCCGGGGCAATGACGACGGAACCAAGCCAGCCGATGGGTGGACCGAACCATCCCGAACACGGGGGTGTTGCCCTGGCGGCGGGCTTCGGCCTGAAGCCGGCCGAAATGCGCCTGTAACGGCGGGGCCGGATCATCGCGATTTAAAAAATAGTTTTTATAAATATAGGAGAGCGGAAAATCGGAGATGCCACCCTCGGCCATGAGCAGCGAGCGATATTCTTCATAATAGGGTCGATCAAGAATGGGGTGTCCCGAAAACAACCACGGGAGAGATTTATTGGCCATCTCGGCCGTCATTACCGCCAAATTCTCGTTCAATGGCTCATAATAACAGAGGGTATTGCGCTGGCTGCGGAACTTCGACCAAACATAGGTACTGGCCGATCGCCAACTGGAATGAAGAAAGATCGCCGCCGGGGGCATCGCCACCGCCTTGTCCGCTGTTGCCAGGGATAAGGATTAGGCGCCTCTTATTGCGGCGATATTGCGGCTTTGGAAGTTCTTTGTGACGGGCGGTAACATTTCCTCCGTCCACGAAACCTTGTGTTACACGGTCAAGGCCGGTCCGACATGACTGGGTAAGGTTTTCGGCATAATCTTGCCCTTGGCGCGGCCGATATCGGCATCATCAGCGGGATCTTGGGGCATGGAACAGTCGGAACAGCACGCGGAATCGGCCCTGATACGGGCGGCGTTCGGCCACTTTCAAGCCGGGCGAACCGTCGAGGCCGCCGATGGCTTTCGCCGAGTGCTGGCGATCCATCCCGATCATTTGGACGCGCTGTTGATGCTGGGATTGATTTTGTCGGACGGATCCCAGGCCGAGGCCGCCCAGGCCGATATTTTGTTCCAGCGCGGGTTGGCGCTGTCGCCGGGCAATGTCTTCATCCTTAATCAGCTGGGACAATCGCACCAGCGCCGTGGCGAGCATCAAGCCGCCGTCGCCTTGTTCGAGCGCGCCGTGGCGGCCGACCCGACCTTCGCGCCCGCCTACAACAACATGGGGGTTTCGCTGCACCAATTGGGACGCCGCCCCGCCGCCTTGGCCGCGTTGGACCAAGCGCTGGCCCAGGACGGCGGTCTGGTCGCCGCCCACGGCAATCGCGGCCAAGTTCTGGCCGATCGGGGACAGTGGGACGAGGCACATGCCGCCTTCACCCAAGTAGTGACCCATTTGCCGGACCATGCCCAGGCCTGGCGGGGATTGGCGGCGTCTTGCCTGCACACCAACCGGCTGGACGAGGCGCAAGCCGCCTGCGCGCGCGCGATGACGCTGGACCCGGACGACATCGAGGCGATGATCACCTTGGCGGGCGTTCATGAGCGGGCCGGACGGGCGGCGGACGCGCAACGGATGTTCGGCGAGGTCGCCCGGCGCCGCCCGGTGATCATCGAACCCTGTCGCGTCGATCCGCCCGCGGCGCGGGTCTTGATCCTCAGCGCGCGCGGCGGCGCCAATGTTCCCACCCGCTTCTTGTTCGACCGCAAGCGCTTTACCACGATTGCCCTGAACCTTCCGCCGCCCGGCGAGGACGACGGCGGCCTGGACGCGGTGATCGCCGGCTTGCCGCCCTTCGATCTGGTATTCAGCGCGGTCGGCGATGGCCGCGCGGACGATCCGGTGCTGGCCCAGGTGGCCGGTTTGGCCCGGCGCCTTGGCCGCCCGTTGCTCAACCCGCCGGACACGATCCCGCCGACCTGCCGCGACGCGCTTCCCACCCTGTTGGCCGACATTCCCAACGTTCTGGTGCCCGCCACCCGCCGGGTGACGCGCGCCGAATTGGAACTCGCCGCCCATTCCGGCCTTGTCGAGCGGGCGGTGCTGATTCGCCCGATCGGCTCGCACGGCGGGCACGATTTGTCGAAGATCGAAACGGCGGCGGATCTGGCCGCCTATCTCGAACACGCGCCGTTCGAGGAATTTTTCTCCACCCCCTATGTCGATTATGTCGGCGGCGACGGGTTTTACCGCAAATACCGCTTTATCTTCGTCGATCGCCAAGCCTATCCGCTGCACCTCGCCATCCATGACGACTGGCTGATTCACTATTTCCGCACCGACATGGCGCAACAGACCTGGATGATGGCGGAGGAGGAGGCGTTTCTGGCGGACCCGCACTCGGCCTTTCCCGGTCCGTTGACCGGCGCGGTGGCGGCGATCGCGCGGCGTCTGGACCTTGATTACGGCGGCATGGATTGCGCCGTTACGCCCGATGGCCGCATCCTGGTGTTCGAGGCGAACGCCTGCATGCTGTTGCATCTCGACGACTCGCCCGAGCTTTTTCCCTATAAACACCGCTACGTGCCGCGCATCGTCCAGGCGATCGGCGCCATGGTGGTGGCCCGGTCAGGGCGTGCCGGTTAACCCGGCTGCCTTGCGCCATCCGGTATAATCACCGGACGGCGGCGCCAACCCGGCCGCGCGGTCGCTCATCCGGTCGGCCCAGCCCAGAAGCCGGTGGTAGTCGCGGCGGTTGAGGGTATGGCGCTGCTCGATGCGGTAGCAGATCTCGTAGATGGACTGGTCGGGATGACGGGCCATTTCGTTGGCCAGAATCCGCCGCAATTCCCCCGGAACGTCTTGAAGGCCCGTGCTCATCGCCGCTCTCCCACTTGATCCGAGGCGAGTTTCGATCAAAGAAGCGAGACATACAATCAGGCGAAACCCGTTCTATCCATACAGCGTAGAGATCTACACCGGAAGATCCGGCTTTCCTGGGGTCTTTACCCGATGGAGGGGGATCCATCCTGGTCCTATCCTAATCTTCCTCGGTCGATGCGGCGCCGGGAACCGGATTGAACTGGATACCATCATGCCGATGAAAACCGCCGATCCGCGACGACATTACCGAACGCTGTGTTCGATCAAGGCGCATGTCCAACTGGGCTTGATCATTTACGATGTCGAGATCGTCGATATCTCGGAAGGCGGTTGCAAAATCGTTCCGTCGTCCCCGGACGAACTCATCGACGCCGGTTTGAGTAACGAGACCGACTTGGATTTGCGCATCGGCAATGAGTGCATTTTCGGCGGAGTCGTATGGTCGGCACCGAATTTCGCGGCGATCGGCTGCCGTTTTGATCAAGTGATGAACAAGCACGAGATCGCGGCCTTTCTAAAGTCCAGTCATTCGGTGTTTTCGATCCCGTGCCCCTGAGGCGCTCCAAGACATTGACAGCGGGGGAGACGAACCGGCATATCGGGCTTACGGGGGGGAACCTTCGTAAGCCCGATCCCTATGACGTGCCGGGGGTGCCGATGTCCGTTCGCTTGTTCGCCCACATGGCGTTGACGCTGCTGCTCTTGTTCGCCGCCACGGCGGCGCGGGCCGACGACGAAAAGGTCGTCAACGTCTATAACTGGTCGGACTATGTCGCCAAGGACACGCTGGAAAAATTCACCCGCGAGACCGGCATCAAGGTGCGTTACGACACCTATGGCGACAACGAGATCCTCGACGCCAAGCTGATGACCGGCCAGTCGGGCTACGACGTGGTGTTTCCCTCGGCGACGCCGTTTTTCGCCCAACAGATCAAGGCCGGAATCTACCGCCCGCTCGACCGGTCCAAGATCCCCAACGCCAAGGGGGTCGATGGCGACGTGATGACCAGCCTGACCCGCGCCGATCCGGGCAACCTGTATGGCCTGCCCTATATGATGTCGGCCACCGGGCTGGGTTATAACGTCGATGCGATCAACAGGCGGATGCCCAATGCCCCGGTTGATTCGTGGCGGATGCTGTTCGATCCGGCCGTGGTGTCACGGTTCAAATCCTGCGGCGTCACCTTGCTCGATACCCCGACCGAGGTGGTGCCCGCCATGCTGACCTTCATGGGCCGCGATCCGTTGGAGCAAACCCCGGCGGCGCTGGATACCGCCATGCATGCGCTGGCCCCGTTGCGGGCCAACTACCGCTATCTCAACAGCGACAAATACCGCAGCGATCTGGCCAGCGGCGACACCTGCCTTGCCCACGGCTATATCGGCGATCTGGTGCAGGTGCGCGCCCGGGCCCGCGAATCCAAGGCCGCCAACAAGCCCAACATCGCCATCGTCATCCCCAAGGAAGGGGCGATGGTCAATATCGACGTCATGGCGATTCCGGCCGATGCGCCGCACCCCGACGCCGCCCACGCCTTCATCAACTTCCTCTTGCGGCCCGACATCATCGCCGACATCACCAACGCGGTCGGCTATGCCAACGCGGTGAACGCCTCGCTGCAATACATTAGTCCCGAGATCAAGAACGACCCGGTGATCTATCCGCCGGCCGACATCAAGGCGCGGCTGTTCTCGGCCCTGCCGCCGGCCCCGCCCGGCTTCGACCGCCAGCGCACCCGTGCCTGGACCAAGTTCCGCACCGATCGGCAATAGGGAGGCAAGCGGGTGAGCACAGGGGCGCCGGTGATCCGCTTCGAGGGGATCCGCAAAAGCTTCGGGCCGGTCGATGCGGTGGCCGGGGTCGATCTCGACATCGCCGAGGGCGAGTTTTTTTCGCTGCTGGGGCCATCGGGCTGCGGCAAGACGACGCTGCTGCGCATGCTGGCCGGGCTGGAGGATCCCAGCGCCGGGCGCATCCGGATCGGCGGGAACGACGTGACCGATGTGCCGCCCTTCGCGCGGCCGGTCAACATGATGTTCCAGTCCTATGCCTTGTTCCCGCATATGAGCGTGGCCGACAACGTCGCCTTCGGCTTGAAGCAGGAGGGCCGCCCAAGCGCCGAAATCAAAACCCGTGTCGCCGAGATGCTGGATCTGGTGCAGTTGGGCGAATTCGGCAAACGCCGCCCGCATCAACTGTCGGGCGGCCAGCGCCAGCGGGTGGCGCTGGCGCGGTGTTTGGTCAAACACCCCCGCGTCGTGCTGCTGGATGAACCCTTGGCGGCGCTGGACCGCAAATTGCGCGAACAGACCCAGTTCGAGCTGGTGCGCATTCAAAAACAAGTCGGCATCACCTTCGTCATGGTCACCCACGATCAAGAAGAAGCGATGGCGATGTCGACCCGCATCGCGGTGATGAACAAGGGCCGGGTCCTTCAGGTCGGCCGGCCGCACGACATCTATGAATATCCCGCCAACCGCTTCGTCGCCGACTTCATCGGCGAGGCCAACATGTTCGAGGGCGTGGCCGAGGGCGAGGGATTGCGCGTCGCCGATCTGGAATGCCCGCTGGCGCTGGAAAAGCCGCTGGCGGCGGGAACGTCCGTGGTAGTGATGGTGCGCCCTGAGAAAATCGCGATGAGCCGTGACGGCGACGGCGCGGGCGCCAACCGCTTCGCGGGCGAAGTGGCCGAGATCGGTTATCACGGCGGGGTATCGTCGTACCGGGTGCGCGTCGGCGCCGAGCGGCTGGTGCGGGTGACGTCCGCCAACCGGCGTCACCACACCGAACCGGCGGTGGAGCGCGGCGACCGCGTGGTGTTGTCGTGGCATCCGGCCAACGCGGTGGTGCTGCCGTGACCGCTGGGCGGGCCAAACTCGATTGGGGGCGGCGGGCCGTGCTGACGCTGCCCTTCGTGTGGCTGCTGGCGTTCTTTCTGCTGCCCTTCATCATCGTCGCCGCGATCAGCTTGGCCGAATCCCGGGTCGGCATCCCGCCCTATGTGCCGCTGTTCGATTGGACGCAAGGTGGGGTGTGGCCCGCCTCGCATGCCAGCCTGGATAATTTCGTTCAGTTGTTCCAAGACGATCTGTATGTCGATGCCTATCTGCATTCACTGTCGGTGGCCGGGATATCGACGGCGATTTGTCTGCTGATCGGCTATCCCATGGCGCTGGCCATCGCGCGCGCCGCCCCCGCCCGGCGCGGGCCGTTGCTGATGCTGGTGGTGCTGCCGTTCTGGACCTCGTTCCTGATCCGGGTCTACGCCTGGATGGGCATTTTGAAGGACGAGGGCCTGCTGAACAGCCTGCTGCAAGGGTTGGGACTGATCGACCAGCCGCTGGTGATCCTGAACACCGATTTGGCGATCTATATCGGCATCGTCTATTCCTATCTGCCGTTCATGATCCTGCCGCTGTACGCGACCTTGGAGCGCCAGGACCCGGCCTTGCTGGAAGCCGCCGCCGATCTGGGGGCGCGGCCCTGGCGCGCCTTCCTGTCGGTGACCTTGCCGTTATCGCTGCCCGGCATCGTGGCGGGCACGCTGGTGGTGTTCATCCCGGCGGTGGGCGAATACGTCATCCCCGATTTGTTGGGCGGCAGCGGCAGCAACATGCTGGGCAAGGCCTTGTGGGATGTCTTCGCGATGAGCCGTGATTGGCCGACCGCCGCCGCCTTGGCCGTGGCGATGCTGGCGGCGCTGGTCTTGCCGCTGGGCCTGCTCAACCGCCTGCAACGCCGGCTGGAACCGGCCGAGGAGGGCGCATGACCCGCCGCCCGCTCCTTCTGCCCGTGTTGCTGAATCTGGGCTATGCGTTCCTTTATCTACCAATCGCCGTGTTGGTGGTCTATTCGTTCAACGCCTCGCGGCTGGTGACGGTGTGGGGCGGGTTCTCGACCAAATGGTACGCCCAACTGGCGCATGACGAGCGTTTCCTCGACGCCGCGTGGCTATCGTTGCGGGTTGCGGTCACCAGCGCGACCGGGGCGTTGGTGATCGGCACCCTGGCGGCGGTGGTGCTGGTGCGGTTCGGCGCGTTCCGGGGACGCGGGCTGTTCTCGGCCCTGGTGGCCGCACCCCTGGTGATGCCCGAGGTAATCATGGGCCTGGCCCTGCTGCTGACCTTCGTGGCGTTGGAACAGATTCTGGGCTGGCCGCACGGGCGCGGGTTCCTGACCCTGGTCATCGCCCATGTCACGTTGTGCACCGCCTTCGTCGCGGTGGTGGTGCGTTCGCGGCTGTCGCAGATGGACCGCTCGCTGGAGGAGGCCGCACTCGACCTCGGCGCCCGCCCGGCCAAGGTGTTCGCCGTCATCACCCTGCCCTTGATCGCCCCGGCGCTGGCGGGCGGCTGGCTGCTGGCCTTCACCTTGTCGCTCGACGACGTGGTGGTGTCGCAATTCGTGACCGGCCCCGGCACCACGACCCTGCCGATCGAGGTGTTTTCCAGCATCCGCCTGGGGGTTTCACCCGAAATCAACGCGCTGGGCAGCCTGATCGTCGCCGCCGTGTCGGTGGTGATCCTGACGGCATCCTGGCTGCTGACTCGGGGCGAGGCGGAGCGGGATTAAAGGGAAGTTGGCGCAACCGGTAGGATTCGAACCTACGACCTCTGCCTTCGGAGGGCGGTCCCGTGGGGTTTATGGCGTTTTCCCTGGTTGCATGATCTTGTAAAAATCAATGACTTAGTGTTACCGTCTTGCATGGCGTTTCCGTGAATTTCCGTTTCGGGGATACCCGGGGGATACCCGGGTATCCCCGGCCCGGACAGGGGATGAGGGACCAATGCAGGCGAAAATCTCGAAGCGATCCGTCGATGCCCTCGCCGCGCCACCCGGCGGCGAAGTGGTGGTCTGGGACACCCACGTCAAGGGCTTTGGTGTCCGCGTGCGCGGCGGTGGGGTGAAAACCTATGTGGTGCGCTATCGCCTGGGAAGCGGGCGAGGGGCACCCATTCGCAATTTCACGATCGGCCAACACGGCAGCCCGTGGACACCCGACACCGCCCGCGCCGAAGCCGTCCGCATCCTCGGGCTTGCCGAAAGCGGCGCCGATCCCGGCGGCAAGCGGCGGACGGATCGCGAGGCCCTGACCGTCGCCGACCTGTGCGGCCTGTATTTGGCCGAGGGATGCGCCCCACCAAGAAGCCCACGACGCTCGCCACCGACCGGGGCCGGATCAAACGGCACATCATCCCTTTGCTGGGGCGCAAGAAGGTGAAGGACCTTACCCGCGCCGATATCCAGCGGTTCATGCAAGACGTGGCGGCGGGAAAGACCGCGTGCGACGAGAAAACCGCGTCGCGGGGCCGCGCCATCGTCGAGGGCGGCAAGGGCACCGCCACCCGCACCGTGGGCCTGTTGGGCGGCATCCTTACCTTCGCCGTCGAGCGCGGCATCTGCCCAACCAATCCCGTGCATGGGGTGAAGCGTTACCGCGACCGCAAGGGCGAGCGGTTCCTGTCGGCCCGCGAACTGGCGGCCCTCGGGCTTGGTCTGGCCGTCATGGAGGAAACGGCAACGATTTCCCCGATCATGGCGAACGCCGTTCGCCTGTTGCTGCTGACCGGCTGCCGCAAGACCGAAGTATTGTCGCTGTGTTGGTCCTTCGTCGATTTCGAGCGCGGCTATCTGCGCCTGCCCGACAGCAAGACCGGCGAGAAAACCGTGCCGTTGGGCGCGCCCGCCCTCAAGGTGTTGAGCGACCTTCCCAGGCTGTCGGACTGGGTGTTTCCCGCCGCGACCGGCGGTGGTCACCTTGTCGGCCTGCCGCATGCCTGGGACGCCGTGCGCGTATGGTGCGGGCTGGACGGCGTGCGCCTTCACGACCTCCGCCACAGCTTCGCCAGCGTCGGCGCCATCAGCGGCAACAGCCTGCCGGTGATCGGCGCCCTGTTGGGCCATGCCGACAGCAAGACCACCAGCCGCTATGCCCACCTCACCGCCGACCCGATCAAGGCGGCAGCCGAGCGGATCGCCAACACCATCGCCGACGCCATGTCGGGCGCGCCCGACCGAATGGCCGATGTGGTGCCGCTATCGTCGCACGGAAGGCGGGCTTGATGCTGTGTGCAACATTGTCGTACAATGAGCAAGCAGGATGAAGGTCGTTGCCACCTCCAACTACGAGCGGCGGGCGAAAAAGCTGCTGGCCGCCGATCAACGGGCAACGGTCGAACTGGAACTTGTGGCGCGGTGGGAGCACTGGCCGGTGATTTCTGGGGCCGGAGGCGCCCGCAAGGCCCGCTTCGCCATGGGCGGCAAGGGCAAAAGCGGTGGCGGGCGGGTTATCTACTTCGTTCCCACCTCCCAGGGCATGCTGTACCTGCTGGATATCTACGCCAAGGGCCGGAAAGAGGATTTGAGCGATGCCGAAAAACGAGATTTGCGCCGATTCCTCGAAGCTCTCGACGCCGAAAGCTGACAAAGGGACCGCCTTGGGTCGTCGCCTGCTGGCGGCAGCCGGAGAAGCCTTGGCCCATGCGCGTGGCGAGGTTGAACTGCGGACCTACGAGGTTGCCGTTCCAGAATCCGTCGATGCCGGGGAAATCCGCCGGGCGCTGGGGCTATCACAGCGGGAATTCGCCACCCGCTTCGGCCTCGACCTGGGGGCCGTGCAAGCCTGGGAACAAGGCCGCCGCCGTCCCGAACGCGCCGCCCGGATTCTGCTGGCGGTGATTGCTCGCGAGCCGGAAGCGGTGCTGCGGGCGTTGCGCGCGGCGTAGGGCGGAAATGCCGTGCGATTGCTGATTTGCCACGGCTTCGTGCATGAAGGGGGTCGGTTTGAGCCGGGATCGGCCACCGACGTTGCCGAGGAAGGAGCCTATGCCCTGGTGCCATCGGTTGAGAGCGCGGGGGGAATGGTTATCCGGGCCAAGAGGGGCGGATTTTTACGGTCAAGCTGTCCTTTCGTTTGGACGGGCGATCTTGTCGCAATGCCGATAGATGACGCCATCGGCCACTTGATGCCGGGGCCGCATGCGAGCCGAAAAAGGAACGGCCCGATAGTGCTTGATCCGCCTTCCGCCGCACCTTTTTTATTCTTGGGGCGATTGCCGGGCGTTCCACCGCTTACCGGGCCATGTTCGCTGACTAACGCGCTTCGCTGTTACATCAGGGAATACCCCGGCATGCCCGCCGATCGCGTCGATTGGGCCGTCAATCAGTCGGCGCGGTGGGGTATCACGGACTATAATGCTCTACCGCAATGGAGAGGATTTCGCCCGCCTATGTCGGCGCGGTTGGCGGGCGCAAATGACGACGGTTGGCCGCCTTCCCCTGAAAGGCCCTCGGAAATCGCAATGGTTGAGAGATTGGCGAATTTGCGGCGAATGGCGGCTCTTCATTCCCTTCTTCAAGATTTGGCGGAAGCGCGGATTGTGGCGAACGGTCGAAGGGACCGCTTTAGCCCCGAGCGTTCAGAGATTCTTCCCGATATCTGGGGCGACGACCGTCTTTGGGTCGATTTAGGCGCGTCGGGGGACGAATTACAAGAGGGGGCATCGCGGCGGGAGCGCGGAACGCCTGTGTTTTCGGCTATCGAAGTTCGTCCATCACGCCGTCGCAAGGAAGGCGTGATGTTGTGCAATGATATTGCGGCCACGCTTTCGGAAAAGAAATATACCCAGGCTAGTTTTTCTGGGCATGGGTCTCAAGCGGAGTTCGTTCGCCAATATCTCTCTGATAATCCTTATGAAAACAAAGGATCGGTGGAGCGCGAACTTAGGGCGATAATTAAGACCCTTCCTTAAACCGGATTGAAACCGGAGCCCCCGGTTTGCGCTGAAACGCCCCCGTAAGCTTCCCTCATTGCACCAGTTCGCACCGTCAATGAGGACGCACCATGCAACCCCCCGAACATTCAAAACGCCTTCTTCGCACCCCGGAGGCAGCCGCCCACTGCGGCGTATCGCGCAGTCTTCTCGAAAAACTACGCTTGACCGGGACCGGTCCCCGGTACGCCAAGCTCGGCAAGATCGTGACCTACGACCTTGCCGACCTCAACGCCTGGGTTGAGGGCAACAAGCGCATGTCCACCTCGGAACGCGGGGGTGGGCGATGACAAAAACGCCGAAACTCACAAACGCCGTTCGCGACGATCATTTCCTCCCGGCGACGATCAACGGTTTGTGGCGATTGGCCCTCTCGACGCGAAACGCCGGGCCTGGGTGTCAGGTCGCGGCGGCGGGACTGTTGCCGAACCATCTGCTCGATGTGGCCTATGGTTATTTTTTCGCGATGCTGCTCGATGGCGAGTTGGACGATTGGCCGCCACCTTGGGGGCTTGACGCCATCGCCGACTTAACGCGCGTTCTCGTGCCGTGGGCGTTGTTAGGCCGCTCCGAACCCTTGCCGCCCGCCGTAGCGGTTCGCGCTTGGCGCGCTCTTCGTTCACGCCAATCCAATTTGGCGAAGCGCCTCACAAATCTTGACCTCACCCCCTTGTCGTATGCCGAGTCCACCTATTGTTCGGTGATTGGGACCGTCGAAGGGATGGAACGTGCAGGGCCGGGTTTTGGCGGTCTTGACCCAAAAGAGGTGCGCCAAATCGCCGCCAATTCTTGCGCCCGGTTGCTCTTCGTCGAACTGACGCTGGCCTACGCTGATCTTGGCCCTGTTCCGCCTCGGATTGCGTCGTGAACCGGCGATCCATCGACTTCGAGCGAATCAACACCGCCGCCCTAGCCGCCTTGCCTTCGATCCTGGCGCGGTGGCTGCCGGATGGCCGCCGGGAGGGCCGCGAATGGGTGGCCCGCAATCCCCGGCGGGATGATAGGCGCCTCGGCAGCTTTCGCGTCAATCTCGACACCGGGCGGTGGGCCGATTTCGCCACCGGGGACAAAGGCGGCGACGTGGTGTCGCTGGCCGCGTTCCTGGCGCGATCCAATCAGGTCGAGGCCGCGCGCAATCTCGCGGTCATGCTGGGGATTGCGAGCGATGACTGACATGTACGCCCCGATCGGCGGTGGGCGTCGTCGTCGAAGCGATGTCGCCGTTGACTGGACGCCGATTGTTCCCGTTCCCCGCGATGCCCCGTCTCCGCCCGCCGGTCACCCGAAGCGCGGCAAACCGAGCATGGTCTTCACTTACCGCGATGCGGCGGGCGAAGTGCTGGGTCATATCTGCCGATTCGAGGAACCGGGCGGCGGCAAGGTCTATCAACCGCTCACCTACTGCCGGGAAAGCGACAAGGGCCGGTGCGAATGGCGGTGGAAGGGTTGGCTGGAACCGCGCCCGCTTTATGGACTGGACCGGCTGGCGGCCCGGCCCGATGCCGTCGTGATCGTCACCGAGGGCGAAAAGGCCGCCGATGCCGCGACCAAGCTGTTGCCCGATCATGTCGCCGTCACCAGCCCCAACGGCAGTAAATCGGCGGGCAAGGCGCAATGGGGCGCCCTGGCGCGCCGCCATGTCGTCATTTGGCCGGATGCCGATGAACCGGGCGCCGACTATGCCAAAACCGTTGCCCGCTGCCTGAAGGCCGTTTCCGCCGCGTCGGTGGCGATCATCACCCCGCCGTCTGGCGTTGCCGAAGGATGGGACGCCGCCGACGCCCTGGCGGAGGGCTGGAGCCCGGCCAAAGCCTTGGCCCTGGTGCAATCGGCCCGGCCCGCTGACGATCCTACGCCCAAGCGCGACGATGCCGCCCCACGCACGCCCCGGCCCCGCGATTCGCTTATGGATTTGGTGGAGGGCGCGGAACTGTGGCACACGCCCGACCGCGAGGCGTTCGCCAGCGTGCCCGTCAACACCCATGTCGAACATTGGCCGATCAAGGGCGAAGCCTTCCGCGACTGGTTGAGCGGCGCTTTCTTCGCCCGCCATCAACGTTCGCCATCGGATCAAAACCTTTGCGAAGCCGTGGGAACGATGGCCGCCCGCGCCCTTCATGCCGGGCCGGAACATCCGATCTTCTTGCGGGTTGGGGCGATCGGTGGCGAGTTGTTTCTCGATTTGGCCGACCCGAAGTGGCGGGCCGTTCGTATCCATGCCGGTGGCTGGGGGGTCTTGGATCGCCCGCCGGTAAAATTCCGGCGCCCCAACGCCATGCGCCCGCTGCCGCTTCCGTCACCCGGAGGGCGTATCGAGGACATCGACCACGGATTGCGCGACCTGATCAATTTCGGCAGCGAGGACCAATTCAAGCTGCTGGTGGCGTGGGTGACCGTGAGCGAAAGATCGGCGAGAGCCGGAACGCCGCCAGGATAGGAGTAGGTCAGTCCGCAGGCTTCCAGCAGCATCACGACAACACTCCGATGGCGACCGTTGCGGCTTCCACCGCCAGCACCGTGATGACACCCGCCGCGGAGATCTTGGCTGGCGTGGTCAGCACCCGCATTTCACCGTCCCAACCGCGCGCCGCCAGACCGATCTCCAGCCGCCTCGCCCGGTCAAGGGCGCGCGGCAGCAGGTTGCCGACCAGCAGGCCGAGCGAGCGAAGACGCCGCCTGGCGCCGTCATGGCCAAGGCGGGCGGCCTGGGCTGCGTTCATGGCCATGGTGGTGTCGGTCAGCAGGAACATGAAGCGGTAGATCAGCAGCGCGATTTCCGTCACCTCGCCCGGCACGCCGAGACGACGCGATCCGGCCACCAGATCGGTGACCGGCGTCGTGAGCGCCAGGAACAGCAGGCAGAACAGGCCGGCCACCGACCGTGCCACCAGCCCGGTGGCGGCCATGAAACCGCTGGGCGCGAGGCCAAAGCCGTTGGCGTCGACTTGGACGATCAGCGACACGGCACCCGCCAGGAGGAAGCCCATGGGGCCGACCGCGCAAAGGAGACTGAAGGTATGGTTCGACCCAGCGAAAAGGTCGCCACGGGATTTTACCGGGGCCTCACCAACGGCCAGTGCGAATTCCTGCCTTGCCACCCGGGCGTGGATAGGGAGTTCAACTGTCTGTTCTGCTACTGCC
>CAIULK010000209.1 GCA_903899885.1 uncultured Rhodospirillaceae bacterium
GCTGTTCCTGGCGGCGGCGGCCGCCACCAACACGTGGCTGCTGACCCACGCCATGACGATGAGGATGTGATGAACCGGCGCGGTTTTTTCCAATCGCTGACCCGGATGCTTGATGACACGGCGCCGCCGCCGGTCGTCGGTAAACATATTCGCCCGCCTTTCGCGCTGGCGGAGGCGAATTTCCTGCTGGCCTGCACCCGCTGCGATCTGTGCATCGACGCCTGTCCCCACCACGCCCTGGTCCGTCTGCCCGAACGCGCGCGGCTGTTGGAGCGCGGCACGCCGGTGCTGACCAAGGCCTGTCATCTGTGCGAGGGCTGGCCTTGCGTCGCGGTCTGCGAACCCGGCGCGCTGCACCGGCCCGATCCAACGGCGGAAGCCCCTCCCGTTCTGGCGCAAGCGCGGCTCGATCCCGCCCGCTGTCTGCCCTGGTCCGGCCCGGAATGCGGCGCCTGCCGCGCAAGTTGTCCGGTGCCGGGCGCGATGGTTTGGGATGGTCCCCGTCCGGCGTTGACCCAGGCCTGCGTCGGCTGCGGTTTGTGCGCCGAGGCCTGCATCACCGAGCCCAAGGCGATTTCGATCAGGGCACGCGATGCGGCTTAGCGTGGGAATCATCGCGGCCTTGATCCTCGCCGCTCTCCCCGCCCAAGCGGCGAACCCCGAATTAGCGGCGTCCGTCAGCCCCTATCTGCGCCAGCATGCCGATGATCCGGTGCATTGGCGGGCGTGGTCGCCCGGCGTTTTGGAACAGGCGCGGCACGACGGCAAACTGGTTTTTCTGTCGATCGGGTACGCCTCGTGCCATTTCTGCCACAAAATGGCCGAGGATACCTTCCACGATCCCGAGGCCGCGGCGGCGCTGAACGCCACGTTCGTTCCGATCCTGATCGACCGCGAGGAACGGCCCGACCTCGATCTTTGGTTCGGCCGGGTTTTGGCGGCGATCGGCGGTCAGCCCGGCTGGCCGATGACCCTGTTCGTCACCCCCGATCTGGTGCCGCTGTTCGGAGCCAACTTCATGCCGCCGCACGGTGACGCCGGGGGTCCCGGTTTGCTGGATGTGGCGATTCCGCTGGCCGCCGATTGGGCGAACGACCCCGGCGAAATCCGGAAGAACGCCGCCGCCTTGGCGCCCAGGCTCAACGCCTTGGCCGAGGATGCGTCCAGCCCCGCCCAGGGCGACCCCCGCGATGCGCTGTCGACGAATTTGGCCTTGGCGATGGACCCGTTGTATGGCGGCTTCGGGTTGGAGGCGAAATTCCCGCAACCGGCGGCGCTGACCTTGCTGCTGCACCAAGCCGTGCGCCGGAACGACAGCGCCTTATTGACCCAGGTCAGCAAAACCCTGGATCAGATGGCGGCGGGGGGGATCCGCGATCAATTGGGCGGCGCCTTTCACCGCTACGCCACCGACCGTTTGTGGCTGATGCCGCATTTCGAGATCGATCTGGCGCTGAACGCCGCCTTGGCGCACCTGTATCTGGAGGCCTTTCAGGCGACCGGAAGGCAAACCTACGCCGTGATCGCCCAAGAGGTTCTCGACGATCTCATCCGGCGGCTGCGTCGCCCCGATGGCACCTTCGCCTCGGGCCTGTCGGCCGATTGCGACGGCATCGAAGGCGGCTGTTATTTGTGGAGCGCCGAGGCGATTCAGGCCCTGTTGCCCGACCCGGCCCCGTTCCTGGCCACGTACCTGCCGCCCGGCGGCGGACGCCGCGTGTTGCGCGTCGCCCCCACCGCGCTGGACGCGGCGACGGCTCGGTTTGCCGCCGATCGTGCCCGCTTGTTGGCCGCCCGCGCGGTCCCGGCCCGCGACGACAAGGTGCTGACCTCCGCCAACGCGCTGGCCGCCAGCGCCTTTGCCCTTGCCGCGCGGGTGCTGGATCGGCCCGCGTACCGGACCGTGGCCGAAACCATCCTGCGGGTGATCGATACAACCCCGTTGCGCCACGCCCAAGGCGGCGATGACGCGGTGTTCCTCGACGATTACGCCTTTTTGATCCAAGCCACCCTCGATCTGGCCGAGGGCGGCGGCGATCCCGCTCCCCTCGATCGCGCCCGTGTTTTGACCAAGGCGATGACCGGGATGTTCGAGGATGCGCCCGGTCACCCTCTCCGTCTGGCCGCCAAGGATCCATCGGGCGTGCCGCCCCAGGTGATGTTGCAAGAAGACGGTCTTCCCACCGGCAATGCGAGCGCCTTGATCGACCGGGAACGCTTGGCCTTGTTCCGTGATGAAACGCCCCCCGACGCCGCCGCGTTGCACGGCGCGGCGGCCGAAGCACCCGGCTTGGCGTTGGCCTGGGATTGGCGGGGTGACGCCCGCGAAATCGTCATCATCGGACGCGCGAATGACCCCGGCCGCGCCGCCCTGACCGCCGCCGTCAACCGCCGCCTGCTGCCCGGCACGGTGTTCGCCGTGTTGGATGAAAACGCCCCTGAAAGCGGCCCCTGGCCGATTCTGACCGCGCGTCCATTGGAAGACGGCAAGGCCACGGCCTATGTTTGCCGCCGCCTGCTGTGTCAGCGGCCGGTGACCACGGCTGCCGAGCTGGCCGAGGTATTGACTCATTGACTCCACCCCGGCGGCCGGTTTCAGCCGCCGGGGGGAGGCCTTCTCGCTACCCGTTGATCGGAATGCGTTTCTCGGCGCGTTGCGCTTCGGGTTTCTTTTCGACCGTCACGGTCAGCACGCCGTTCTTGAAGGTTGCCGCGACCTTGTCGGGGTCGATGTCGGGACCCAGCGTGAAGGCGCGTTGGAATTGCCCGTACCAGCGCTCGCTGTAATCCCGGCCTTCGTTTTCGGCCTTCTTTTCACCCCGCAGGGTCAAAACCCCGTCGCGCAGGGTGACGGTGACGTCGTTTTCGTCCATGCCCGGAAGCTCGGCGATGACCTTGACCTCCTTGCCGTCGTCCGCGACATCGACGCGCGGCCATGTGGTCGGCCATCCGAAGCGGCGCGACGGAAGATCGAACCCGCGAAAGGCATCCTCGAACAAGCGGTTGATTTCACGGTGTAGATTCAGGAACGGACCACCCTCGTCCATTCCCGGTACCGCCGGAGCGCCCTTGGTCCGGCCCCACGGAACCAGATGTCTCACATCCATGATCGTCCTCCATTTCTGGCGCGCCAGACCGAGGCGAAAACCGCGAAACCCTGGCGCGGCTCGGCAAGCCGCCGATAAACGATCCGGCAGCCCCCTATAAGTCGAAATGGTGGGGAATCCAATTCTGTCAAGGGCTAGGCGACCTCGAACAGCATCTGTTTGAGATGGGCGGAGGGCAGCCGCCGTTGTGCGTTGAGCATCTCGATTCCCACGACCCGATTCTCGGCGTCGAAATCCAACACGATGCCGGGACCAACCTCTTCCGATTCGATCACCGGCGCGTCGTCTAGCCGAATGTACAGGGCGTCGGCTTCCTGGTCGAAGCGCACCTTCATGGCATGGCTCCTTTCCTGCCTCGCTCCTCCATCACCGTCTGGGCGTGGCGGGTAAGGGAAGCCGTTTGGTCATACCATCCGCTCAAGCACGCCCCGATAAATCCGGGTCAGGGTTTCCAGATCCGCGACCGCGATATGTTCGTCGGTCTTGTGGATCGTCGCGTTGACCAGCCCGAATTCGACCACCGGGCAGTGGCGCGAGATGAAGCGGGCGTCCGAGGTGCCGCCCCTGGTGCATAAATCCGGGGTGCGGCCGGTTTCCGCCTGGACCGCCGCCACCACCGCGTCGGACAACGGGCCGACCGGGGTGACGAAGCTTTCGCCGGTGACTTCGACCGACAGCTCGAAACGGCCGCCGACCTCCTCGCAGAGGCCGCGAATCCAGCGCTCGATCGAGGCGCCGCCGTGGCGGTCGTTGAAGCGGATGTTGAACCCCGCCTTGGCCAGCGCGGGGGTGACGTTGGTGGTGGGGTTGCCGACATCAATGGTCGTCAAGGCCAGGGTCGAGGGCTGGAAATGCGGGGACCCCTCGTCCATCGGCTTTTCGGTCAGGCGGTGCAGTATGTCCAACAGCCGGGGAATCGGATTGTCCGACAACTGGGGATAGGCCGAATGGCCTTGCGTCCCAAATACCGAAAGCCGTGCATTCAAACTGCCGCGCCGCCCGATCTTGATCGCGTCGCCCAGGCTGACCGGGTTCGAGGGTTCGCCGACCAAGCAGGCATCCAGGGTCTCGCCGCGATCCCGGAGCCAGTCCAGCACCTTGGCGGTGCCGTCGATGGCGCGGGCCTCCTCGTCGCCGGTAATTAGCAGCGACAGCGAGCCGTTGGGCGGGCGGGTTCCGAGAAACCGGGCGACGGCGGCGACAAAGGCGGCGATCGCGCCCTTCATGTCGGCGGCTCCCCGCCCGAACAATTTTCCGTCGTGGACATCGGCGCCGAAGGGATCGACGCTCCACCCCTCGCCGGCCGGAACCACGTCGGTGTGACCGGCGAAACAGAAATTCGGGCCGCGGTCACCGAGCCGCGCATACAGGTTGCGGATCGGCACCCCGGCGGATTCGAAGGTCAAATCATGACAGGTGAAGCCGAGGGCCGATAGCACGTCGATCAACAGGTCGATCGCGCCGTCGTCGGCGGGGGTCACGCTGAGTTTTCGAATCAGCGCGCGGGCCAGCGGCAGCGGATCGGCGAATTGGGTCATCCGTCGCGCAGCAGTTCGTTGATCGAGACCTTCGAGCGGGTTTTCTCGTCCACCCGTTTGACGATGACGGCGCAGTACAGGCTGGGCCCCATCGATCCGTCCGGCAAGGGCTTGCCCGGCATCGAGCCCGACACCACCACCGAATAGGCCGGAACCCGGCCCATGAAGATTTCGCCCGTGGCGCGATCGACGATCTTGGTCGAGGCGCCGAGATAGACACCCATCGACAGCACCGCGCCTTCCTCGACCACCACGCCCTCGGCCACCTCGGCCCGCGCGCCGATGAAGCAATTGTCCTCGATGATCACCGGACCGGCTTGCAGCGGTTCCAGCACGCCGCCGATTCCGGCGCCGCCCGAGATATGAACGTTCTTGCCGATCTGCGCGCAGCTGCCCACCGTCGCCCAGGTATCGACCATCGTGCCGGACCCGACATAAGCCCCGACATTGACGAAGCTGGGCAACAGCACCGCGCCGGGCGCGATGAAGGCCGAACGGCGCACGATGGCGCCGGGCAGGGCGCGGAAACCCGCTTCTCGGAAACGCGCCTCGTCCCAGCCGGTGAATTTCAGCTCCACCTTGTCGAAGGCGGGGGCGCCGCCGGCCGCGCACTCCATGACCCGGTTGTCGTTCAGGCGGAACGACAGCAGAACCGCCTTCTTCAGCCATTGATGCACCACCCATGCGCCATCGATCTTCTCGGCGACGCGGCGTTTGCCGCCGTCCAGCAGCTCCAGCGCGGTATCGACCGCGTCGCGGGCCTGCCCCGTGGTGGCGGGGGTCAGGGTGGCGCGCGCCTCCCAGGCGGCATCGATTGCGGCTTCAAGATCGGTCATGATAAAGGCTCCAAACATTCGACGCAAAAGTGACCGTTGTGGGGATTTAAGTCAACGCGTTCGGTCGCTTAGAGCGGAGTGATTCCGGGTTGAATCACCCCGCTCCGGCGACCATTGCGGTCGCGGCGAAGCGCGCGCCCGGCGAGGGGCATCTAAAAGGCTAGAGCGTGATGCAACTGAATTGCATCACGCTCTAGCCATGCCGCCAAATCGTCGGTGATGAAGTGGATATGCGACAAATCGGCGGGAACCGGCGGCAAGAACCCGTCGTCGGGGTGATCGGCGGCGCGCACCCACACCGTGGTCATTCCCAATTGGGCGGGGGCGACCAGATTGCGTTCGAGATCCTCGACCATCGCGCTGGTGGCGGGGTTCAGCGCATGGCGGGCCAGCAGGGTCTGATAGCATTCCAGATTGGGTTTGGGCACCCATCCGGCGCCCTTGATGTCGAAGATCGCCTCGAAATGCCGCGCGATGCCCAACCGGTCGAGGACCTTGACCGCGTGGCTTTCCGATCCGTTGGTGAAAACCAGCTTGCGACCCGGCAACAGCGCCAGCGCTTGGTCCAAGGCGGGGTCGCCGTCCAGCACCGAATGGTCGATCTGGTGGACGTAATCCAGGAATTCCGATGGCTCGACATGGTTGACCAGCATCAACCCGCGCAGCGTGGTTCCGAAGCGGCGGTAATAATCCTTTTGCAGGACATGCGCCTCGTTCTCGGGCAGGTTCAAACGCAGGGCGATGAAGCGGCGCATCCGCACGTCGATTTGGGGAAAGATGCTCGACGACGCCGGATAAAGCGTGTTGTCGAGGTCGAAAACCCAAGCATCGAGGGGGGCGAATTGGCTCATCGCCGGACTTTACCGCGAATCGCCGGGGGCGGCCAGAACGGGGTTTTTTGACAATGATACGGTTTCGTTACATCACTGTGGTCAAGCGGCTTTCAGACCTATAATGTGGCGCCGTCCGCGTGCGGGAAAACCCCGGCAGGGTAAGGAGCGTTCCGACTTGAAGCCGCTTAATCCGATTCTTATTTCCGGCCGCGAGGTCCTGCCCTTGGTGGAGGGCGGCAAGGGTATCAACGTGTCAACCGGCGTCAGTTCGGGCGCCTGGGCGGCGGCGGGCGGCGTGGGCACCATCTCGGGCGTCAATCCCGACTCGGTCGATGCCGACGGGCGTGCGGTCCGCGCGGTCTATCGCGCCAAGACGCGCATCGAGCGTCAGCACGAGCTGATCGCCCACGGCATCAACGGCGGGATCGCGCAGGCGCGCATCGCGCACGAGGTAGCGAACGGCAAGGGCCGTCTGCACCTGAACGTGCTGTGGGAAATGGGCGGCGCCGAACAGGTTCTGCTGGGCGTGCTGGAAGGGGCCAAGGGTCTGATCCACGGCATCACCTGCGGCGCGGGCATGCCCTATAAGGTGGCCGAGATCGCCGACCGTTTCGGGGTCTATTACTACCCGATCGTCTCGTCGGCACGCGCCTTCCGGGCGTTGTGGAAGCGGGCTTATTCCAAACATGCAGGCTGGCTGGGCGGCGTGGTCTATGAAGATCCCTGGCTGGCCGGCGGTCATAACGGGCTGACCAATTCGGAAGATCCGGTGGTTCCCCAACCGCCCTATGGCCGGGTTCGCGAATTGCGCGCCGTGATGGTCGAATGCGGCTTGGCGCAGACGCCGATCTTCATGGCCGGCGGGGTTTGGGCGCTCGACGACTGGCAGGATTGGATCGACAATCCCGAACTGGGGCCGATCGCCTTTCAATTCGGCACGCGGCCATTGCTGACCACCGAAAGCCCGATCTCGGACGTGTGGAAAAAACGGCTGCTGACCCTGAAATCCGGCGACGTGTTGCTGCACAAATTCAGCCCGACCGGGTTTTATTCCTCGGCGGTCAAGAACGCCTTCATTTTGGATCTGGTCGCCCGCTCGGAACGCCAGATCACCTATTGCGACGACGCAACGCCCTTGTGCGCGGTGCCGTGGCCGGTCGGCAAAAGTGGGCGGGTGGTTCATGTGGCCGAAGCCGACGCCGCCCGCGCCAAGGCGTGGAGCGAGCAGGGCTTCATCGTCGCCTTGCGGACCCCCGATCAAACGGTGGTGTTCGTCACGCCCGAGCAGGCCGCGACCATTCACCAAGATCAAACCGCCTGTTGCGGCTGCCTGTCGGGATGCGCGTTCTCGAGCTGGATGCAAAGTGCCGCCAACGGCAGCAGCGGGCGGATTTCCGATCCGCGCAGTTTCTGCATTCAGCGGACGTTGCAAGAGATCGGCCACGGCGGCGATGTCGAGAACGAACTGATGTTCGCCGGGCAAGTCGCCTATCGCTTCGCCCAGGATCCGTTTTACGCCAACGGCTTCATCCCGACCACGCAGCAGCTTATCGACCGGATTCTGACGGGGAAATAACTATTCCCTTACCAAACGAAGGGGATATTATAAGGGCCGCTTTACATTGGGTGCGGGGGTTCCCAAATAACCGTCATGACCTGCGTTCGACCCTTCAGCCACGCTTATGAGCGTCTGCGTTCCGCCGGGCTGCGGCCCACTCGCCAGCGGCTGGCGTTGGCGCGGCTGTTGTTCGACGGCTGCGATCGTCATATTTCGGCCGAGCAGCTGCACTCCGAGGCGATGGCCCAGGGCGTGCGGGTCTCGCTGGCGACGGTCTATAACACGCTGCACCAGTTCACCGGTGGCGGGCTGCTGCGCGAGATCATCGTCGAATCGGGGCGGTCCTATTTTGACACCAACACGTCGGACCATTACCATTTCTTCTTCGAGCAATCGGGCCGCATCACCGACATTCCGCCCGAGGCGGTGGGTTTAAGCAAAATTCCCGATGCGCCGGATGGTCTGCGCATCCGCCGGGTCGATGTGATCGTCCGCCTCGACGGCTGACCATGCGTCTGGTTCCGCCGTTCGCGTTGGGGCTGCCGTCGCGCATCGTGTTCGGCGAGGGGCGGTTCGGCGATCTTGCCTCGGAAATCGCCGCACTCGGACGCCGCGTGCTGTTGATCACCGGGGCGCGGTCGTTCCGGCAAACGGCGCGGTGGGGCGATCTTCTCAAGGCCCTGGCGGATTTAGGACTCGCGGTCGCCGACGCCGCCGTGATGGGCGAGCCCACAACCGAACAGGTCGATCAAATCGTTGCCGATATGCGGCCCTTCGCCGCCGATCTGGTGGTCGGCATCGGCGGCGGATCGGTGTTGGACACGGCCAAGGCGGTGGCGGGGCTGCTGCCCGGCGGCCAGTCGGTGATGGCCTATCTGGAAGGGGTCGGCGAGGGGCGGGCCTATAATGGACCGGCCGTGCCGCTGATTACCGTGCCCACCACCGCCGGAACCGGGGCCGAGGTCAGCTGGAACGCGGTGTTGTCGCGCCCCGGCCCGCTTGGGTTCAAGAAATCCTTTCGTCATCCGGCGTTGGCGCCGCGTTTGGCGCTGGTCGATCCCGATCTGATCCAAGGCTGTCCGTCCGAGGTGCTGCGCGGCGGCCTGATGGATGCGGCGACCCAGTTGATCGAAGCCTTCGTTTCGACGCGGGCCAATCCGGTCACCGACGCGATGGCCTGGGCCGGGCTGGAGGCTCTGCGCGATGGATTTCAAGCGGCGGCCGAGGGGCGCGCGGAGGGGTTGAACCGGCTGGCGCTGGCGGCGCTGCTTTCGGGTCTATGTCTGTCGCAAACCGGGCTGGGGGCGGTGCACGGCATCGGCGCCCCCCTGGGGGCCGCGTTCGGTATTCCGCACGGTTTGGCCTGCGGTCTGTTGTTGGCCGAGACCACGAACGCCAATATCGAAGCGTTGCTGGACCGCGATCCAATGGGGCCGGGTCTGGCCAAATACGGGCGGATCGGCGGCCTGCTGGCCGGACACGCACGGGTCTGCGGCGGCGACGGTTTGGTGCTGGTGAATGACATTCTCGATCATTGGACGGACCAACTGGCGATGCCCCGCCTTACCGCTTACGGCATGACTTTGGGTGACATTCCCGCTATCGTCGGCCAAGCGCGCGGCAGCAGCATGCGGACCAATCCCGTGGTGTTGACCGACGACGAGGTCGCGGCGATTTTGCGGGCAAGGATGTGAGATGACGAGCCGATCCCTGATCGCCCTTTTGCTGGTCTCGCTGTGGCTGACATGGGCGGTGTGGCCGCCCAGCCGGATGGTGCTGGATCAAAACTGCCAAGCCACCGGGATCCGGGCGCGGGTCAGCGCGGTCTTGTTCGGCGAAAGGTTTTGGGATGCCCAGCGCGCGGCGGCGGTCGAGGAACGCGATCGTCTGCTGGCCGAACCCAGCCGTCGCGAGCGCGCCGCCGAGGAACCGAAGGATTCAACCTCGATCGACGCGCGGATGGAGCATCTGGCCGCAAGCGGCGAAAACGCCGAAGCCGCCGAACACCGCCGGGTCGTCCGGCTGGTCTGGGTCGCCACCTGCCTGACGGCGGCCGAGGACCACCTGAAACATTGACGGGGCGCGATACTTCGTGTACCGCCAGCAGTCACCATGAAATATATCAGTACACGGGGCCGCGCGCCCATTCTCGACTTCGACGAGGTGCTTCTGGCCGGGCTCGCCCGCGATGGCGGGTTGTATCTGCCGGAACATTGGCCGACTTTTTCCGCGGAAGCGATCCGCAACATGCGCGGCATGCCCTATCACGAGATCGCCACCCGCGTGATGGCGCCGTTCGTCGAGGGATGCCTCGATTTCGCGACGCTGTCGCGGATCAGCGAGCAGACCTACGACGCCTTTACCCATCCGGCGGTGGCGCCCTTGCGCCAGATCGGGCACAGCCAGTGGGTGTTGGAGCTGTTTCACGGCCCGACCCTGGCCTTCAAGGACTATGCGCTGCAACTGGTTGGCCGTCTGTTCGACCATGTCCTGAGCAAGAAGGGCCAGCGGATCACCATCGTCGGCGCCACCTCGGGCGATACCGGCTCGGCGGCGATCGAGGCCTGCCGCGACCGCGAGGCGGTCGATATCGTCATCCTGCACCCCAAGGGCCGGGTGTCCGAGGTGCAGCGCCGCCAGATGACCACGGTTCTGTCCTCCAACGTCCGCAATCTGGCGGTCGAGGGCACGTTCGACGACTGTCAGGATCTGGTCAAGGCGTTGTTCAACGACCTGGAGTTCCGGGACCGGCACGCGCTGTCGGCGGTCAATTCGATCAACTGGGCGCGGATCATGGCCCAGATCGCCTATTACTTCTCGTCGGCCTTGGCCTTGGGCGCGCCCGATATCGTGCCCGCCTTCGCGGTTCCCACCGGCAATTTCGGCAATGTCTTCGCGGGCTGGGCGGCCCGGCGCATGGGGTTGCCGATCGAGCGGCTGATCGTGGGGTCGAATCGCAACGATATCCTGACCCGCTTCTTCGCCATCGGCACGATGACGGCCGATGGCGTGGTGCCCAGTCTGTCGCCCAGCATGGACATCCAGGTGTCCAGCAATTTCGAGCGCGCGATGTTCGAATATCTCGGGCGCGACGGCGCGGCGGTGGAACGGATGAGCACCGAATTCCGCGCCACCGGCAAGATGGCGATGCCGCAAGGCATTTGGGAATCGATGAAGGGCGTGTTCGAGGGCTATCGCTTCGACGATGGCGCGACGCTGGACATCATGCGCACGCTGCGCCACCAAACCGGTGAAATCCTCGATCCCCATTCCGCCGTCGGCATCGGCGCCGGGTTGAAGGTATCGCTGGCCAAGGACCGGCCGCTGGTCGCCCTGGCCACCGCCCATCCCGCGAAATTCCCCGACGCGGTCGAGCAAGCCACCGGGCAGCGCCCCGCCTTGCCCGATCATCTGTCGGATTTGTTCGAACGAAAGGAACGGTTCGAGGTGATCGCCAACGACGCCGAACAGCTGAAGACCTATGTCGCCGCGTTCGCCGGGCGGTCGAAGGCATGAGCGAGATCCGGTTGACCCGTTTGCCTTCGGGTCTCGTCGTGCTGACTGATCCGATGGACACCGTCGAAAGCGCCTCGCTGGGCGTGTGGGTCGAGGCGGGCACCCGCAACGAACCCGCCGCGATCAACGGTGTTTCGCATCTGCTGGAACACATGGCCTTCAAGGGCACCGAGCGGCGCAGCGCGCGCGCCATCGCCGAGGAAATGGACGCGGTCGGCGGCCACCTCAACGCCTATACCGCCCGCGATCATACCGCCTATTTCGCCAAGGTGTTGAAGGAAGACACCGGGCTGGCGCTGGACATCGTCGCCGATATCTTGCAGCACTCGACCCTGGACGGCGAGGAACTGGAACGCGAACGCACCGTGGTGGTGCAAGAAATCGCCCAGGCGCTGGATACCCCCGACGACATCGTTTTCGATTATTTCCAGGCCGCCGCCTATCCCGCCCAGCCGCTGGGCCGCCCGGTGTTGGGCACCGAGGATCTGGTCCGCGGCATGACCCGCGAAACCGTGCGCGCTTATATGGCCGAGCATTACGCCGCGCCCAGCATGGTGCTGGCCGCCGCCGGCCGGGTCGATCACGACCGCTTGGTCGAGGATGCCGAGCGTGCCTTCGGGTCGCTGCCCGCCACCGCCGCCGGACCGGCGGACCGCGCCTGTTATGTCGGCGGCGAGCATCGCGAGGAACGCGATATCGAGCAGGTCAATCTTGTCCTGGGCTTCGAGGGGGTGGGCTATGCCGACCCCGATTATTACACCGCCTCGGTGCTATCGACCATTCTGGGCGGCGGCATGTCGTCGCGTTTGTTTCAGGAAATCCGCGAAAAACGCGGCTTGGTCTATTCGATCTATTCCTTCGCCTCGTCCTATAACGACGGCGGGCTGTTCGGCATCTATGCCGGGACCGGCGAGGACGAGGTGGCCGAATTGGTTCCGGTGTTGTGCGATGAAATCGTCGGCATCACCGGTAAGGTCGATGAGGCGGAATTGGCCCGCGCCCGCGCGCAATTGAAGGCCTCGATCCTGATGAGCCTGGAAAGCACCTCGTCGCGTTGCGAGATGCTGGCGCGCCAGATGGCGGTGCATGGCCGCCCGATTCCGGTGGCCGAGATCGTCGAGAAGGTCGAGGCGGTCACCGCCGCCGACGTGGTGCGTACCGCGAAACGCCTTTTCTCCACGCCGCCCACCTTGGCCGCCTTGGGGCCGCTGTCGCGGTTGGAGCCGTTCGAGGCGATCACCGGGCGTCTGAAGCACTAAAATGGGGAGCAAGGCCCAGGATCACGGCGGCACGGTTTTCGCCGTTCTCATCTCGCTCAGCGCCTGCCACATGCTGAACGACATGAACCAGTCGATGCTGGCGGCGATCTATCCGACGGTGAAGGAGACCATGGGGCTGTCCTTTACCCAGATCGGCGGCATCACGCTGGCCTTTCAGGCGACCGCCTCGCTGCTGCAACCGATGATCGGCTTTTTTACCGACAAGAAGCCGCTGTATCGGTCTTTGTCGCTGGCGATGCTGTTCACGCTGTGCGGCTTGGTGCTGTTGTCGGTGGCCTCCAGCTATCCCGTGCTGCTGGCGGCGGCGATGCTGATCGGCAGCGGTTCGGCGGTCTTTCATCCCGAATCCTCGCGGGTGGCGCGTTTGGCCTCGGGCGGGCGGTACGGCATGGCGCAGTCGCTGTTTCAGGTCGGCGGCAATTTCGGCTCGGCGATCGGCCCGCTGCTGGCGGCTTTCATCGTGGTTGCCCGGGGACAATCAAGCATCGCGTGGTTCGCGCTGGGCGCGCTGTTGGCCAGCATCATCTTGTGGCGCATCGGCGGCTGGTACCGCCAGCATGTCACGGCCGCCGGACCGGCGCGCGCGGCGCCGGCCGGGCATACCCTTAGCCGGCGGCGGACCGGATGGGCCTTGGCCATCCTGGTCTGTCTGGTGTTTTCCAAGAACGTCTATCTGGTCAGCTTTTCCAGCTTCTACACCTTCTATTTGATCGAGACCTTTCATCTCTCGGTTCAAAACGCCCAGATCTGCCTGTTTGTTTTTTTGGCTGCGGTGGCGGCGGGAACCTTTCTGGGCGGGCCGGTCGGCGATCGCATCGGCCGCAAGCATGTGATCTGGATCTCGATTTTCGGCGTGCTTCCCTTCACCTTGATTCTGCCCTATGCCGGTCTGGCCGCCACGGTGGTCCTGTCGGTGGTGATCGGCTTGATCCTGGCATCGGCCTTTTCCGCCATCGTCGTCTTCGGCCAGGAACTGGTTCCCGGACGGGTTGGGCTGATCGCCGGATTGTTCTTCGGCCTCGCCTTCGGGGTGGCGGGGGTAGGGGCGGCGGTGTTGGGCGTGGTCGCCGATCATACCAGCATTGGGTTCGTCTATCGGCTGTGCGGTTTTCTGCCCTTGTTCGGGCTGCTGGCGGCCTTTTTGCCGGACATGCGGGAGATGGCGCGTCCGCCGGTGTCCAACGACAGCGAGGAGATTTTGTCCGATCTGCTCCAGGCGACCGGTGACATTCACGAACGGGGTGGCGCGGGCGGTTGACGGGGTTACACGCGCAAGCCTAGCATCGTTGGATGCCTATGCCCTCCCGCCGCTGGCTGAAACGGATTGTTATGATGACCGTCGGTGGCGCCGTGGGCGCTGCCGCTGGATATTGGTTGGGCTGGCCGGATTTGGAGGTGACCAAGGCACTGCTGACCAAGCTGCCGGGAATCGGCCCGATTCTGGTGGTGGTGTTTCCATTTATTCCGGCGGCTGTCATAAGCGGACTTGCTGCGCCGTTGACCGGGGCTTCGCTGGGTTTTTTCCTGACGCTGCTGCTGGATTGGCTGGTGCCCGATCCGCCATCCTTCCTTGATCGCGACCTGAAACGGCTGATTGCTCAAGATAAAATTTTCGATCCCCTACTGCGCGCCGCCTTTCAGGGGCGCGACGGGGAACTTGGTGTCTTGAACGATCTGACCGGCCCGCCAGACGCGGCATTCCGCTGGATCGCGATCACCGGACCCAGCGGTATCGGCAAGACCCGCCTTGCCGCCGAATGGCTGCGCGGGCAAAAAGGGGTGGCATGCCGGGGTGCTGACGCGCGATGCGATCATCCCCAAGGACTGGAAGCCACGCCGCCCGACCCTGATCCTGATCGACGAGGCCGGACGTTTCGGGGCAAAGCTTGGCCCGGTCCTGAATCATTTGCGCCGGGCCGCCACGCCGGGCCATCCGATCCGGGTTCTGGTGGTTGACCAGATTC
Organism: uncultured Rhodospirillaceae bacterium; assembly: GCA_903899885.1. Taxonomy (GTDB): domain Bacteria; phylum Pseudomonadota; class Alphaproteobacteria; order Rhodospirillales; family Magnetospirillaceae; genus CAIULK01. The sequence goes on from CAIULK010000209.1 coordinate 14,633, forward strand.
ATCCCAATCCCGACAGCGACGATGCCAAGGACCGCGCGGCGTTGAAGAAAGCGGCTTTTCCCGATCTTGCGCTGGGGGGATTGGCGCCCCAGCATGTGTGCGCGCTGGCCGAGGCCGAAGGCGGCGATCCCGCCGTGGTCCTGGCCGGATGCGATGGGCGGCCGCGTGCCGCCGTGCTGATGGCGCGGCGCCGCACGGTCCGTTACGAACAGGCGCTGGCCGATTGGGGCAAGGAACGGATCGCGGCTGCGGGCGAACCGGCCGTGAAACAGGCCCTGCTGCTGGCCGCCCTGGCCGGTCCACTGCCGATGGCGGTGTGCGAGGCGATCGCCATACCTTTCGATCTGAGCCGAATCGCCACGCTGTTCGCCGGAATCCGCGTGCAAAAGACCCTGCCCGCCGTTTTGCCCGAGGATCTGGCGCACGAAATCGTTCTTCGGCTGGCCGCATCGCTGGGGGAAACCACCGTCGCCAAGATCATCAAAGCGGGGACGGAGGCCAACCCCGACGCGGTGGACCGCCTGATCGGACTGTTATGGTTGACCCGACCGGAAAGCGCCTGGGCGCGCGGAATGACCGCGCCGAACGAAGACGCGGAATTACGGGCGGCGGCCCTGACCACCCTCACGGCGGTGGCCGAGCCCGGATTGACGGCGCAGATCGAGGCGGCACGGACGCGGGCAAGGCGGTTGGTTGATGAAACGGAGGCGCCGGACTTTGCGGCGCTGGCGGCACTGGCGATTGAGGCCGAACGACGGCCAGGAGACCGGGAGATTCGACTTTGCGAGGCCCAGGCCACTGTCAACGCGATCGCCCATTACAGCACGGCCCAGCAGGTCAAGGACCTCGAACGCTGGGGGCCAGCGCCTTACCGCCGTTACACGCGATTTTCCGTCCGATCCCGCCATCCGGCTGGAAGAGGCCAGGGCCGCCTATAACGCGACCCTCCATTACGGCACGGCCCAGCAGTTCGAGGACCTCGAACGCTGGGGCCAGCGCTTTGTCGCCGTTGCGCGCGATTTTCGGTCCGATCTCGCCATCCGGCTGCACGAGGCCAGGGCCGCCTATAACGCGATCGCCGATTACGGCACGGCCCAACGGTTCGAGGGCCTCGAACGCTGGGGTCAGCGGCTTGCCGCCGTTGCCCACGATTTTCCGTCCGATCCCGCCATCCGGCTATTCGAGTACCTGGCCGCCGTCAACGCGATCGCCGCTTACGGCCCGGCCCAGCAGTTCGAGGAGGTGGAACGCTGGGGCGAGCGGCTTGCCACCGTTGCCCGCGATTTTCCGTCCGATCCCGTCCTCCGGCTGGAAGAGGCCAGGGCCGCCTATAACGCGACCCTCCATTACGGCGCGGCCCAGCGGTTCGAGGAGGCCGAACGCTGGGGTCAGCGGCTTGCCGCCGTTGCGCGCGATTTTCCGTCCGATCCCGCCATCCGGCTATTCGAGGCCGAGGCCGCCTATAACGCGATCCTCCATTACGGCGCAGCCCAGCGGTTCGAGGACCTCGAACGCTGGGGCCAGCGGCTTGCCGCGGTTGCCCGCGATTTTCCGTCCGATTCCGCCGTCCGGCTAATCGAGGCCCAGGCCGCCTTCAACGCGATCACCTATTACGGCAGGGCCCAGCAGTTTGAGGGCCTCGAAC
>CAIULK010000210.1 GCA_903899885.1 uncultured Rhodospirillaceae bacterium
AGCGGAACAATTGCCTATCAATGGCAAATTCAAAACGGAAGTTCATGGAATAATGTTCCTGGCGCTAATGCTCTAACTTTTGCTCCGGGTCCGTTAACTGTAACTTCTGTATTCAGGTTGCTTGAAATGGACACCTGGTGCAACCCTGACGATACGGTATTTACTAATACCGTAACTATCTCCGTTCATAACCTTTTGGTTGGTGGAACTGCTACAGCCAATCAAACTATTTGTTCAGGAACAACACCTTTGCCTTTGCATGCAACAGCGCCTACTGGCGGCGGGTGGTTGGGTCTTGGTTGGGCGTGGCTCTGCTGGCTTTCAATCTGTTGGCGGGGGCGGCTCTGCCAGCGGCACCGGCTGGCGATCCGCGGGTCATTTGTACCGCCCACGGCTTTCAGGCAATTGACCGGACCGGAACTCCGGCGTCGAACACGGCGGGCGGGCATGATCTGTGCGTCTTCTGCCTGCCATTGATGCACGGCGGCGCCGATGCGCCCGCTCTCGCCGTTTTCGAATTTCATCCGATTTCGACGGGCCAAGCCGTCGCCCTGTCCGCCGACTTCGAGGCACCGGTCGTCCGGCCCGTGCCGCATGTCGCTTCGCCCCGAGCCCCGCCGAGCGTTTGAATCGCGATTTTTCTTTCGGATTCAAACCTTCGTTATTAGGGGATCATCATGTCCTTCCGTGCCCTCTTGGCCGGGACCGTCGCGGTCCTGGCGCTTCCCATGGCCGCCTTGGCGCAAACGGCAATACCGCTGCCGCCGGTCGCGGTGGAAACCGCGCCCGATACCGGCGCTCTCGGCGCCACCTCGGTGCCCGACGATCAGATCTTGCAAAAACAACGCGCGACCGGCGATACCGCCGGGATGCTGGACGGTGTGCCTGGGGTGAACCTGCTGCCCAACGGCGGCGTTTCCAGCCTGCCTTCCATTCACGGGCTGGCCGATGACCGGATTTTGCAGTTGCTTGACGGCGTCCAGACCACCTCGGCCTGTCCCAACCACATGAACCCGCCCTTGTCCTATGCCCAACCGGCGGCGGTCGGCAAGGTGGACGTCTTCACCGGCGTCTCGCCGGTCAGCCGGGGCGGTGACAATATCGGCGGCGTCGTGGCGATCGAGTCCAAATCACCGGTCTTCGCGGCCCCCGGCGAGGGCTACCGCGTGAACGGACAGGCGTCCGCCTATTACAAGAGCAACGCCAGCAATGTCGGCACCTCGGCCGAGGCGACGGCGGCGGTCGAAAATCTTAGCCTGGGCGTGACCGGCGCGTGGAACCGCGCCGACGACTATACCTCGGGCAACGGTGCCACGGTTCGCTCGACCAGCTTCGAGAACGAGAATTATGCCGTCACCGGGGCGGCCCAGAAGGATGGCCAGACCCTGGTCGTCAAGGGCGGCCAGCAGTACATTCCGTATGAAGGTTTCCCAAACGCCGCGATGGACATGAACGGCAACCGTCAAGCGTTCCTGAACATCGACTACAAGGGAGAGTATGACTGGGGCAAGCTCGATGCGCTGGGATACTGGAACCAAATCAGTCATCAGATGGACGACACCAGCAACGACCGGCATGCCGAAAGCTATCTCGCCTTGACCGCTGGCATGCCGATGCCGATGAATACCAAGGGGATGGATACCGGCTATAGCCTCAAGGCTGAAGTGCCGTTATCAAAGAGCGACACGCTACGGATCGGCAACGAACTCCACTTGCAAGATTTGAACGAATGGTGGCCGGCGACCACGCCGGTTCCCGGCATGATGGGATCGAACGCCTTCGTCAATATCAAGGCCGGCAGCCGCGACCGCCTTGGCACCTATGCCGAATGGGAAACCACCCGCTGGGACCCCGCCTGGACGACGCTGATCGGCGTGCGTAACGACGTGGTGTGGAGCAACGCCGCGAACGTCTGGGGATACAGCGACGCGACCTACGGGGCCGACGCGCGGGCCTTCAACGCGGCTACGCACAAGAAGATCGACGTCAATTTCGATGCGACGGCGATCGAGAAATACGACCGCACGGATGTTGAAACCTGGACGATCGGCTTTGCCCGCAAGACCCGCTCGCCAAGTTTGTATGAGCGCTACACATGGTCAACCAATGCGATGACATCCTCGATGATCGGCTGGTTCGGCGACGGCAACGCCTATGTCGGCAACACGGAACTAAAGCCGGAATCCGCCCATACCGCCAGCCTAACCGCTGAACTGCACGACGCTGCCCGCAAGGACTGGTCGATCGCGGCGACCCCCTATTACACCTATGTTCACAACTACATTAACGTGAACTATGTTGGACTTAACACCTATTCCGGCAACGGCAGCAACATCCTGCAGTTCAACAACCATGAGGCGCAATTGTACGGCGCGGACCTGTCCGGCTATACGGCCCTGGTGGACGATGCCTCATTGGGTCATTTCGGGGTGAGCGGCGTTGCCGGATTCGTCCGTGGATACCAGATCAACAACGGCAGCAGCCTCTACCACATGATGCCGCTGAACACCAAACTGACCCTCGATCATAAATTGGGCGGATGGAGCAGCGCCATCGACCTGCGGATGGTGACCGACAAGTCCGAGGCCGATCCGTTGCGCCAGGAAAAATTCACGGGGGGCTTTGCGATCGTCAACCTGCGCACCGCCTATGACTGGCGGAATTTCCGGGTTGATCTCGGCATCGAAAACCTGTTCGATCATCAGTACTATGACCCGTTGGGCGGGGCCGCTGTTGGCGATTACTATGCCAATCGTACCGCTAAAAATAGCTGGCCCTACACCCCGCTTGCCTCGATGGGACGGTCCTTCGATGCCGGCATCACCGTGAAGTTCTAACCCCATGAAGCGCGGCGGCGTTCTCTCGTTTTTGTTGCACGCCGCCGTGCTGACTTGGATATTTTTTGTCCCGATCGGGAGGGTCGAGCCCCTTCCGGCCGCCCTGGCCGTCGATCTGGTCAGTCCGCCGCCGCCCTCGGAACCAGAGCCCCCCCCCGCCGCGCCAGAGCCCCCGCCGCCCGCTCCGCCGGTCCATCCGCACAAGCTCGCGTCCAAGCCGGTGGCAACCGTGCCCGCTCTGCCCGACGAGGCGATCCCCAGCATCGGCGCGTCCGAATCGCCTGCCGCATCCGTCGCGGTCCCCGGACCACCGCCAGCCGCCGTGTCGATGGCCGATGGCGGCGGCAAGGACCAAGCCATGGCGCGTTACGCAGCCATCCTTTGGGCCAGAATTTCCGGGAACAAACCGCGCTTCGTCCGCTTTTCCGGAACAACGCCGGTCACCTTCGCGCTGGACGCGGCGGGCGAGGTCCTGTGGGTCCGAATCGAGGCGTCCAGCGGCAACCAGGCCCTTGATGAGACCGCTCTCGACACGGTGCGCCGGTCCCAGCCGTTCCCCGTGCCGCCACCCGGACTTGCCCCGGACACTCTGATTTTTACCCTGCCCTTCACGTTTCGGCGTTCCGGCGGATAAGGGTTACCCCGGCGCCCGCCCCGACGGAAGGCGGATGTTCACGGTGGTGCCGCGTCCGGGGGCGCTGATCATGTCGAGGTGGCCGCCGTGCAGTTCGGTCAGCTTGCGGGCCAGCGGCAGGCCCAAACCGGCGCCACCCAGCGGGCGGGTGCCGTCCTCGATCGGGCCGAACGGGGTCATCGCTTTTTCGATATCATCGGCGGCGATGCCAACCCCGTCGTCGCTCACGCTCAGCACCACGGCGCCGTTTTCGCCGGGGACGGCCTTGACCGCGATGTGGCCGCCGGACGGCGTGTATTTGATCGCGTTGTCCAAAAGGGCCATCAGGATTTGTTTCAACCGCATCGGGTCGGCCCACAGCAACGCCAGATCGTCGCCCGCCTCGACCGTCAGCACATGATTTTTTTCCAAGGCCCGCTCGCTCACCATCGCGCCGGCGGCGGTGACCAGGGCGTGGATATCGACCTCCTCCTTGTCCAGGACCAAGCGATCGACATCCAGATTGGCGATATCAAGAATATCGTTGATCAGCCGCAGCAAATGGCGGCCCGAACTGGTGATGTCGCGGGCATAATCGACATAAGACGGCTGGCCCAGCGGCCCCAGCAACTCCGCGCCCATGATTTCGGAAAAACCGATGATCGCGTTGAGCGGCGTGCGCAATTCGTGGCTCATCGCCGCCAGGAAACCGGTCTTGGCGCGGTTGGCGGCCTCGGCGGCGGCGGCGGCGGCGGCCATCGCCTCCTCGGCTTTCTTGCGCAAGGTGATGTCGTGGAACACCCGCAGCGTCAGCACCACCCCGTCGTCGCGCGCCACCGGGGTCGAGGACACCTCGTACACATGGCCGGTCTTGTCCGACCGCCAATCGGCCCGCACCGCCTGTTCGGGATCGGCGGGCGGCAAGGGGTTGGGGAAATAGGTGTCGCCGTGGGCGTTCCGCAGCGGCCCGAATTCGCCCAGCAGAGCCGGGTTGACCAGCTCGAAATCGCCGTCGGCATCGATCAGGGCAATCGGGTCGGTGATCGAATTGAGGATCCGGCGCAAATTGTCGTGTTCGCGCTCGACCGCCGAGCGTAGCGATTTGACTTCGCTGACGTCTTCCTTCAGCGCGATATAATTGACGATGTCGCCGTCCGGCCCGCGAACCGGCGCCACGGTCATTTTTTCCCAATAAAGTTCGCCATTCTTGCGCCGGTTACGAAACTCGCCGCGCCAATCCTGGCCCCGGCGGATGGCTTGCCACATCGCGGCGAACAGTTCCTTCGGCGTATCCTCGGACCGCAACAGACGGGGATTGTGACCCAGCACTTCCTCACGCGAAAAGCCGGTCATCGCCGTGAAGGCCGGATTGACGTAGTCGATCAGGCCCGAGATGTTGGTGATCATCACCGAAACCGGGCTTTGCTCGACCGCCCGCAGCAGCCGGTGGGCGGTTTCCTCGGCCACCGAGATCCGCCGTTCGCTGCGCCGCAGCACTTCGATCGACGCAACCACCAGCAACAGCACCGTGGCCAGCACGCCGTAGAAGGCGATCTTGGCGGCCTCGAGATGATGCGCGATGTCGTGCTCCATGCCGGTGGCCAGCCGGTCCTCGACCTCTCCCAACAGGGTGGCGACTTGGTCGTGGGTTTTTTGCCACGCCTCGGTGTCGGCGCTGGTCAGGGTCCCGGCCAGCGCCTTTTTCTGGAGGGCGTCGATTTCGTCGAGAACCGGGCCTCGGACCAGTTCGTTGAACACCCGCAATTGCTCGCCCGAGGCGTGCCCGCGAAACGACGAGGCATAGGCTTTCGCCTCGGCGTGCGCCTGCCCGATCAGCGCGATCAGGTCGCGGTCGGGGCGGCTGCCCAACAGCCACGCCATGCCGAGGGTCCGCTCGCGGACGATCCGGTCGCGGACATTACCCAGGTCGATATAGGCGGTGATCAGATTGTTGGGTCCCTCGCCGGCCGCCTTGGCGGCAAAGCCGGTCACCCGTGCGGTCAAACGGTCGTATCCCTGCACCAGCGGCTTGACGCTCCAATCGCCGTCGGCGCCGGCCCGCAGGGTTTCCAGCTCGGTGGTGCCGGAATCGGGGACCGCGTGCCCGAACAGCGCGCGCACCGGCGGCGCCGCGAGCAATCGGCGGAAATCCTCCAGCCGGGAATCGGTCGCGATGCGCTGATCTTCCAGTTGCGCCGCCCAGCGCGCGCGGCCCTCGCCCACGAACTCGGCGGTGAGCGTGCGCTCGACCTGAAGCTCCTGCGACAGGGTGTGGGCGGCGCGCGCTAGTTGCGCGGCCGCCAGAAGATCGGCGTTGCCCCGGTAATCGGCGAGCTTTTCATGAACGACATAGGCCCCGAACAGAATCAGGGCCAGCACCGGCCCAACCACCGCCGCCAACAGCCGCCCCATCCCCGTCCCGCGGGCCTTGCCCGGGGCGGCGACCGTGGCCGTGTCGGACACAACATCGGACGTCGTCGACAGCGTGTTTCTCCCTTTTGTCCTAGGCTATGCTATATCCGTCCGTAGCGTTCACGTAAAGCGCGACATAGGGCGTAACTTGGTGTATCCGTAAGTATAGAGTGGCCAGCAGACGGGGAAATACGATGGCGGGTTTGGATATTGGCGATAACGAAAACGAACGCCGCGTCATCGCCGAATTCCTGGACGAAGTGCGCGATACAGCCGCAGCCCTTCAAGTTCTAATCGGAAATTTGCGCTCGAAGGCGGTGCCGGCTGGCGAAGGGCTCGACGCCGTTCGCCGCGATTCCAGCAATCTACGCAGCCGCGCCCAGCTTCTGGGTGTGCCGCTGATGAAGCTGGTCAGTCATCGCCTTGAAGAATACGTGATGGACCTGCGCGAGATCGGCGACGCCGAACTCGACGAAATCGAGGTGTTCGTCACCAAGATCGAGAAACTGGCCGATGGCGAGCCGGTCACCGAGGCCGAGGTTCCCGGCCTTGTCCGCGCCCTGCCGGCCAAGCGGCCGCCCGATATTGATTTCGGCAAGATTGAAAAGAAAAACGTCGAAATCCTGTTGGTCATCCCGGAAAAGGCGATGTCCCGGATCGTCGAGCGCGAGCTGGCCGCCTGCGGCTATCGCACGTCGGTGGTGCGCGACGCCTTCGAGGCGATTGAAACCGCCGTGCGGGCGCGCCCCGACATGGTGATCGCGGCTATGGAGATCGGCATTCTGTCGGGGGTGGATTTGGGCTGCGCGCTGGCCGCGATGCCTTCGACCGACGGCGTGCCCTTTGCGCTGCTGACCAGCTACGATTGGGGCAATCCCAAACTGAAGGGGCTGCCGCCCCGCGCCGCCCTGATCCGCAAGGGCCCCCAGTTCGGCGACGATTTGGCCGAGGCGCTGACCCGGTTGAACGTGACCTGATCTTTTAGCCCGCGGGGCAAGCGAGGCCCCGCGGACACCTTCCCTCTTCCTCCTTTCTCTCCCCCTCATCGTTCCCACGGCGAACCGTGGCCACGGTTCAGGCATTTTTGCCTGGACACGCCGAGGCTTGGCTTGTAATTCTACGTTGACGTGTATCGTTACGCATGAATACGCTGCTACGGACTCACAATACGCACGTATTGTGCAATAACGGGAATATGTGATAGGTATCACACCAACGGAAAACACTGCCGGGGGACGATCATGGCGCTCAATGGAATCACCACGAAAAAAATACGCATTACGCGCACCGAGGCGGTCCGGCGTCAGCTTGAAATCGAAATCCTCGACGGCATCCTTACACCCGGCACCCATCTCGACGAAAAAGTGCAGTCGGCGCGGCTGGGCTGTTCGCGCACGCCGCTGCGCGAGGCGATCAACCAGTTGGTGGCGGTCGGCCTGCTGACCCGCCGCCCGCATTGCGGCGTGTCGGTTTCGGGCCCCGGCGGGGGACGGGCGCTGGAGATGCTCGACGCCTTCGCCGAATTGGAAGCCCTGTGCGCCGCCCAGGCGGCGGCGGGAATGTCGGCGATCGAACGGGCCCGGCTGGGGCGTCTGGCCGATGATGCCGATCGCTTGCGCAAGGCAATTCGCTTGGGTTGCGGCAACCGCTGGCTGGCCGACATGGCCTCGGGCCTCGACGAACGGGTCGGCCGCCTGCGGCGGATGGAGGGCGATTTGGCGATCGAGCGCGACCGCGCCGCCGCCCGCGAACTGGCCCGCGCCGTGGCGGCGGGTGACGGCGCCACCGCCGGGCGCGTGATCCGCGACCGCGTGCGCTGCCTGGGCGAAACCGCGCGCCACACGATGGCGGCGCGCAGCGCATCCTCCGCCGCCGGGTAGGGGGCGGATCCTCCACAAGATTTCGCGCTTTCCTCCGGGTGGGTATTCCCCGCCTTGACCCCGACGGCCACACTCTGGGACACTATGGGTCCACGTTTCTAGAGGACAGTGACCGAATGCGACGTCTGGACGCCTATGACCTGCGCGAAGCCACGGAGGCGGCGGCGCGCGCCGCCTATGACTGGATCGGGCGCGGCGACAAGGCGCAAGGCGACGCCGCCGCCATCGCCGCGATGGCCGAGGCTCTGGAGCGTTTGGCCCCCCAGGGCCGCATCGTGATCGGCGAAGGACCGGAAGAGGAAACCAACCAGCTCTATCACGGGCAACGTTTCGGCGATCCCGCCCAGCCCGTGCTGTGGGACATCGCCGCCGACCCGATCGAGGGCACCAGCTTTCTCGCCAAGGGCATGACCAACGCCATGGCCTGCGTGGCGATTGCCCCGGCGGGCACCCTGTTCGATCCCGGCGCGGCCTTTTACATGGAGAAGTTCGCGGCCCCCGCCGCCGCGCGCGGCCAAATCGACCCCGAGGCGCCGGTCGCCGACAAGCTCGCCACCCTGGCCCGTTTGCTGGACAAACCGGTCGAGGACATCACCGTCTATGTCCTGGAAAAGCCCCGTCACCGCGAGCTGGTGGCCCGCATCCACGCGGCCGGGGCGCGGGTCGCGCTGTATCCGGCGGGCGATGTCGGCGGCGCCGTGGCCGCCGCCCTGCCGCATTCGGGCATCGACGCGTTGATGGGCACCGGCGGCTGCGTCGAGGGGATCTTGTCGGCCACGGCCATTCGCGGCATCGGCGGCGAGTTCATGGCACGGATCGATCCGCAACTGGCCACCGAACGCCGGATGGTGCTCGCGGCCGGAATGGACACCAAACGCTGGTGGAACTTGGATGAGCTGGTACGGTCGGACGAGGTGATCTTCACCGCCACCGGCATCACCACCGGCTTGGTTCTGGACGGCGTCGAGCGCAGCGGCAATTCCGATCGCACCCAGACCCTGATGATCGGCGGCAGCGGTGCGCCGCGTCAAATGTTGACCTCGTGGCACCCCAGGAAGGATTAAGCCGGATGCCCAGCAACCGCACTGTCGATCGTCCCATCGTGCTTGGCGTGGTGGGGGATTCCGCCGCCGGCAAATCAACCCTGGCCGCGGGCATCGCCGCCGTTCTGGGGCCGGACCGGGTGGTCCAACTCTCGACCGACGACTATCACCGCCTGGACCGCCTGGAACGCCGCGCCCACAAAATTTCGGCGCTGGACCCGGCCGCCAACCACATCGACATCCTAGAGCAGCATCTGCGCCTGCTGCGCGACGGCCGCCCGATCTTGAAGCCGGTCTACGACCACGCCAGCGGCACCTTGGGCCGCCCGGTTTATGTCGAGCCCCGCGATTTCATCATCGTCGAGGGGCTACTGGGCTATCACACCCGCTCGCTGCGCGATGCCCACGATGTGAAATTGTATTTGGAACCCGACGAGGCCTTGCGCGTCAAATGGAAGCTGCGGCGCGACTGCGCCGAGCGCGGCTACACGGCGGACGAAGTCATGAACTCGCTGGAGCTGCGACGCGCCGCCCGGCGCGAATTCCTGGAACCCCAACGCACCTTCGCCGATATCGTCATCGCCTTCCATCCCCCGCCGGACCGGGCCGATGAAACCGGCGCGCATTTGAATGTCCGCCATACGTTGCGCCCCACCTTGCCGCATCCCGACTTGACGCCGGTTCTCGACGCCGGGGGAAAAAGCGGCTTTTATCTGACCCTGGCCCGCGACATCGACGGCAAACCGGTCGATATGCTGGAAATCGCGGGTGACATCGACGCCCGGCGTGCCCGCGCCCTGGAAGATTTGCTGTGGAGCCTGATCCCCGAGGCCAACCATCTGCGCACCGATCTCGGCCAATTCGCCGACGACCATAATCGAACGGCGGTCAGCCATCCGTTGGCGCTGTCGCAGCTGCTCGTCACCTATCATCTCGTCAAGGCCGCGCTCGGCCATTACGCCGTTTAAGACAAAGGAACAAATCCCACGATGACTGCGCCCAACCACGCCGATATGGCCAACGCCATCCGTTTCCTGGCGGCCGATGCGATCGAGAAGGCCAAATCCGGCCATCCGGGAATGCCGATGGGCATGGCCGACGTCGCCACCGTGCTGTTCACCCGCTTCTTGAAGTTCGACGCCAAGGCGCCCCGCTGGGCCGACCGCGACCGCTTCATTTTGTCGGCCGGGCATGGCTCGATGCTGCTCTACGCGCTGGCCTATCTGACCGGCTATGACGATGTCGATCTGGAGCAGATCAAGTCCTTCCGCCAGTTGGGGGCACGCACGGCGGGTCATCCCGAATTCGGTCATGTCGCGATCGCCGAAACCACCACCGGCCCGTTGGGTCAGGGCATCGCCAACGCGGTCGGCTTCGCGTTGGCCGAGGCGATGCTGGCCGCGCGCCACGGCGACGAGATCGTCCATCACCACACCTACGCCCTGGTCGGCGACGGCTGCCTGATGGAGGGGATCAGCCAAGAAGCGATCACCCTGGCCGGTCACTTGAAGCTGAACCGCTTGATCGTGCTGTGGGACGACAACGGCATCTGCATCGACGGCAACACCAACCTGACCACCTCCGACGATCAATGCGCCCGCTTCGCCGCCGCCGGCTGGGCGACAATGAAGGTCGATGGTCACGACCCGGACGAGATCGCCAAGGCAATCCGCATCGCGCAAACCCGCGACAAGCCGACGATGATCGCCTGCCGCACGGTGATCGGCTTCGGCGCCCCCACCAAGGCCGGAACCGAAAAGACCCACGGCGCCCCGCTGGGCGCCGAGGAACTGGCCGGGATGCGCGCGAAACTGAACTGGCCGCATGCGCCGTTCGAGATTCCGGCCGATATTCTGGCCGCCTGGCGGGCCGCCGGAACCCGGGGGGCCGGGGAACGCGCCGCCTGGGAAACCCGCTTCGGCGAACTGGATCTGAAAACCAAGGCCGAGTTCGGCCGCGCTCAGGACGGCGGCCTGCCCACCGGCTGGCGCGACGCCGCCAACGCCTTCAAGGCCACGATCATCGCCGATCGCCCCAGCGTGGCGACCCGCAAGGCCAGCCAGGACGCGCTGGAGGTGCTGACCGCCGCGATCCCCGAACTGATCGGCGGCTCGGCCGATCTGACCCATTCGAACCTGACCGACACCAAGGCCTGCCGCCCCAGTGTCAAGGCGGGCGAATACGCCGGGCGTTATCTGCATTACGGCGTGCGCGAACACGGCATGGCGGCGGTGATGAACGGGCTGTCGCTGCACGGCGGCTTCATTCCTTACGGCGGCACCTTCTTGATCTTCGCCAACTATCTGTGGCCCGCCCTGCGGATGAGCGCGATGATGGAGCGCCGGGTGCTGTATGTCCTGACCCACGATTCCATCGGCCTGGGCGAGGACGGCCCCACCCACCAACCGATCGAAACCCTGGCGGCCTTGCGCGCCACCCCCAATGTGCTGGTCTTCCGCCCCGCCGACGCGGTGGAAACCATGGAGGCTTACGAGGCGGCGCTGGACAACGACAAAGGCCCCAGCGTGTTCGCGCTGTCGCGCCAGAACCTGCCGACCCTGCGCAGCGACGCAAGCGAGAACCTGACCGCCAAGGGCGCCTATGTCCTGGCCGAGGCCAAGGGCGTGCGCAAGGTGACCCTGCTGGCCACCGGTTCGGAGGTGTCCTTGGCACTCGAGGCAAAGGCTTTGTTAGAGGCCGATGAAATCGGCACCGCCGTGGTCTCGATGCCGTGCTGGGAGCTGTTCGACCGCCAGCCGAAGGAGTATCGTTCGAAGGTTCTGGGTGAAGGATGCGTCCGCGTCGCGGTTGAGGCGCTGACCACCTTCGGCTGGGACCGCTATGTCGGCTTGGACGGCGCGGTGATCGGGATGACCGGTTTCGGCGCGTCGGCCCCGGCGGGCAAACTGTACGAACACTTCGGCATCACGGCCGGCGCGGTCGCCACGGCGGCGCGGGCTTGTCTTTAAACCTGGGGAGAATCTGACGATGGCTTTGGTCACCATGCGCCAACTGCTCGACCACGCGGCCGAGAATGGTTACGGCATTCCCGCCTTCAACGTGAACAACATGGAACAGGTCAAGGCCATCATGGAGGCGGCGGCCGCCACCGACAGCCCGGTGATCCTGCAAGCCTCGGCCGGGGCCCGCAAATACGCGGGCGAGGCGTTCCTGCGTCACCAGATCCTGGCGGCGTTGGAAGCCTATCCGGATATTCCCTTGTGCATGCACCAGGACCACGGCACCTCGCCCGCCGTCAATGTGCGGGCCATTCAGTCGGGCTTTTCCTCGGTAATGATGGACGGCTCGCTGAAAGACGACGGCAAGACCCCGTCGGACTGGGACTACAATGTGCGGGTAACCCGTCAGGTGGTCGATATCGCGCATGCCTGCGGCGTGTCGGTCGAGGGTGAACTGGGCTGCCTGGGCTCGCTGGTCACCGGCACCGCCGGAAAGGAAGACGGCGTGGGGGCCGAGGGCAAGCTGGATCATTCCCAGCTGCTCACCGATCCCGAAGAGGCCGCCGAGTTCGTCAAGCAGACCAAGGTCGATGCGCTGGCCATCGCCATCGGCACCAGCCACGGCGCCTACAAGTTCACCCGTCCGCCGACCGGCGACGTGCTGGCGATCTCGCGGGTCAAGGAAATCCATGCCCGCATCCCCAACACCCATCTGGTGATGCACGGGTCCAGCTCGGTGCCCCAAGATTGGCTGGCGATCATCAACGAATTCGGCGGCACGCTGGGCGAAACCTATGGCGTGCCGGTGCCGGAAATCGTCGAGGCGATCAAGCACGGCGTGCGCAAGGTCAATATCGACACCGATCTGCGGATGGCGTCCACCGGCTCGATCCGCAAATTCTTCCACGACTCGCCCAAGAAGTTCGACCCGCGCGAATACCTCAAGGGCACGATCGCGGCGATGAGCGGCATCTGCAAGGCCCGTTACGAAGCGTTCGGCGCCGCCGGTCAGGGCTCGAAGATCAGACCGCTTAGCCTGGAAGCCATGGGCAACCGCTACGCCGCGGGCGATCTGGACCCTCAGGTGAAATAACCCACCCACCCACTCACGCCGTCATTCCCGCGGAAGCGGGAAACCATGCCGCCGACGGCACGGGCTTTCCTTGGCCCCGGCATGGACCCCCGCCTTCGCGGGGGTGACGGCATCGTGGGGAATGCGCCATTTATTTTCTTGAAGGATCAGAATGACCGTTAAAATCGCCCCCAGCATCCTGTCGGCCGACTTCGCCCGTTTGGGCGACGAGGTCAAAGCCATCGATCAGGCGGGCTGCGACTGGGTCCATATCGACGTGATGGACGGTCATTTCGTTCCCAACCTGACCTTCGGCCCGCCGGTGATCAAGGCGATCCGCCCGTGGACGGCGAAATGCTTCGACGTTCACCTGATGATTGATCCGGCACAACCCTATCTAGAATCCTATGCCAAGGCGGGCGCCGATTATATCGTCGTGCATGCCGAGGCCGATTTGCACATCGACCGCTCGCTGCAAGTGATCCGCTCGCTCGGCAAGAAGGCGGGGCTGTCGCTGAACCCGGCGACCCCGGAAAACGTTCTTGACTATGTTCTCGACCGTTTGGATCTGGTCTTGGTGATGAGCGTCAACCCCGGCTTCGGCGGCCAAAGCTTCCTCGACAGCCAGTTGGAAAAGATCGCCCGCATCAAGAAAATGATCGGCGGCCGCCCGATCGAATTGGAAGTCGATGGCGGCATCACCCCCGAAACCGCCCCCAAGGTCATCGCCGCCGGGGCCACCGTTCTGGTCGCCGGATCGGCGGTGTTCAAAAGCGCGGACTACGCCGCGAATATCGAGGCGCTGCGGGGGTAACTACTGAATAACCGCATCTCCAATTGACCGAAGTACGGCTTTCCCGTATCCTTACGGTATGGAATACGAGTGGGACAGCGCCAAGGCGGCCAACAACCTCATCAAGCATGGTGTGGATTTCGTTGATGCCGCCGATGCCCTGGAGGACCCTCGGCTGTTGGTCATCGTCGATCGCCACTATGACGAGGAACGGTTCCGGGCCATCGGCAAGGTGTCGGGCGTCACACTGTCCGTGGCCTATACCATGCGCGGCGAGGTCTGCCGTATCATCAGCGCCAGGAGGGCGAGCCGCCATGAGCGAGAACACTATCACGCGCTATAAGCCGGGCCGTGATCCTCGGCCGGACAGCAAGACCGATTGGGCGCGGCTGCACGCCATGACCGATGAGGAGGCCGAAGCGGCCGCCGGGTCCGATTCCGAAAACCTTCCCCTGACCAACGAGGACTTGGCAACCGCGAAACGGATGCCGCACATCAAGGCGCTCCGCCAGCGGCTTGGCATGACCCAGGAGCAATTCGCCCGCAGCTATCGGCTTCCCATCGGCACGGTGCGGGATTGGGAACAAGGCCGCAGTCGGCCGGATGCACCGGCTCTGGCATTGCTGACGGTGATCGAGCGGAACCCGAAAGCCGTCGCGGAAGCGCTTTCCGCATAAGGTCCGCGAGGAGCGCGACGTTACCCCTCGCCCGCACACGAACACGAGCCCGCCCTCTGCGCCTCCGGGCACGGCGTGTCGCCGTGGGCGCAGTAGACGCAGCAGCCGCCTTTCGGGGTCTCCAGCACCCCTTGGCAGGCCGGGCAGCGGGTGCGCCACAGGCGGCCGGGCATGGCTTCCGTCCAAAGGTGGCCGCAGTGGGGACAGCTCAGCGTGCAGTCGGAATTTCCCATCAGATTTGCTTTGCGCCTCGGGAACGTTGAGGTTATAAGGAGCGCCTTCGACGGCGCGGAGTGTAGCTCAGCCTGGTAGAGCACTGTCTTCGGGAGGCAGGGGCCGGAGGTTCGAATCCTCTCACTCCGACCATCGAAAATCCAGCAACCCCATCGGGTTTGCTGGATTTTTCGTTTCTAAAGGGAACAGCGGGTAGTTGGTGCGCCTTGACGCCGTCCGCCAACGGGGCAACACTGAGGGGTGAAGGAGCCCGCACCATGAGCCTGATGCTGTCCAAGACCTACGAAGCCTTGGTCGCCGCCGGGGCGCCCGAGGATAAGGCCAGAGCCGCATCCGAGGAAATCGCCGGATATGAGAACCGCCTCGTCCGTCTCGAAGTCATGGTCGCCCTGGTATTGGCCGGGGTCGCCAGCTTGGTGGCGAAAACCTTCTTCGGAAACTGAAACGTCGTTACTCCCCAGGGGGTGATAGGCCCAGTGGCAGCCCTTATCCACCACGGCTAAAGCGGTTTGCGCTTAATCTGGCGCAAACCGCTTTAAGCGCGCATTGAGCGAGCGGCCAAGGGCGCGGACGCGCCCGCTTAGGCCGAGGGGCATATGAATATTAAAGCCTTAACCCGTGATCCCCCGCCCAGGCCTTCAGGCGGGGCCGCAGGCTGCGGTCGCGGCACCCCAGCAATCCCGTCAGATACGCCTGCACCGGCGCCAGCGTCATGTCGCGGATCATTGCCTTGATCCGGCCGACCGCCGAGGCCGACATCGACAGCGTGGTCACCCCCAACGCCACCAGCGCCATCGCGTCCAAGGGCTTGGACGCCATCTCGCCGCATACGCTGAGCGACACCCCCGCCGCCCGGCACTGGGCGGCAATGCCTTGAATGACCATCAACATGGCGGGCGACAGCGGATCGTAGCGTTCCGACATCAAGGGATTGCCCCGGTCCATCGCGAACAGGAATTGCGCCAGATCGTTCGAACCGATCGAAATGAAATCGACCAGCGGCAACAGCGTCGGCAATTGAAAGGCTAGGGCCGGAACCTCCAGCATCGTGCCGACCCGGATACTTGCGGGCAAGCCGCGCCCGGTGGCGCGGGCATGCTCGATTTCCAAATCCAGGATGGCGCGGGCCTGGACGAATTCGGCGACCTCCGCGATCATCGGGAACATCACCGACAGATCGCGCCCGGCGGCGGCGCGCAGCAGCGCGCGCAACTGGTGACGCAGCAGCATCGGCCGGTCCAGGGTGATCCGCACCGAACGCCAGCCCAGCGCGGGGTTTTCCTCGTCCGACGGTTTCCAATAGGGCAACACCTTGTCGCCGCCGACATCGAGCGTGCGGAACACCACCGGGCGGCCCTTGGCCTGATCCAGGATGCGTTCGTACAAGGCGGTCTGGGTCGCCACGTCGGGCAGCGAGGCGCGCGCCATGAAGGGCAGTTCGGTCCGGTACAAGCCGATGCCGTCGGCGCCGCTGTCTTCCAGATGCTGCAAATCAAGCAACAGACCGGCGTTCATCATCAGGCTGACCCGGGTGCCGTCCTTGGTCACGGCGGGTTCATCGCGCAGCTTGGCATAGGCCGCCACCTTCAGGCGGCTGGCTTGCACGGTGTCGAGCACCGCGTCGCGGAGATCCTCGCTGGGCCGCACCAGCACCAAGCCGTTGTCGCCATCGACGATCACCGGGTCGCCGGGATCGATCCTGTCCAACACGTCCTTGCAGCGCCCGACCACCGGGATGTCCAGCGCACGGGCGACGATCGCCACATGCATGGTGGGCGAGCCTTCTTCCAGCACCAACCCGCGCAGGCGCGAGGGGTCGTGGTCGAACAAATCCATCGGCCCCAAATTGCGGGCCACCAGCACGGCGTCGGCGGGAAGATCGGGTTTGACCAGCCCCTCGCCGCCCGCCAGGAATTGCAGCAAACGCCCGGCGATATCGTCGAAATCGTGCATCCGCTCGCGAAGATAGGGGTCCTCGATCTGCGCCATGCGGGCACGCATGTCGTCATTGATCTTGGACACCGCCGCCTCGGCGGTCAGGCCGGCCTTGATCGCTTCCTTGATCCGCGCCCGCCAGCCCTTGTCCTCGGTGAACATCTTATAGGTTTCAAGGACGTCGCGGTGCTCGCCGTCATTCATTTCCGGGCGCGCGAACACCTCGTCGAGCGCGGTTTTGATGCCGACCAGGGCGCTGCGGAAACGCTCGATTTCGACTTCCGGGTCTTCGTCGGCGACGAACCGGCGCACCACGACGCGGGGACGGTGCAACACCGCCACCCCGATGCCGACCCCGCCGTTCAAACGCACGCCTTCCAAGCGCTGCGGCAAGGCCCCCGATCCGCCCACCGAGACCTGTTCGTCGCGCCCGATCAACTCGCCCGAGGCGACCAATTCCGCCAAAACCATCGCCACGGTTTCGAGGACTTCGACCTCTTCATCGCCGTAGCGCCGCTGACTGCGGTTCTGCACCACCAGCACACCGACCACGCGCCCGCCGCGGATGATCGGCACCCCCATCAGCGAGTGATAGATTTCCTCGCCGGTTTCCGGGCGATAGGCGAAATTGGGGTGCGATTGGGCATCGGCCAAGGCCAAGGGGCGCGCATGCGCGGCGATATCGCCGACCAAACCCTCGCCGACCCGCAAACGGGTGTTGTGGATGGCGGCCTTTTTCAGGCCTTGGGTGGCGAACAATTCCAAAACCTCGCCCGCCCGCTGCACATAGCAGGAACAGACGTCGGCTTCCAGATCGGCCGCGATCAACTGAACCACTTGGTCCAGCCGGATCTCGGCCGTGCCGCCCCCGGCCATCACGTCGCGCAGCCGGGCGAGCAGACGGCGCGAAACGCTCGGCGCCGTCACCATGCGTCAGTCCGCCGCTTGCAGGAAGCGCTTGCGGGCGTCGAGCGCGCCCACCGCTTGATCGATCAGTTCGGCGATGATCTCAAGACACGGCTGCTCACGGGTGACCATGCCGACACTCTGCCCGGCCATCAGCGATCCGTTTTCGACGTCGCCGTCGATCGCCGCGCGTTTCAGCGCCCCGGCCCAGAAATGCTCGATTTCCAGTTGGGCTTCCTTCTGCTCGATCTCGCCCGCCTTGAAGCGCGCGATCACCTCGTGCTGGAAGTCGGTATAACGCTTGGCGGCATGGTTGACCAAGGCCCGCACCGGAATCACCGGGAAATTCGGATCGACCTGCACGCTGGCCTGCGCATCGCGCGCCGCCGCCTTCAAGAAGGCCGTCTTGAAATTGGGGTGGGCGACGCATTCGGTGGCGCAAACGAAGCGGGTGCCCAACTGCACCCCGGCCGCGCCCATTTCCAGGTAGGACACGATCGCCTCGCCCCGGCCGATGCCGCCCGCGATGAACACCGGCACCTGTTCGCCCAATTGCGGCAGGATTTCCTGGGCCAGCACGCTGGTCGCCACCGGGCCGATATGGCCGCCCGCTTCCGAGCCTTCCACCACCAGCGCGTCGGCGCCCGAACGCAGCAGCTTCTTGCCGATCACCACGGCGGGGGCGAAACAAATCACCTGGGCGCCGGTATCCTTGGCCCGTTTGATCGCCGCCGCGCTGGGCAGCCCGCCGGCCAGCACGATATGGCCGACCTTATGCTCGCCGCAAACATCGATCAGGCGATCGAGGTCCGGGTGCATGGTGATCAGATTGACGCCGAACGGCTTGGCGGTCAGCGTTTTGGTCGCGGCAATCTCGGCCGACAGGACATCGGGCGGCATCGAGCCGCAGGCGATCACCCCGAAGCCGCCGCCGTTCGAAATGGCGGCGACCAGATTGCGGTCCGAGATCCACGACATCGCGCCGCCCAGGATGGCGGTCTCGGTGCCCAGGAAGCGGCAACCCCGCCCCCACAGATCGTTCAGTCTTTGGCGCCCGTTGTCCATGCCCATCATGCCGCGTCGAGGCCGTAGGCGGTGTGCAAGGCGCGCAACGCCAATTCGGTGTACTTCTCCTCGATCAACACGCTGATTTTGATCTCGGAGGTCGAGATCACCAGGATGTTGATGCCCTCGCTTGCCAGCGTGTGGAACATCTTCTGCGCGATGCCGGGATGGCTGCGCATGCCGACCCCGATCACCGACACCTTGACGACGTCGGAATCGGCCCGCAGGTCCTCGTATCCCAGCACGGCCTTGGCGTCCTCGACCACCTTCCTGGCGCGGGCCAGATCGGCGGTGCCGACCGTGAAGGTCAGGTCGGTCGACTTTCCGTCGTCCGAGACGTTCTGCACGATCATGTCGACATTGATCGCCGCCTCGGCCAGGGGGCCGAAGATGGCGGCCGCGATGCCCGGACGATCGGGAACGCGCACCAGGGTGATCTTCGCTTCGTCGCGGCTATAGGCGATGCCGCTTACCAGTTCCTTTTCCACGATTTCATCCTCATCACAGACCAGGGTTCCGGGCTTATCCTCCAACGAGGAAAGCACCTGGACCCGGACGCGGTGCTTCATCGCCATTTCAACCGAACGGATTTGCAGCACCTTGGCGCCGACCGAAGCCAGTTCCAGCATTTCCTCATAGGTAATCTTATCGAGCTTCTTGGCCTTGGGCACGATCCGGGGGTCGGTGGTGTAGACCCCATCGACATCGGTGTAGATGTCGCAGCGATCGGCTTTCAGCGCCGCCGCCACCGCCGAGGTATCCGACCCGCCGCGTCCCAAGGTGGTGATCCGGTTGCCCGGGCCGATGCCCTGGAACCCCGCGACCACCGCGACCTCGCCCGCTTCCATCCGCTCGACCATTTCCGGCGTGTCGATGGTTTTGATCCGCGCCTTGGAATGGGTGCCGTCGGTGACCACCGGAATCTGCCAGCCGCACCACGAGCGGGCGGGCACGCCGATTTCTTGCAGCGCCATCGCCAGCAAGCCGATCGTCACCTGTTCGCCGGTGGCGACCACGGTGTCGTATTCGCCGGGATCGTGCAGCGGAGATATCTCGTTGCACCACGCCACCAGTTGGTTGGTTGCCCCCGCCATCGCCGAAACCACGACCGCGACTTCGTTGCCACGGTCCCGTTCGGCCTTGACGCGAAGGGCGACGTTCTTAATGCGGCCGATATCCTTTACCGAGGTACCGCCGAATTTCATCACGATGCGAGCCATATCGGAATACTGTCCCCAATTGCCGGGTTGCCGCGCGTAAGGCGCCTCTACATACTCTAGAGCAGCCCGCTAACGCAAGGACAGGCCGGAACCACGATGAACGCAACTTCCACCGCATCCCCCGACGAAGTCGAACGCTTCACCCGCATGGCCGAGGAATGGTGGGATCCCGCCGGCAAATTCAAGCCGCTGCACAAATTCAATCCCGTCCGGCTGGGCTTCATCAAACGCACGCTGGCCCAACATTTCGGGCGCGACGCCGGGGCCGAGCGCCCGTTCGAGGGACTTCGCCTTCTCGATGTCGGCTGCGGCGGCGGCTTGTTGTCGGAACCCTTGGCGGCGATGGGCTTTGCCGTCACCGGCCTGGACGCCGGGGACAAGAACATCGCGGTCGCCCGCATTCACGCCGAACAAAGCGGCGCGGCGGTGACCTATCACGTCGGTGGGCCGGAATCCTTGGGCGAGGACCGCTTCGACGTCGTGCTGGCGATGGAGGTGATCGAACATGTCCCCGATCCGTCGAAATTCCTGGCGCAAACCTGCCGCTTGATCGCGCCGGGCGGCGCCTTTCTCGGCGCCACCCTCAACCGCACGACCAAATCCTATCTGCTGGCGGTGGTCGGCGCGGAATATGTGCTGAAATGGCTGCCCGCGGGAACCCACGACTGGCACAAATTCGTCAAACCCTCGGAATTCGCGGGGTTCCTGCGCCGTGCCGGGGTCACCGTGCGCGACATGGCGGGCATGGATTTCGCGCCGCTGAAGGACACCTGGTTTGAAACCAAAAGCCTGGACGTGAATTACATGCTGATGGGCGTGCGTGAGTGAAAGGACGGCCATGAAACGGTTTACCCCCCTGATTCTCGCTCTGACCCTGACGGCCTGCGCGGGTCCCTACATGACGGAAATCGGCCCCTACTCCTATGGCGATTCGTCCGCCAACTACTGGGTCGTCGAGGAACAGGAGCATCGGCGGCAAGCCGCATGGCATGAGGCGGAGATCGAGCGGCAACGGCATCTGATCGAGGAACACAACCGGCAGATCGCCGAACACCGGCAGCGCATCGACGTGCGCCGCCAGGAGATCGAGCAGCACCAGCGGGCGATGCAGCAGCAGCCCGCCAACGCCGCCACATATCAGGCGCGGATCACCGAAGCGCGGCAACGCATCGATACGCACCAGCAACAAATCACCCAACACCAGCAGGTCATCGACAGCCGGAGCCAGCTGATCGCCGAACATCAGCAGAAAGCCGAAGCCCACAATCGCCAAGCCGACGAAGCGAAAAAGCGGTGCCCGCAGGGCAGCCAGTGTCCGTGACCGCCAATCTTGCCGTAATCGTTCCCACCTATAACGAGCGGGACAATGTCGGGCCTCTGGTCGAACGTCTGACGGCCACCCTGCACGGGATTTCCTGGGAGGTCGTTTTCGTCGATGACGATTCGCCCGATGGAACGGCGGACATCGTCCGGGAATTGGGCCGCTCCGATCCACGGGTCCGTTGTCTTCAGCGAATCGGCCGGCGCGGCCTCGCCTCGGCGTGCGTCGAAGGGGCGCTGGCGACGGCGGCCCCGGTGTTGGCCGTCATGGATGCCGACCTTCAGCACGACGAAGGCATCCTGCCCGAGATGCTGCAACGGTTGACCGAAGGCAACGACATCGTCGTCGGCAGCCGTTTCGCGGCCGACGGCAGCGTCGGCGCGTTCTCGCGCAACCGCACCGCCATCACCCGCATGGGCACGCGTCTCAGCCGCATGGTGTTGGGCCACGCCCTCTCCGATCCGATGAGCGGCTTTTTCCTCATGCGCAGGGACGTGTTCGAACAGACGGTCCGGCGGCTGTCGGGACGCGGCTTCAAAATCCTTCTCGACATCTTCGCGTCGTCGCCCCGGCCGCTTGCCTTCGCCGAGGTCGGCTATCATTTCCGCCTTCGCCAAGCCGGAGAGAGCAAGCTGTCGACTCAGGTCATGCTGGATTACCTGATCCTGCTGGCCGAGAAGCTGGTCGATCGCTGCCTGCCGATACGCATGGTTCTTTATGGGCTGGTCGGGATGATCGGCTTGGCCATCCACTTGGCGGTGCTGGGCAGCCTGTTCAAGTTTGCCGGATTGCCGTTCGCCTGGTCGCAGGGGGTCGCCATCGTGACGGCGATGACCTCCAACTTCTTCCTCAACAACCGCATCACCTATCGCGACCGCCCGTTGCGGGGCTGGCAGCTGTTGCCGGGACTGATGAGCTTCTACGCCGCCTGTGCCCTCGGCGGCGGCATCAATTATGCCGTCGCCGACATGGTGCGCGGGGTGGGCGCCTCGTGGTGGTTCGCCGGTCTGTCGGGGGCGGTGGTCGGCGCGGTATGGAATTTCACCGTCACCGGTCTCCTCACCTGGAACGAACGGCGGCGCTTTGCCCGCGTCTAGGGTGTGATGCCCAAAATGTGCATCACACCCTAAACTTTATATTTTGTCCCTCGCCGGGCAGGCGCCTCCGCGCCCTTGGCCGCTCGCTCAATACTCGCAAAAGCGGTTTGCGCCGGATAAAGCGCAAACCGCCTTATTTCCGGACCAGTTTCCCGATCACCGGCGGCGACAGCCACGCATTCGGGGCAAGCCCCATGAAGAACGGCCCGGTTTCGCGCAGCCGCCGCCCGTAATCCAGACTGGCCGTGTCCACCGTGACGATCGTGGCGGAGGTATCCGCGGGCGCGACCGGCACGCATCGGCCGAGATGGAGCAGAACGAAGTGGCGGCTATCGACGTCGGCGGCGGTTAGGGGTCCGGCGGCGGCGGCCCGCTTCAGCTCGGCGACGAAGTCCGAGGCGCTTACCTCGGGGGCCGCGGCCTTGTTGAAGGCAAAGGTCCGGCGGCCCTCGGCCAGCCCGGCCAGCGCCACGGCCGGAACGACCGAGACGGCGACCAAAAGCACGGCCATTCCACGACGCACCGATCCCGCTCCGATTCCCAGACTTTCGGCGGCGACACCTCCGCCGGTCACCACGGCCACCGCCAGCGGTCCCAGGGTCGGCAGAAGGAAGCGCCCGCCCAAATCGTCGAGCGGAATAAGACTGGCCAAGCCGGTCAGCCCCAGCACGTAGGTCGCCACGAACAGCAAGCAAAGCCACACGCACTGCCGGACATGGGCGTCCGCGCGGCGTGCCAGCCAGCTCAAACCGGCCAGCGCCGCCACCAGGATCGCAAGGAACAGGGCCACCCGCGCATCCACCGGCAACAGATCGCGCACCGCCGGACCGAACAGATTCGCGGCCCAGCGCGACATGTCGTCGAAAATGAAGCGGAGATGATACCATGGCGAGGTGACGATCAGCGGCCGTTCCCCGCCAGCGGTTCCGCTCACGGCCCGATTGTAGGCCGTGAACAGCAGCAGCGGCGCGACGGCCGTGACGCCGAAGATCACGCAGTCGGCGATCCGGCCGCGCCAGGAAGGGCGCGGTCCCAAGATCAGCAGGACCAGACAGATCGACGGATCGACCGCCACCCCGATGAAACGCAGCATCGCCGCCGCCGCCGCCGCCGCCCCGGCCGCGACCAGCCAGCCCCTCCGGCGATGGCGCAGATAAGCCAGGGTCAGGGCCAAGGCCGCCATCACCGCCGCCGCGTGCGAGGCGTCGGCAATCAGCTCCATTTCCCAGCGCAGCATGATCGGATTGAGCGTCACCAGCCACGCCGTAAGCACGGCAACCGCCCCGCCCAGCCGACGCCCCGCCAGCCACGCGATCGAGAAGGCCAGAACCGCCGCCGCCGTCGCCCCAACCCACCGGGTGGCGTCGGCCACGGACAGACCCGCGCGGATCAAAACCGCCAGCGAGGCCGCGTACCCCGGCGGAAACCAGGGGATCGGCAGGCCCGGACAATCGACATAGCCGTGTCCCTGGCTAAGCTGAACGGCCGCCTGCGCATAGTTCACCTCCGTCCCCGACAGCGCGACCAGCGGCCCCAGCCGCGCCGTGACCGCCAGAACGGCCAGAAGGGCACCGGCCGCCGCCACGAAAGCGGCGGGAAGCAACAAGCGAACGCGGTCGGTCATGGAAGGCGCCTTTCAAGCCGGCAGGGAAAAGGGCAGCACACGCCGCTCGCCGACGGCGTCGTCGAGACCGCGGTCCAAGGCAAGGAACTGCTGAAGCAAGGGCGAACCGGACAAGGCGCGCGCCCCCACGAGGCTTGCCAGCCATTGCGTGGGCACGGGCAGGAGGCGACGTCCGCGCCGCCGCGCCATGGCACGCACAAGGTCGAAAAGCGTGATGCGGCGATCCCCGACCACCAAGACCTTGCTGGCGCCGCCAGGCCCCTCCTCCACCATGTCGCACAACAGCGCCGCGAGATCCGGGGCAAGAATGGGGCGATAAAGATTGCACGGCCAGGGAACCGGATGGACCGGCAGTGGCATGTCGAGATAACGCGCCACCATCGCCGCCGGTCCTTCGCCCGACCACGACCAGATCAGCCCCGGGTCAATCCGGCGGACGCCCGCCAGCGCGGCCAGGGCCGTATCGGCCGCGCGTTTGGCCCGGCTATAGCTGTCCGTCAGGCAAGGCAACGACACGTTGGCGCTGCCGACGTGGAGAAGCCAGCCCCCCGCGGCGGACATCATCGTCGCCATATGCGCCGGGGCCTCGGCATTGATGAAATGATCGAACGCGGAGACCGGCTTCAGGGCGGCGGCGCAGTTGACAAGCACGTCGCAGGACACGGCCGGCGCCAACAGCGGACCCAACGCCGCCGCGTCCGGCGTGGTCAGATGTCCGGCGAGACGGATGGGAACCACCTCCCACCCGCGTGCCCTTGCCGCGTGAACGACATGCCCGCCCAGAAAGCCGCCAGAGCCGGTGACCGCGATCCTCATGATGCCGACAGGACCATCTTCGCCAATTTCACCATCCAGAAGGGGTTGGTGTAGTAGCGGCGGTAGGCACGCCCCAGCAATTCACGGATGTCGGCGGCACTGAACGCGGGGTGGTTGAAGACGAGGTGCCATTGCGTGAAGTCCTCGAACCGGCCGGTCGTGACCTGCCCCGCCATCGTCCCCCAAATCGGCGTTCCCGGATAAGGCGTGAAGACGCAAAACTGCGCATAGGCCGATCGCAAAGCCACCGCGTAATCGATGAGATGTTCCACACTTTCCCGCGTGTCGGCGGGAAAACCGAAAATATACATCGCCTTGACCTTGATTCCGCGCTTTTCCAGCAGGCGAATCGTGGCCTCTTGCGCATCGGTGGGAATGGTCTGGCGGGCGGCGTCGGCAAGCACGGCGGGCGTGACCGATTCGATGCCGGCATAAACCATGCGCAGCCCGGCCCGGTAGAGCCGTTCGACCAACGCCTCGTCCAAATCCTTAAGGTGGAGTTCGGCCCCGAAACGGACCGGCAGGCCGGTGGCGATGATGGCGTCGCACAGCGCCTCGACATGACGGCGCGACGCGGTGAAGACGGGATCCCGGAACAAGAAGGTGCGGACGTCCAGCGTATGCCACCAATGGGCCATTTCCGCCGCGACCTTGGCCGGATCGCGCCGCCGCAGCTTGCGCCCCTGTTGCAAGGGATAGGTACAATAATGGGCGCAGGAATAAGGGCAACCGCGGGCCGAGGCGATGGGGATCGACGCGCCGCCCCCCAGAAAGCCCATCTTCGGGGCCGACGTCCGGAACACCAGATCCCAGGCGGGATAGGACAGATCGTCGAGATCCACCCGTGCCTCGATATCATGGACGGGACCGAGGGCGCCGATCTCGGCGGCGGAGCAGTTAAGTCCGTGAAAGAAGAATTCGGGCTCGCCCGCCAGGACCACGGCGCCCGCCGCGACATAGGGATCGGGCACCACCGTGGCGAAGGGGCCGATCGCGGCCACGATCAAACCGGCGGCCCGCGCCGCGCGCACGGCCGTCAACTCGGTTTCATGAGCCACCGCCGAGGATACGACGAGGCAAAGATCGAAGTCCTTCGCCCGGCCGGCCGGAAAGGTACGGCTGTATTCGACGTCGTGACCGGCGGCCCGCAATTCACCCATGGTCTGCACCGCATGCAGCGGCGGAAAATCCACGGCGCGGGCAACCATCCAGGTCAACAAGCGGGCAACGAGCCCATCGCCATAATCGTTGGCGGTGCCGAAACCGCCGTTGTTGTCCTTGCAAACTCGATAGGGACGGTCGGGATAGACGTCAAGGACCAAGACACGCATGGGGCACCAATTCAACAATCCGCATGCCGACAATCGGACTGCCGCTTTTAGGCCCCGGACGGGCTGGTTTGCAAGCCGGAAGAGACGTGTTCCTCACGCCCCACCGTCAGTTACAGGGCGTTTTACCGGCATCGGGCAACCGTTCGAGAACGCCGTCGGCCAACAGTTGCGCCGCCGACGCGTCGGTCTGGAATTGGGTGGCGCCGCCCGGCTGGTCGAACCAGGGCGAGGCTTGGCCGGTCCAGGCCAAAACCGGCTTGGTCAGCTTATAGACCGAATAGGTCAAGGTGGCGCAAACATAGGGCATCGCCCGCGCCCCATAGGCCGCGCCCTTCGGGCTGAAATACCGCCCGCCGTCGCTGCCGAAACGATCAACCAGCAAGCCAGACGGCAACACCACCGGAACGGCGGCCGCCGCGAAACCACCGTTCGGCGGCCAGTTGATGGCGCCGGAAGCCGTGGTCCATTTGCCCGGAACGTCGGGCGACAGCGTCGGATCGGCCCAGGCGGCCGAAGCCAGCGACAGAACCA
>CAIULK010000211.1 GCA_903899885.1 uncultured Rhodospirillaceae bacterium
AAGATCGATCTCGAGGCGTTGTGCGCCGAAAAGGGTCTCCGGATCACCGAGCAGCGCCGCGTCATCGCGCGCGTGCTGTCGGAAGCCGAGGACCATCCCGACGTCGAGGAGGTGCATGTCCGCTCGGCGGCGATCGACCCCGGCATCTCGATCGCCACCGTCTACCGGACGGTGCGGCTGTTCGAGGAAGCCGATATCGTCGAGCGCCATGATTTCGGCGACGGCCGCTCCCGCTACGAGGAAGTGGCCGACGAGCATCACGACCACCTGATCGACGTTCGGGGCGGGCGGGTCATCGAATTCACCAGTCCCGAGATCGAGGCCTTGCAAAAAGAGATCGCAAGACAGTTCGGTTACAAATTAATCGGACATCGTTTGGAACTGTACGGAGTACCTCTAAATCTGGATAATGAGCCGGATAAGGAATAAGCTGGCTCAATAGGTCGAGGGGACTTATGCTACAGATTGATGACGCCACTTCCAACAGCCGACTTCATGTGCGGCTTGCCGAAAACTCCGCAGAAGTCCGCGCGGCGCAGGAATTGCGCTATCGCGTCTTCTATGACGAGATGGGCGCCAAGCCCACGGCGGAAATGGCGGCGGAACGCGCCGACATCGATGATTTCGACGAGGTCTGCGACCATCTTCTGGTTCTTGACCGTGACAAGGGCGAGGGCGCGGCCGGCGTGGTGGGCACCTATCGCCTGATGCTGCGCAAGAAGGCCGAAAGCTTCGGCCGCTTCTATACCGCGGGCGAGTTTGATATCAGCCGGATCGTCGGTTCGGACATCAATTTCATGGAACTGGGCCGGTCCTGCGTCGATGCGGCCTACCGCAACCGGGCGACGATGAATTTGCTGTGGGCGGGGATCGCCGGCTATGTCAAGGCCAACGATGTCGAGCTGATGTTCGGCTGCGCCTCGCTGCCCGGCACCGATGTCGATGCCCTGGCGGCCTCCCTGGCCTATTTGCACCACTGGCATTCGGCGCCGGAACAACTGCGTCCCCGCGCGCTTGATTCGCTGCGGGTCGATATGAACCGCATGCCGAAGGACGGCATCGACCCCCGGCGGGCCTGGGGCAACTTGGCCCCGCTGATCAAGGGCTATCTGCGCCTGGGCGGCTATATCGGCGACGGCGCGGTGGTCGATCACCAGTTCAACACCACCGACGTCTGCGTGATCGTCAAAACCGACCAAGTGACCGAACGCTATATCCGGCATTATGACCGGAGCGGCGTGGAGAGCATGGCGCAAGCATGATTTCCTACGGACGAGCGGCGCTGCGCATTTCGGCTTTTGTCATCGTCACGGTTCTGACGGTGGCGGTGTATCTTCCGTTGGTCACCCTGGGCTGGCGCGGCCACAGCCGCCTTGCCCGCCTGTATTGGCGGATTTTGCGCAAGGCCTTGGGGTTCCGGGTTGTCGTGCGCGGCACGCCGGTTGCCAAGGGGCCGGCGCTGTTCGTCGCCAATCATGCCGGTTATTTTGATATCCTGGTTTTGGGATCGCTATTGCCCGCCTGCTTCGTCGCCAAATCCGAGGTGGCGGAATGGCCGGGCTTCGGCTTTTTGGCCAAGATGGCCCGCACCGCCTTCGTCGATCGGAGCCGTGGCGCCAGCTTGCGCGAATGCGGGCAACTGCGGACCCGGCTGGACCGGGGCGAGCAGATGATCTTGTTCCCCGAGGGAACCTCGAACGACGGCAACCGGGTTCTGGCCTTCAAATCCGCGCTGTTGGCGGTGGCCGAGACGCCGCTGTCCGGCGGTACCGCCGTGCCGGTTCAACCGGTTTCGGTGGCCTATACCGGGCTGGACGGGCTGCCGATGCAGCGCGCCTTCCGCCCGTTCCTGGCATGGTACGGCGATATGACGTTGCTCGATCACATGGTGCGGGCGCTGGGCTTGGGGATCGTCACGGTCGAGGTGGTTTTCCATCCGGCGGTCCGTCAAGCTGATTTCCGCGACCGCAAGGCCCTGACCCATCACTGCCACGACGTGGTTCAGCGCGGCATGGCGCTGGCCTTGGCCGGGCGGCCTTAAGTTTTCATTCCAAGGCGAAGCCGGCGGGGCTTGACGGCGCGGGCCGCTTGCGCCAGCCTTCACCACCTGATGTGTGGGAGAGTGGGAATGAAGTCGACCGTAGCCGCCATTTCGTTTCTCGATAGCCACTCGCTCAGTTTGGATGTCGAGGGTGTCAACCACATCGAGATGGGGCCGCCGATCTCGCTCGACGAGGGGATGTGGACCAGCACCTTGTTCATCCGCAGCGCCAACGGGACCGTCGCCTTGCAATTGGTCGCCAATTCGCTGGCCTCGTTGCGGGTTTCGATGGTCGGCGGCGACGACTGATCCCGCCAAAGGTGGCCGAACATTAAAATCTTTGTCAGCTTGGCGCCGCGTAACCACGCTTATCTTCACGAATCTCTAATATTGGGCTAGCTTCCGCGCTGGTAACCCGCCCGCCTGGGGCGGCTGTGATTCGTGGGGGTGTCAGAGAGTGAGTAACGGTCATTCCATTATCGGCCGCGAGGCCTTGGCCTCGGTCGTGGTGTTCCTGGTCGCGCTGCCGCTGTGCATGGGTATTTCCATCGCCTCGGGCGTGCCGCCAACCGCCGGGTTGATCACCGGGATCGTCGGCGGTCTGGTGGTCGGGTTTCTGGCCGGATCGCCGCTTCAGGTCAGTGGCCCCGCCGCCGGCTTGACGGTTCTGGTCTGGGAGACCGCCCAGCACCAAGGTTTGGCGATGCTGGGGGTGATCGTTCTGGTGGCCGGTCTGATCCAGGTGGCGGCCGGTCTGTTGAAGCTGGGCCAGTGGTTCCGGGCGGTGTCGCCGGCGGTGATCCACGGCATGCTGGCGGGCATCGGAATCCTGATCTTCTCCTCGCAATTCCACGTCATGTTGGATGGCAAGCCGCTCGGCGGCGGTCTCGACAATCTGTTCGGCGTTCCCGGCGCTCTGGCCCATGCGGTGTCGGTCGGCGGTCAGCCGGTCGAGGCGCTGGGTATCGGCCTGTTGACCATTGCGGTGATCGTTGGCTGGGGCGCGCTTGCCCCGAAGCGGCTGCAAATCGTGCCGGGCGCCCTGCTGGCGGTACTGGCTTCGGTCGCCGTGGCGGCTGCTTTGCATCTGCCGGTCAAGTATATTCCCGACCTGCTGAAGAACCCCGATGACATCAACAACATCTGGTCGGTGATCCAATTCCCGACGCTGGAGAGCGCCCGGCGGTTGCTTGACGGTGATGTTCTGGTTGCCGCGGTGTCGATCGCCTTCATCGCCAGCGCCGAGACGCTGCTGTGTGCCAGCGCCGTCGATCAAATGCATCAAGGCCCGCGCACGAAGTACGACCGCGAGCTGTGCGCGCAAGGGATCGGCAACGCGATTTGCGGTCTGTTCGGCGTGTTGCCGATGACCGGGGTGATCGTGCGGTCCAGCGCCAATGTCGATGCGGGCGCCACTACCCGGATGTCGGCGATCCTGCACGGCGCATGGCTGCTGGTGTTCGCCGCCGTCCTGCCCTTCACGCTGCGCTATATTCCGGTGTCAAGCCTGTCGGGTTTGTTGGTCTATACCGGTTATAAGCTGGCCTATCCCAAGGTGGTCCCCAAGCTGCTGCACTACGGCAAGACCGAGGCCACGATCTATCTGGCGACCATCGCGATGATCGTCGCGACCGATCTGCTCAAGGGCGTGCTGTTCGGGTTGCTGCTGTCGCTGATCAAGTTGTTGTACGTGTTCTCGCACCTCGAAATCACCGTGACCGAGAACGCCCCGGCCGGGCGGGTCGATATCGACCTGAAGGGGGCCGCCACCTTGATCCGCCTGCCGCTGTTGGCGGCCGAGTTGGAACAAGTGCCGCAAGGTGCCGAGATCCACGTTCACTTCGAGCATCTCGACTATATCGACCACGCCTGCCTGGACCTGCTGACCAACTGGGAAAAGCAGCACGAGGCGAGCGGCGGTAATCTGGTGATCGAGTGGGATGAGCTGTCGTGGAAATACCATTCGCGCCGCACCGCCAACGTTAAAGCGGAGGCGTAGCGCTTCGAATGATCAAACGGTCGATGACCCTTGCCGGGCATGCGACGAGCGTGTCGTTGGAGGCGGAGTTTTGGGAGGCCTTGGCCGAAATCGCCAAGCGGCGGGGCCTTCCCCTTGCCCATCTGGTGGGGGAAATCGACACCAGCCGCCAAACCAACCTGTCGTCGGCGTTACGGGTCTATGTTCTGAAGGACGTTCAAAGGCAAATCCCCCGGCACGGTGACGCGCCGGGGGACGACCCTAACGATCAAGCCTAGCGATTCAGGCGGCTGATTACCCACCAGCCGAGACCAACCGAAATCACCAAAATGGCACCCAGGAAACCCAGGGCGATATACGCATCGGTATCAAGATTCATAACCGCTTTCCCCCTCTACAGGGCCAGAACAGAGGTTTAAGGGTATCAGGCCGCCGACCGCTCGGCGTTGATGTGAATCAATGGTGACGCGGTTGCCTGTCCGGGGTTCGGGCTGCTATGAAGGGCCGATCATGGAGGTGAGCATGAACGCGATCAACGTGGCGATTTTAGGGGCCAGCGGATATACCGGGGCCGAGCTGGTGCGGCTGCTGGCCGTCCATCCCCAGGTCCGGATGACCGTGCTGACCGCCGACCGCAAGGCGGGGCAGGCCATGGCGGCGGTGTTCCCCCATCTGGGCGGCATGGCCCTGCCGGATTTGGTGACGATGGAGGAGGCGGATTTCTCGTCCGTCGATGCGGTGTTCTGCGCGCTGCCGCACGGCACCACTCAAACCGTGATCGCCGGATTGCCCGAACGGTTGCGCATCGTCGATCTGTCGGCCGATTTCCGGCTGGCCGATACCGCGACCTATGCCACCTGGTACGGGCACGAGCATCAGGCCCCCCATCTTCAGACCACGGCGGTTTACGGCTTGACCGAACTGGCGCGCGACGCGGTTGCCGGAGCGCGTCTGGTGGCCAATCCGGGCTGTTATCCGACGGCGTCGCAATTGCCGCTGATCCCGCTGCTGCGGGCTGGGGTGATCGAGGCGGACGACATCATCATCGACGCCAAATCCGGGGTGTCGGGGGCGGGGCGCGCCGCCAAGGAAGGCAGCTTGTTCTGCGAGGTGGCGGACGGCATCAACGCCTATGCGATCGCGGGTCATCGTCACGCCCCGGAAATCGAGCAAGGCCTGTCGGGCGCCGCCGGGCGGCCGGTGATCGTTAACTTCACCCCGCATCTGATGCCGATGAGCCGGGGCATCCTGGCCTCGCTCTATGTCCGGCTGGCGAACGGGGCTGGGGTTGCCGACCTGCGCCGGGTGCTGAGCGAGACCTATGCGAACGAGCCCTTCGTCCGCCTGCTGGCCGAGGGGCAAAGCCCGGCCACCCGCCATGTCCGGGGCTCGAACCACTGCCTGATGAACGTCTTCGCCGATCGGGTGCCGGGCCGCGCCATTCTGGTGTCGGTGATCGACAATTTGGTCAAGGGCGCCTCGGGCCAAGCGATCCAGAACCTCAACCGCATGTTCGGGTTCAAGGAAACCGCCTCGCTCGAGCAAATGCCGCTGTTTCCGTGAAAAGGAACCTCGATGCCGCTTTTTCCCTATCGGGGCGTCGTCCCCAGCCTTGATCCCACGGCCTTCGTCGCCCCCGGCGCCGCGATCATCGGCGACGTGGTGATCGGGGCCAATTCCAGCGTTTGGTTCAACTGCACGGTGCGGGGCGACGTCCATGAAATCCGCATTGGCGACAACACCAATGTCCAGGACGGCACCGTCGTGCATGTCACCGGCGGGCGTTTCGGGACGTATATCGGCTCGAACGTGACGATCGGCCACGGCGCGGTGATCCATGCCTGCACCTTGCAGGACGGCTGCTTCATCGGCATGGGGGCAACCATTCTGGACGGCGCGGTGGTCGAAAGCGGCGCGATGGTGGCGGCCGGGGCGCTGGTGGCGCCGGGCAAACGGGTTCCAGCGGGGCAATTGTGGGCGGGTAATCCGGCCAAGTTGCTGCGCCCCTTGAAGGAGGGCGAGGCCGAGGGGTTCGAGAAAACCGTGCGGACCTATGTGGATCTAGGCCGCGAATACCGGGCGACCGGGGTGGCCGAGGGGGGGTAAACCTCCCCTTGTCAGTCTTGGGCCGCGGGCCTATTGTCCCTCCCGTCGGCGTCTCGGAATGCGGTCGGCGATGGGGGACTCCAAGGTGAGCGAGAAACGGGCGGAGACGGGCCTGTTGGCGCGCTGGACACGGCCACTCAAGCGGCTGTTCGGCGCGAAGGAGGCCGCGCCCGCTTCGGATGCCGGGCATTTCGCCCATCCCGAGGAGCGCCTGACCGAGGACGGCTTTCAGTTGGCCGTGGACTCGATGCTCAGCGACGAGGTCGGGCGCTTTCAGACCAATCTTCAAGTCATCTCGCTGATCGAGTTCCACGAGGCGGTCGGCGACCGCTGGGGCAAGGTCGCGGAAAAGGTGATGCTGATCGCCGAAGGGGTGATCCACCGCTATCTTGGCCCCGGCAATATCTTTTCGCGCCAAGGCCGCGATCTCTTCGTCTTGATGTTCCGCAACTGCCCGCAGTCCGAGGGACGCCGCCGGGCGCAGACCATCGCCAAGGAACTGGGCACCCGCCTGATGGGCGATCAATTCCTGGGGCTGGATCGTCCACTGGCCCTGGCCGCCGAGCTTCCGTTGGCCGCCGCGGTCAACGAGGACGGCACACTCAATTTGGCGGTCATCCACAACACGGTCGGCGCGGCACGGGCCGAAATCGCCGCCGCCAAGGCCAAGGAGGCCGAGGCGCTGCGCCTGTCGATGCTGCCGTCCCGCCCCATCGAAGCCGCCGACGACGTCTTGCGCCACTCGATGCTGCCTGGCTTCCGCGAGGTTGATCCGTTGGCCGATGAATTGCGCTATCACATGGTGCCGGACGGCGAGGGGCCGCCGCCGCCCGATATCGAGGTTCATCATTCCCGGCTGCCGGGCAAACTGCCCGATCCCGAACCCCTGGTCATCCGGCCCGAGATTCTTCCCGGTCACGAGGCGCCGCCGCCCGACCTTGGTCCCGACCCCGGCTGGGGCATGACCGGCGATGCGGAGCGGGCGAAAATCGACCCAAAATGGCGCGAATTGGCCCATGAGGCGGTCCGGCCCAAGGGCACGCCGCACTGGATGACCCTGGAACGCCCGGCCGATAAAACCAAGGGTCCCGTCGGCGGGCCGCCGCCCTTGCCGCCCGAAGCCAGTCTGAAACTGCAATGGCGTCCGATCTGGGTGTCGGTCGCCGAGGCGATCGCCGCTTACGGCGCCCATGTCCAGCGCTTCGACAGCGAGGGCGCCGTGCCGCTGGAGGGGTCCAATGCCTATCCGTGGGGCGGGGGCCCGTCGGCCGCCACCCTCGATCGTTTCACCGCCGCTGGAACCGTGCGCGAAATGGGCACGGTCGAGGGCACCACCAACCGCTATACCGTGGTTGTTCCCTTGCATTGGTCATCGGCCTCGTCGGCCAGCCGGATGACGGTGACCGCCCCCTTGGCCGACCTTGGCGAAACGGTGCGGTCCAGCCGGGTGGTGATCGATTTGTTCGGCTTGCCCGCCGAGGTCAGTCAGCGCGATCTGGAAACCACCGTTCGCGCGCTGAAACCCCTGTGCCACGAAGTGGCGTTGCGCGTGCCCCTCAATCCCGCCTACGCGGCGATGGCCTCCGATTGCGGGGCCGGAATGATCGGGTTCGATTTGGCCGAGTTGCCGCCTCGGCTGACGGCCGACGAGGATCGCATGCTCGCCGGGCTTATGCTGTTCCAGGAAGCGGCGGCGCGGTCGAATTCGCGCGCCTTCGTCTGGGGCTTGCGGCGGCGCCGGTTGGTGGTCGAGGCGGTCAAGGCCGGGTATGCGATGGTCAATGGCCCAGCCTTGATGAAGGATTTGGCTCGTCCGGCGAAAATTCTGCCGGCACCGAAGGATCGCTTTGTCTGATCCGGACCAGGAGTGGGCGTGATCAGGAACGGGCGTTGTAGAGTGGCGGGGGCCAAGACATGGGCGGGGGGGAATCCGGATGGCGCCGATCAAAGCGTTGACGCGGACAAGGATCGTGCTGGCCGGGGCGGTGGCCGCAGTTCTGGCGTTGTTGCTGCTGGTCGCGCCGTTGTTGGCCTCGGGATGGGCCCAAGCCCGTGTCGTTCAAGCGCTGTCGGCACTGACCGGCCATGCCGTGACGATCGCGCGGGGGGCGCATCTGCGGTTGCTGCCCTATCCCTCGGTGCGGGCCGACGGGGTGCGGGCCGATGGCTTGGCCGTCGCCGACCGGCTGGTGGTGCGGCCGAGTTTGCCGGCACTGCTGGGCGGCCGCTTCCGGGTTGCTGCGCTACGCGCCGAGGGCGCGGCGATTGGGCTGCCCGGCGGGTCGGCCACGCGGATCGAGGCGATCGACGCCGATATCGATGCCGACCCGTTTCGTGTGCGGGCGGCCGGGCGCTGGAAAGGCCGCCCGGTGATTCTGGTTGGCGGAATGGACGGGGCGGCGCTCGATCTGCGCCTGTCGATTGGCGATCTGCGTCTGCAAGTGGTCGGCACCCGGAGCAATGGGGTCTTTGCGGGCCAAATGGTGGCGACGGGCGATCGGGTCGATGTGCGCGGCACGGTTTCGGCCGATGGCGAGGAGGTTCGCCTCACCAACGTCGCGGGATCGGTCGATGGCGGTGGCATCAACGCCGGTCTGGTGCTGACCCTGACCGGCCAAACGCACCTGGACGCGGCGTTGGCCCTGGCCTGTCTGGATCTCGACGCGCGGGCGGGCAATGGGCCGTCTTCGAGCGCATCTGTTCCGCCGGACGCTTTTGATGTGCCGGACGGATTGTTCGCCGACCTTCGCGTCGCCGTGGGCCAGGTGACGTGGCGGGGCGGGATGGTGCGTGATCTGCGCTTTGAAACCATCTTGGACAAGGGCGAATTGGTGGTCGAGGGGGCCGAGGCGACCTTGCCCGGCGCCACGCGGGCCGGCGGCGACGCGACGTTGCGGTTGAGCGGCGGACGTTGGGGGGGGGATGGACATCTGACGGTGGCATCGGCCGATCTTCCGGCGCTGTCGGCCTGGGCGGGCGTCCGCCTGCCGGGATTACAGCGCTTCGGGGGTGCCGGCGATCTGGTGGTCGGTAAAGATGAGATTCGGATCGACCGCCTGGCCTTGGACATCGACGGCATAAAGGCGGGCGGCGCGGGGATCATGCGGTTGGATGGCGGCCTGCCGTTGGCGACATTGCGTTTGACCGCCGATCGCGTGCCGGTCGGCGGAACCGTTCTGGACAATGCGGGGCTGACGGCCGAGGCGGACGCTTCGGGGACGTTGCGGTTGGCGGTAAACGCGACACCGGCGGGTAGCTCGCGGGCGTTCAGTCTGTCGGGCGGCGCGGCGATGGACGGGCGCGGCGTGGCCCTGTCGGACTTGGATCTGCGGGCGGGCGAGACGCGGGTGACCGGGCAGGCGGCGGTCGATCTGCGCGGACGGCGCCCCAATATCACGGCCGACCTGAAGGGCGGACGGATTGATCTGGCGACGCTGCCGTGGTTTTCACCGCCGCCTCCCCCGGCCGCGCCGATTGGCCGGGCCGCTCCGGCGAAGGGGCCCCCGGGCAAATCGATGCCCTCTCCCTCTCCATCTCCCTCATCCGGTGCTTCGCCCGGCATGATGTCGCTGTCGGCGTTCGACGCCCGCGTCACCGTGGCGGCCGAGACGCTGGTGACCCGCCTCGGGCCGGTCGATAACGCGTCGGCACAGATCGTCGTGGAGAACGGTGATCTCGATATCAATCACGGCCAAGGGCGTTTTCACGACGGCGATTTGAAGACCGAGATGCGTTTGACCGGCGGCAGTTTGCCGCAATTTTCGGGAACCATCGGTCTGACGGGCGCCGACCTGGGGCGTGCGGGCTTGAAAGCCGGGCCGGTGGCGGTGACGGCGGGCCGCTTGAACCTCCAGGCCCGCTTTTCCGCGATCGGACGCGGGATGGCCGATCTCGAGCGGCGGTTGACCGGCGACGGCGCGCTGGCCGCAGCCGACGGCGCGGTTTCCGGCGTGGATCTCGGGGCGATCGACCGCCAAACCCGGGATCTGTCGAAGATCGGCAATCTGCTGGCGGTGGTGCGGACCGGCATGAATGGGGGAAGCACGCGATTCTCGTCGCTGACCGGCCGTTTCACGCTGAAGGACGATGTAATCGCCAGCCACGATCTGCGGCTGGTCGCCGAGGGAGGCGAGATCGACGGCGATCTCGCCTATGATGCGGGCCGCGCCACGATCGCCGGTCAGATCGGCTTGCGTTTGGCGGGCGGCGATGCCCCTCCGGTGGTGTTACGTCTCGACGGTCCGCTCAATCAGCCGCGCACCGCGCTTGACGTCAACGACATCCAGCGGTGGCTGGCCGCCAAGGGAATGGGATCGGCGCTGCGGGGCGGCGGGCAGGGCGGCAATCCCTTGGACGGATTGCGGGGGCTGCTGCGATCACGCACGTCCTCGCAATAACCTTGTTGAGTTTTCGCGGCACTCGCCGCATCCTCGCAAGAAAAGTGCAACGGCCGCCGCCAATCGGAAAAAGGAAATCCCCATGACCGTCGATGCCATTCTGAAGACCAAGGGCCGCAACGTTTACTCCATCCGTCCCGAACATCATGTCGAGGACGCGGTATCGCTGATGTCGGCCAAGAAGGTCGGCGTTGCCATCGTCTGCGATGCGAAGGGCGGTATCGTCGGCGTTATTTCGGAACGCGACATCGTGGCGGGCATGGCTCAGTTCGGCAAGGGCATCATCGACATGCCGGTGCGCAACATCATGACCTCGCCGGTGCTGACCTGTCAGCCCACCGATACCGCCAAGCGGGCGCTGGAAATCATGAGCGAACGCAACATCCGCCACTTGCCGGTGGTCGAGGGTGGCGAGCTGGTCGGCATGCTGTCGATCCGCGACGCGGTCAGCTATCGCCTGAAGCAGACTCAGATGGAAATGGGCGTGCTGCGCGACTTCGCCGCGTCGCGATAGACCGGGAACGGTCTATCGCTGTTTTATTATCAAAAGTCCCTCGCCGGGCGGGCGCCTCCGCGCCCTTGGCCGCAGCCACAATGGCCGCTGGGGGGGGATTGCGGCCGAGGCCGGGGAGTTATGCCGGCGAACACTCGAACTGACTTTCCATCACCGGTTCGCCGGTATTTGCCGCCATTGAGGCGGCGGCCAAGCGCCCGGACGGGCGCGCCCGGCGAGGGCAGATAGGCAAGTCGCTT
>CAIULK010000212.1 GCA_903899885.1 uncultured Rhodospirillaceae bacterium
AAGCTGGTGCTGAACGACGACAGTCCCGACGTCGCCCATGCCGCCAACTTCGTCACCAAGCGCGGCACCCAAGCCAACACCTTGGACGGCACCGGAGCCTCACTGCAGTCGGGCTATCGCGGCAACGCCGACGGCGCGATGAAAAGCAACCTCGATCCCGTGTTCGCCAAATTCAAGGCGGCGGCCACCGCCTACGACGACGGATTGGCAACCGTGGCTCCCGACGCCCCCGCCGGAACGGCGCGCATTGATCCGAAACAGCTTCGCGCCTTGGAAGGCCAGGCCACGACCGCCACCGACACATTGTGGCAGGCCGGCTTGATCGACTTGGACAGGATGCTGGCGATGCGCATTTCAGGATTTCAGACTCGCCTAGCAACCAATCT
Source organism: uncultured Rhodospirillaceae bacterium (assembly GCA_903899885.1). Lineage (GTDB taxonomy): Bacteria > Pseudomonadota > Alphaproteobacteria > Rhodospirillales > Magnetospirillaceae > CAIULK01. The sequence goes on from CAIULK010000212.1 coordinate 387, forward strand.
GTCGCTGGCCGGTCTGGTCTTGATCGCGGCCCTGATCCTGGCCCAGCGGCTAGGCGGATCAATCACCGGCCCGTTGAAGCAAATCGAAACGGCGATGGCCGCGCTGGCCGACGGCAACCACGACACCCGCGTCCCCTGCACCGAACGCCGCGACGAAGCCGGACGGATGGCCCGGACCGTCGAGGTCTTCCGCGAAGCGTTGATCGAAAACGATCGCGCCAACGCCCAGCAACGCCAATCCTCGGAGGAACGCGCCCGCAAGGCCGATCAAATCCGGCATCTGAGCGACGATTTCAATCGTTCGATCGGCGGGGTTCTGGCGGCGCTGCTGGACTCGGTCGAGCGCCTCGAAGCGACCTCGACCACCATGACCGCGACCGCCGACGACACGTCCAGCCGCTCGGACCGGGTTGCCGATTCGGCCGACATCACCACCAGTAACGTCTCGTCGGTCGCGTCGGCTTCCGAGGAACTGGCGTCGTCGATCTCGGAAATCGGCCGCCAAATTCATCAAGCGACCCTAGTCGCGGGCTCGGCCGTCACCGAGGCGGCCGGGGCCAACGGCATCGTCGGCGGATTGTCCAGCGCGGCGGGACGAATCGGCGAGGTGGTCAGTTTAATCAACGACATCGCCAGCCAAACCAATTTATTGGCGCTGAACGCGACCATCGAGGCGGCCCGCGCGGGCGAAGCGGGCAAGGGATTCGCCGTCGTGGCGGGCGAGGTGAAGAATCTGGCCAACCAGACCGGCAAGGCCACCGAGGAAATCACCGGCCAGATCGAAAGCGTGCAGGACGCCACCCGGCGCGCCGTCGATGCGATTGCCTCGATCGCCCGGACGATTGACCGCATCAACGAAATCTCGGCCACCATCGCGGCCGCCGTCGAGGAACAGGGCGCGGCGACCTCGGAAATCGCCCGCAACGCGGAGGTGGCCGCCAACGCCTCGTCCGACATGAGGGGCGCGATTAGTGGGGTCAGCCGGGCCGCCGAACACACCGGGCAAGCGGCCGGCGACGTCGCCACCGCCTCGGCCGCCGTCGCGGCCCAAGCCGACCGGTTGCGCGGACTGGTCGATGACTACGTGGCGGGGATCGCCGCGGTACGGTAGGGCGCGGGATTTAGAGCAAAGTGATTTCAGGTTGAATAACTTTGCTCCGGCGGCCATTGCGGCCGCGGCCAAGCAAACCGGAGGTTTGAGCCCGGCGAGGGACACAAAAAAAGGCTAGATCGTGATGCAGCATAATTGCATCACGATCTAAAGCCGCGCCAACCGTTCCGCCACCCGGGGCAGCCACAAGCTTTCCAACAAGGCCCGGACCTCGGCGCGGGCGGCGTCGTGCGATTTGGTGGCTTCGACCGCGACACCCGCTTGGTCGAGATCCAAAACGGTCAGGCCCCACAGGAACAGGTACCGGTAAATCACCCGCTCGCCGAAGCCGGTGGCGAGGCGGAATCCCAGGACCTTTTGCATCTGGGGCAGAACTTCCGCCATCTTGCGTTTGTTGCGGTCATCGATCGCCGACAGGCGCGAGCGCATCACCACCCAATCGATGCCCGAGCGATGGGCGCGGCGGCGCTCCTGGCGCAGTTCCCAAACCAAACCCGCGTAGATCCCGGCCGATTTCAATTCCCAGCTGACCGGGTCCAGGCGGCCCAGCAGATCGAGATCCAACAGCGAATCGTTGATCGGCGTGATCAGGGTATCGGCGTGAACATGGGCGTGGCGGGCCAACACGACGTCGGAGCCCGGACAATCCACCACCACGAAATCGACGGTTTCGCACATTTCACCCAGTGCCGCGTCGAAGGCGGCGGCTTCCTCGGCGCGCGCCTCGCCGCGCCCATCGGCCGTGGAGGGCGACAACACAACCATGCGCGGCGTCGGCAGCACGACGCCGGACCGCTGGCTCCACGCCGCCCGGTTCGACAGATACCGCGCCAGCGACCGTTGGCGGTGATCAAGGTCGATACAACCAACGGAAAAACCCAGCCGCATCAAGCCGACAGCCAGATGCATCGCCGCGGTGGTCTTGCCACAGCCCCCTTTCTCGTTACCGATGACGACAACATGCGCATTGCGGCGAGACGGCTTATCCACCGGGATCGGAAATCTCCTCTAAATCGGATCGAGAACGGCACCAAGCGGCATTTATATACCATGGCCGCCTACGGGTGCCATGGCCACCCCTATTTCCGAAATCAGCGGCAGGAAAGGGACGGACCCCTTTTTGGCATGAGCCGGGCCCGCGAACGGCTTGGGGGAAACACCCGCCATGCATCGCATGCAATAACCACCACAACGCGCATGCATGTATACATTCTCCCAATAGTTGGACTACACGCACCTTATGTGATAGTTACTAGCGCCATGCACTCGTTATCACACCAATACAAAGGTGGCATGCATGTCTGGGTTTTATGTCGTCCACCAAAATATCCAGGTTTTTGCTGGGGGGCCACCGAACAAGGCCATCACCGGCCAAATCATTTACGAAACGATGGCCTCCAACGCGGAACGCGGTGGCTACGGCCCCGCCGAACCAATCGGCGTGCTTGGTTTCACGGAAGTCTGCAATGCGAACGGCGGAACGCAGAGCTCCCTTACCAACATCGCGGCATCGGTTTTCGATGACGACGCCCTTGGCTTTTTCATTCCTTGCGGACAAACGGCTACCCAAGTGCAGAACGACATCAATGCGCACAACAATGGAAAAGAAAAAACATCAACAGAATATATAGCGATATACACTGGAAGTGGATTCACCCCTGAATATTACGGAAATGTGTTGAAAGATAACGCCGGAATCTGGGTGGCGACCATATGCGCCGTCGCGGAGAATGAAGCGGATGGAAACGATATTCAAGACGATGAATACGTTCCGGACGGCATCACCGTCGTGGATCAGCCGCTGCCGTCCGGCATGTCCGCGGACTGCCGCGGCGTATGCTTCGTGGCGGGCATATATAATAACGTTCGGCACCTAATCGGATTTGCTCACAACGTCTACAATATAGGCAGCATCACTACACTCGCCGCATCACTCGGCGGAGGATACATCCTCTCGGCGATAAAGGCGGCTTTCGCGAAATCGGCACAGCCAAACTACTACAACGAGCTGACAACAATCATGTTCGGTGGCGATTGGAACACCAAGCCGACAGCAAACGGAACACGCGGGAACATGTTCCTGTTCTTCGCGGCTGACGCGGACGACGACCCGATACAAACAACTGAATATCACGAATATGATTATTGGTTTTACAGCACAGACAACACGGAAAACTCTAATCACTTCATTGAACCAGAGTCCGTGGATCCATACGCCGTGGTCAAAGCGAATGGAACGACAAAAGCCGTTCCGTTCAGCGATCACCAGGCAATCCTTGCCTATATCCAGTCCTAAGCCTTGCCGGAGGACATTATGACCGTTTCCCTCCCCATCTCCGGCGGCGTCACGACCTTATCCGCCGCGACATTTCCCAACACCGTTTTCCAAACGGTGTTGACCGAGTGCGGCATCGCCGCGATCACCATCACCGGCAGCCAATCCACCACCGCGTCGGGGGCGACCCAGATCACCGGCACCACCAGTCTTCTGGGAGCCAGCGGCGCGGCGGCGGCCGGCACATTCAGCTTCAATGCCGATGGAACGTTGCAGACCGGCACGTTGCGGATCAGCCTCCCGGCGACATGGACCTTGGCCGCCGCGTTTCCCTCGCTCCCGCAAGTGACGGGGGGGGTATCGGTGCCCACGCTCACCAACGCGGCCTTGGTCATCACCACGGCCGCCGGAACGGATAGCGCCACCGGCGCGGCGGTACAACCTGGCCTGAATTTGGTCGGCCAAACCGCGTCGGGCATCGTGGGGGTTCTGGCGAGCGTTTTGGACGGAGGGACCCCGCTGCCGGTATCGGCGCGGATCTCGCTGCCCGCCGCCTCGGCCCCGGCACCGGCCGCGCTGGCGTTCGGCACCCTTCCTTGGACCGGCAACACGGCGCCGCCGGGCATCGTGTTCAACATCCCGCTGGTCATCGCCAAGGGGGGGATCGGCGGCGGCCAGATGGCGCTGAAATCGCTGAACCTGACCACGTACCTGCCGCCCTCCACCGCTTGGATGACCGCCAACCCCGGTTATCAACCGATGTCCGTCGTGACCGGCGTATTGGCCATTCCCAGCGCCAACATCACCGCCGACATCACCGCCTACAACCTGTCGGCCAACGGTTTTTGCATCACCTGCCAGTTCAACGGCCTGTCGCTGGCGGATCTGTCCCACCTGAGCGACCTGACCGGCGGTTCGGCGCTGGCGTCGGCGCTGCCCTCCGACGCCCAGACGGGAAGCGCCCTATCCGGCCTCAGCCTGGAGGCGATGACCCTCGATCTCGGCCCCAAGATGGCGGTCCAGCAGGTATCGTTTACCATCGGAATGCCCAATCTCAACACCGCCATGATCCCGGGCTTCACCGTGCAAGGGGTCGCGGCATCCTTTACCGTGACCAGTCCGTTCAGCCAACCGTCGGTGGGCGTGATGGTGATGGCGGCGGCGGAAATCGGCTCGACCGAGGTGGACATCCAAATCGACGTCACCAACGAGACCGCATACCTGTCCCTGCCGGACGGCGCCAATCTGGCGGTCGGCGATCTGGCGGCGGCATTCGGCCTTCCGGCTGCGCCATCGGCCTTTTCCCTGGCGGCGCTCGACCTTTCGATCATCCCGGGGAGCGGCTTTACCATCCAGGCGCTCGCCGCGCCCGCGCCGGGTTGGACCATCCCGCTGGGTCCCACCAGCCTGACCATCGAAAACATCTTTGTCTTGGCCGAAAGCGTCACCGGCAGCCCGTTGCAGTTCGGTTTGGCGGGGGAATTGACCCTGGCGGGCGTCACCATGGACGTGGCCTACGCCGCGCCGGGGGCGTTCAGCATCAACGCCACCCTGCCGACCGTCAACCTGTCCGCGCTGATTCAAGCGCTGGACAGCTGCGGGGTACAGATCCCCAGCGGCTTCGACGCCAGCCTTCAGAACGGCTCGCTGCTGATCGAGGAGGGCAACGGCTCGTACACGCTGTCGGCCGCGGCGACGGTGCCGGGGTTGGGAACGGTGGCGTTCATCAGTCAGGGGCAGGGCGCCGTTTCCGGCATCGCCGTCGGCATCTCGCTGGGCGGCAACGCCTCGGGCGTCACCGGGCTCGGCGGGCTGTCGGCGCTGGAGGCCGAGATCGGGCTGGAAAGCCTGGTGCTGGTGGCCTCGTCGCTGCAACAGCCGGGCTTTCAGTTTCCCGCCGCCTCGGTGTTCAACAACCCCAGCCTAACCGGCAACGTGCAACTGCCGTCCGTGGTCAACGGACTGGTAAAGGGGCTGAACATTTATGCCCTCTTGTCCACCACCGCCGGTTCCGGCGCCGGACAGGCGATCGGGCGGCTGTTGCAGTGGGCGGGCATTCCGGTCAACGGCACGGTGGCCATCACCACGTCGGTCAGCCTGCCCAACCCGTCCACCGCCTCCAAGCTGTTCGCCACGCTCGGCGGACAAATCGGCTCGGGCCACAGCACGGTGACCGGCGAGGCCGGGCTGCTGTTGACCAACGGCGAGGCCGGCGCCTTCCTCAGCGCCACGGTGGCGACCACGGTGGGCGCCAACACGCCGGTCACCTTCGACGTGCAGGCGTCGGTGCTGGAGAACGGAATCCTCATCTCCGGCTCGGCGGAAGGCACGCTGACGGTCGATGGCATCCAGCTCTCGGACCTGTCGGTGGTGATCGGCATGGACTGGGAGGGCGAACCCAGCTTCGGCATCGCCGCGCAAATCGACAGCAGCGGGTTCGACAGCTCGATCATCGTGTTCATCGACTCGGTCAACCCGTCGAACAGCCTGTTCGCCGGGTGCGTCAGCGGCATCACCATGCTGCAACTGGCCCAGGAACTGGTTGGCGCCAACGCGGTGCCGCAGGCCCTGGCGCCGGTGCTCCAGAACATCGGCCTGCAATCGATCCCGCTGTTCACCCTGCCATCCACGACCGTGACGGCGCTGACCAGCGGCAATTTGACCGCGATTGCCGCCGCGTTCCAGCAGACCGGCAACACCGCCATTCCCGCCAACAACCAGGGTTTGCTGCTGATCACCGCCACCGCGAACGCGTTGTGGTTCCTGACCGACCTGACGCAGATGAAGCACTACCAGCTCCAGGCGGGGCCGAACGGCGTCGCGGTGTCGCTGGAGCCGCAATTCTACTGGGCGGACGCCGCCGTCACCATCGGCGCCAACCAGTTTCCGGCCAACCGCTTCGTCGCCGCCCAGATCGACCTGGACATCGTTCAATGCGACCTGCAAGTCCAGGCCACCCCCGGCCAGGGAATCAGCGGCCAAGCCACCCTGACCCCGATCACCGTGGGCAGCCTGATTTCGATCACCGGCGGCACCGGCGCCACCGGCACCACCGGGCCGATGCTGTCGCTCTCGACCATGGCGCAGCCCAGCAACCCCGACACCAACCTGCAACAACCGCATCTGTTGATCAGCGGCAAGCTGGTCATCTGCGACCTCAGCCTTTCCGTATACGTCGATCTGACGCAGACCGCGCTGGACATCGCCATCAACGAGCAGTTCTCCACGGCCCTGGATCTGAACCTGACCTGTTCGATCAACCGCCAGAGCCTTGGCAACTCGTCGGTTTCCGGCAGCCTAAACTTGGCGGTCGATGATACCCTGAACCTGGGCGTCCTGGGATCGGTGCCCATCGACGTGACGGTGGCGGCGTCCTTGACCCTCGCCCTGGTCAACGGCACCCCCAGCGCGACCTTGTCGGGTTCGTTCAGCTTCGACGGCGACAGCTTGACCATTCCGTCCTCCACGGTGACCTTCTCCTCCCAGTTCTTTACCAACCTGGGGGGCGAGGTGTTGTCGCTGATGGAAACCGCCGCCAAGGACCTGTTCGCCGACGCCGGAAAATGGGTGAGTGCCGTCAGCAGCGGCGTCGTTCAGGGCTTCCAGGACGTGGAAAACGTCGCCTCGGTCCTGAGCAGCGAGTTCGCTCAGGCGCCGCAATTGGCGATGACCACCCTGAAGGATGCCGGCTACGCGGCCGACACCGTCGCCAGCGCCATCTCCGGCGCCTTCAACCTGGCGGCGCAGGATGTCGGCGTGCTGATGAACGACGCGGGCTACGCGGCGGGCGACATCGCGACGGCGCTGAACAACGCCTTCGCATGGTCGGCCAACGAAGCGTCGAACTTCCTGAACGGCACCCTCAACCTGGGCGACGACGCCGTCCAAGGAGCCCTGCAAGCCGCCGGCTACGCCGAAAGCGAAATCGACGACGCCTGTGGTTGGCTTTCCGACGAATTCTCCTCGTTCTTCAGCAGCTGGTGAGGCCCCCCATGACCACGACGACCGCGACGGCAACCGCGACGGCCAAGCCGGATATCCCGAAATACAGCCGATCGGCCCTGGAATGCTGGATTGCCGCCCAGATCGAGGCCAATCCCGCCCTGGCCAGTCAGATCGCCGCCAACCCCGCGGCGGGGTTGCAAGCGTTGTCGGGCAAAACCCCGCCCCCCAACATCAATATCCAAGTCGTTCAGGAAACCGCGCAGGAGCTGATCCTTGTACAGCGCGCCCACGGCGCGGTTTCCACCGAGAACTTCGGCAAGATCACCAACAAGAGGGTGTTGCTGACCGAACTGGCGAATCGGCAGGCCCGCGCCAATTCCAATTTCTGGTCGCAACTCCAGACCAACGCGGCCACCGCGCTGGCCCCCTTGCGGTACACCCCGACGGTCAAGGTCTCGGTGATGACCGAGACGGCGCAGGACTATATCCTCGTTTTACCCTGCATGGCGCTGGTGGCCAACTGGACGCCGCCGACGCCGCCGGCGCCGCCGGCCTTCCAGCCGCAACAGGTTGCCATCAACAAAGGCAAGGCCGCGGCCGCCAGCCCGGCTCCGTCCGCACCGGCCACCACGGCGGCGGCCGCCACGAAGGCCACGCCGGGAAAACCGGCGGGGAACACCGCTAGGGTGTGATGCCCCAAATGTGCATCACACCCCAAACTTTATATTTTGTCCCTCGCCGGGCGAGACGGCTTATCCACCGGTATACGTAATCCCCCTAGCCGACGACCCCATGCCATAGTAATAGACATCCAACACGCGCCCTGTCCGCGCCGTGAAAAAACCGGAGTCTCGATCCTTGCCCAAGGTAGTCGTCATCGACGACAGCGAAAGCTCACTCCAATACATGGCCCACACGCTGGGCGCCATCAGCGGCTGCGAGGCGATCACCTTTCCGGACTCGGCCGCCGGGTTGAAATGGTGCCTGCACCACGACGTGGACCTGATCGTCGTTGACTACATCATGCCCAAGCCCGACGGGCTTGAATTCATCGAAACCTTTCGCCGCGAACGGCCCACGGCGCCGGCGGTGCCGATCATCATGGTCACGTCGTCCGAGTTGAAGGACATCCGTTACATGGCGCTGCAAATCGGCGCCACCGATTTCCTGTCCAAGCCGCTCGATCCGATCGAGTTCATGGCGCGGACCCGCAACCTGCTGAATCTGCACCGCACCGAGAAGGCCCTGACCGATCGCGCCCAGTGGCTGGCCGATCAGGTCCACGACGCGACGCTGCAATTGGTGGAACGCGAGCGGGAAGCGCTGCTGCTGATGGGCCGCGCCGCCGAACACCGCGACCCGGCGGCCGGTGGCCATCTGGCCCGCATGGCCCGCTACGCCGCCTTGATCGCCGAGGGCATGGAACTGCCCGCCGACACGGTGGACGCCATCTTCGCCGCCGCCCCCTTGCATGACGTCGGCAAGATCGCCATCCCGGATTCGATCCTGCTGAAGCCCGGTCCCCTGGACGCGGACGAATTCGAGCAGATGAAACGCCACACCTCCTATGGCCACGAGATCCTGTCGGCGGGCAGTTCGCCCCTGCTGACCCTGGCCGCCGAGATCGCCTTGTGCCACCACGAACATTACGACGGCACCGGCTATCCCCACCGCTTGATGGGTGACGCCATCCCGCTGGTCGGCCGGATCGTCGCCTTGGCCGACGTGTTCGATGCCCTGACCTCGGCCCGGCCCTACAAGGAATCGTGGAGCATCGCCGCCGCCGCCGACTATGTGGCCGCCAGCAAGGGCACTCATTTCGATCCGGCCTGCGTCGAGGCCTTGCTGAAGTCCCTGGATCTTGTTCACGAAATCCAGCAAACTCACCGCCTTGCCTTTGAGCGAACGACGGTGTCATGACGAGCGAGGCCGCATTGCCGTCGGCGTTGGCCATGGCCTTGGACGGACTGGACTGCATTACCTTCCGCCGGGAAATGTCGGCAAACGGCGTGATCTCGTACCCCGAGGTCGGCGTCGGCTATGCCCGCCTGTTGGGAACCGGCCCGGGGCCGGTGGGCTTGGCGGTCAATGGCGACCTCGACATCTTGCATTGGGCCGACCGCGAATGTCATCGGACCGCCATCCGGCAATCGGCCGAGCGGATGGAGCGCCTGGGCCTGACCTTCCGCGCCATCGCCCGCGACGGCCAAACCCATTGGCTGAAGGAATCGGCGGTGCCGCGGCGCCTGGACGACGGCCGGGTGGCGTGGGACGGATTGTGGGCCGACGTCACCGCCTTCATGCGCGCCGAACACCGGTTTCAAAACGTGGTGGACCACGCCAACGACGCCATCTTCATCCTGGACGGCCGCAACCGGATCGAATGGGTCAACGCCGCCGCGACCGCCTTGTTCGGCTTTTCCGCCGAGGACCTTATCGGGCAGTGTTTGACCGTGCTGCTGGCCGATCCCTGCCCGGTCCCGGTTTGCGACGAGGCCGATTCCGAACGCTGCTTCGCGCGCGGCCATCTGGAAGCCGCCGCCCGGCGGCGGGACGGCACCACCTTCGCCTTCGAGATGAATATCTCGGAATCACGGCTCGACGGTCAGCTATCCTTGATCATCGTCGGCCGCGACATCACCCGGCACAAAACCATCGAGGCGATTTTGGATCAGGCGGAGCACCGCTTGAAATCGGCCACCGCCAATCTGCCCGGCGTGGTGTTCCAGCGCATGATGGGGCCCGACGGCCTAGTCCATCACCCCTATGTCTCGGACGGCATCGAGGCGATTCTGGGCTGCCCCGCCAAGGACTTCGTCGATAACCCATCGCTGTTCATGGACGCCATGCCGCCCGAGGACCGCGACCGGCTGATGGAGGCTCTGCGCCGTTCGGCCAAAAGCCTGGAGCCGGTGCACGAACATTGCCGGGTTCAAGGGCCCGATCATCGCGTCCGCTGGCTGCGCGGCCAGTCGCACCCCCGGCGGTTCGGCGCCATGGTGGTGTGGGACGGCATCTTGCTGGACGTCACCGACGAGGTCGAGGAACGCACCCAGATCGAAACCGCGCTGCGCGAGGGCCAAAAGCTGGAGGCCTTGGGCCATCTGGCGGGCGGCGTCGCCCACGAGCTGAACAACATGCTGGGCCCCATCTTGATGGCGGCCGAAATGATCGAACGCTCGGCCCCGTTGGGCGACCGCGACAAGGAACGCTGCCGACGGATCATCGGCGCCGCCAAGCACGGCCGCGACATCGTGCGCAATGTGCTGGCCTATTGCCGCAAGGAACAAAGGGTGCTGGCCCCGGTCGATCTGGTGCCGCTGCTGGCCCAGGTCTGCGATCTCGCCGGTCCGACCCTGCCCCCCTCGATCCGCGTCGAACGCGTCGTGACCGCCGATCATGCCCTGGTCATGGGCGACGCGGGCCAGATCCATCAGGTTCTGCTGAACTTGATCAACAACGCCCGCGATGCGATGGCGGGCGGCGGGGTCCTGACCCTAACGCTGCGCAATGTGGGCGAAGATGTCCTGCTGTCGGTCGCCGATACCGGCTGCGGCATGGCGCCCGCCGTACAGGACCGGGTGTTCGATCCGTTCTTCACCACGAAGCCGGTTGGGCAGGGAACCGGACTTGGCCTTTCGGTTGTTCAGGGGATCTTGAAAAGCATGGATGGCTGCGTGAGCATCGACAGCACGCTGGGCAAGGGGACGATTCTGCATCTTAGGATGCCCAGGATCGCCTTGCCCAGGGATGAAAATACGACTATTTCTGTGACACCTTGACCAATTTGGGCGAACCATGAGCCGGATTTTGATTGTCGATGACACACCGCTGATGCGCGATGCGCTTCACGATGTCCTGGGTATGGCCGGTCACGAGGTCGTCATGGCCGAGAATGGCGCCCGCGCCCTGGAACGGATCGACGAGGGCGAAACCTTCGACCTGATCATCACCGACATCATCATGCCCGAGATGGACGGCATCCAAACCATCATCGAAGTGCGCTCGCGGCTGCCCAAGACCCGGATCATCGCCATTTCCGGCGGCAGCGCCCGGTTGGACAAGGGGCGCGGCTTGGACACCGCCGAACGGCTGGGCGCGGTCGCCGTGCTGGAAAAACCGTTCGAGGTCGATGCCCTGCTGGACGCGGTGAACGCGGCGCTGGAGATGGCGTAAGACGGCGGGCGTATCGGAGGAAGAGCGTAAATCCGTCGTCGATATGATCGCCGGCGATCCTCGACAGGGGGTAGAGGTTCGGGGCTCCGGCGGCGTGCGGCTGATTTGACGTTGGAATGCAGGCGAGAAACAGAATCTTTTATATTACGTATTGTGTCCCCGGAACTCGAGTCGGCGCGCTTTAAATTACCCAAAAAACTTGAGGGCCGCCAAAAATCCGCCGAGGGCTATAACCATCGCGCCGACTTTGATCGTCAATCGCTGCTCCAAAAGCTGGAGGTCGGTCTTGGTGGCAACGGCGTCGCGCAAAGCCTCGTCCAGGGCATGGGCATGCGCCTTGGCCTGCTCCTCGGGAACACCCGAGGATTTCAGGGTTTCCAGATACAATAATTTGTCGAAGGTCGCGACGCTCATTCGGCAATCATCGGGGGCTTGACGCTGGGTGTCAAGGGGCGCGGCAAATCGGCGATGAGGTGAAGCTGACGGTTCGAACGGCCCCTATATGCCAGAAGCGGACGTTCGAGCGGGGCCGGACGTTTGCGTATGGTGTCCGCTGAACCCCCCTGAACTCAATACGGGTTCTGCTGGACAAACCCGCGTCCTTTAGACAGTATTCCGAGATGCCGCAACCACTTATCGTGATTGATATGCTCACAGATCCCAAAGAGCCAATCGTCGCGGCAATTGCTCTATTCGTTGGCATAATGCTTGGTATCGGACTGGTGGTAATGCCGACAGCGCCGCGTGTGCTTCAAGATACCTCGGCAATAGGATCCCTTATCGGCTCTTTCCTCGCGGCAATGATCGGGCTATCTGGCGCAATGTGGGCCGTATTACATGCGACCGCTAAGGCTGAAGCTAATCGACGGCGCGAATTAGCTACATTGGCAAGCCCCATTCTGGTGGAAGTTTGGCTTGCCGCCGCAGGCATTACCGCGTCAAGGAAGTCCATTCAAATGGCGATAAAAGGTCATATTCGTCACTCCATGGTTAGTCATGTTATAGGCAATATATCAAATCAGACGATGTTTGATAGGGTGCAACATGAACTCGGAAAACTCGGCCCCGAATACGCTGTTGGTCTTTTTTCATTCTATGATCAGGCGAGTGGGCTGGCGACGTCCCTAAGGCGGTTCCTCGATGTCCCCGAAGGAGATTATCCAACAACCCAAGATTCTGCGAGAGCTCTTGAACTTTTGTCGATGCAGATGGAGCAGACATGCACAATTGGAGCCGAATTTCTTTATAGGCTCTCGTTGTTTGTATCCCCTACACCCTGGGAACCAAGCTGTTGGAAAGCCGCCATGTCGGAAGGGGAAAACAGTGCAGAAATAGCTACAGCTTGGATCGCCACTCAATTCCAAACAAGATCGGAATAAATACAGCTATAATTATTCCTCTTTCGCGCTCAAATTATCTACTTCTGGTGGCCGCAATGGGTCACGAGCGGTCCTTCGTGCCCGCGCCATCGGCTACCGCCTGATGGGACCCGGCACAGGCCGGATGCTCGCCGCTTCGTCCGCGCGGACCGCCGCCGCCCCCTCCTCCAAATACCGCGCCAGCGTCTCGCGCATCTCCTCGGGCGCGATCCGGCGGAGCAGGTCGCACAGTTCGCGCATGCGGCGGCGCTGCTCGTACAACTGGTCCAGCAGCGACAGCACGACCGGCAGCGCCTCCTCGCCGACCTGCATCTCGTCGCGCAGCTCCTTGATCAGCCGCACCCGGGCGACGTCGATTTCCTGAAACACATAGTCGTCGGCGCGGCGGTCCGCCCGGACCCATTCGTTGGCGATCCAGCGTTCCAGGTCCTGACGTTGCAGGCCGGTCATCTGGGTAACCAGAATGTCGATGGTGATCATGAACCGGCCTCCATCGCGTGCCTTGGGTTGGCCGGGTGCTCTGGCTTCCAGGCGCGCAGAAACCCCTCCAGCGCCGCATCCGGGGCACCGACCACCACGCGCAGCGTGGCGAACAGGTCGCCCGCCGCTTGGCCGCCATGGGCCGGAACGCCCCGCCCGCGCAGCCGAAGCTCGGTGCCGCTGTCGGAGTGGGGCGGGATGCGCATCCGCACCGGGCCGCCCGGAGTGGGAACCTCGATGGAAGCGCCCAGGACCGCCTCGGGCAGGGTCACCGGCAATTCCAGCCGGATGTCTCGGCCGTCGCGCTTGAAAAAGCGGTGGGGCAGCACATGGATGTCGATCAGGGCGTCGCCGTCGGGGGCGCCGTGCGATCCCTTGCCGCCCTGGCCGCGCAGACGCAGTGTCTGACCATCCGCCGTTCCCGGCGGGATCTTGACGTCCAGCGTGCGGCCATCGGGCAGTGTCAACCGCCGGGTCGCGCCGTTGACCGCGTCAAGGAAGCCGGTTGTCAGCGCATAATGCTCGTCCGCCCCGCGCCCGCCGGGCCGGCTTTTCTGGCCGAACATCGCACCGAACATGTCCCTGAGGTCGTCGGCGGACCATGCGGCGGAGTGCGGGCCGGGGCCGTAGCGGCGGCCGGGTTCGCCCTCGGCATAGTCGCGGTAGGATGGCCGGGGCGCTCGCGGTTGACCGGCGGCATCGATCTCGCCGCGATCGAATTGACCGCGCTTGACGGGATCGGACAGCAGCGCATTGGCGGCCGACAGCTCCTTGAACCGCTCCTCCGCCTTGGCGTTTCCGGGATTTAGATCGGGGTGGTGCCGCTTGGCCAGATTGCGGTAGGCGCGGCGGATATCGTCTTGGCTGGCATCGCGCGCGACGCCGAGTGTTTTGTAGGGATCCTCCAAGGCACCCCCCTTTACCCCGCGTCGATCACGCTTTTCAGATAGCACCAATAGACCAGGCCCGGATCTTGACCGGGCGGGACCCCGAATTCATTGGGGCCGATCACCGGGAACGTCGCGCCCGAGGGGCCGTCGCAGGCTTCGGCGGGACGGCGGAAGTCGGTTTCGCCGCTGTCGCACCACCGCTCGGACCAGGCGATGAAATCGTCGCGGGCGTGCGCGGTTGAAAACTCCATGACGAACGGGTCGAAATTGACCACCAGCCGCGCCCAGCCATGCCCGGCCCCGCCCGACACCCGCTCCAGCAGCGCCGCCTTGCCGAGGTGACGCCCGGTTTCCGTGGCCGCCGCCATCAGCGATTCCGCCTGACGCGCCGCGACATGCCCGCCACCGCTTACCCCCTTGGAATACAGCCCGGCCAACATCCCCTCGCCCCCCGAACGGACCACGCCGACCAAGGGCTGCCCCAGATGCAGCGCCAGGGCCGCCAGCAGCGCATCGACGATTTCGGCCGGAACGGCATCCTTCAGCACGACATAGATGTAAAGCGGCTTCAGCGCCGCCGGATCACCCTTGACCCAGGGGTCCATCGCCTGATCGCAGATTTCATCGTCGCCCGAGCAGATCGAGCCATCGGGGAAACCGACATAGACCCCGCGGACCCCGCCGATCGGCACGCCCAGCGCCTCGTACTCGACCAAACGGAACGGGGCGAGCGCGCGGAATACCGCGCGGTTAGCCGGATTGGCGGGACGGCGGGTTTCCCCGGCCTGCGCATCGCGCGCCAGCTCGTCGAGAAAGTCGAGAACGACGCCGCCCGTATCGATGCGAATTCGGATGACATCGTCGCACGCCGTGTTCATCACCGCTTCTCCCGATTCTCTTTTTTTCATCCTAGCAAAACTTTTCCGTTTCGCCGACAGGGAAAATTCAAAACGAGCGGAGGACGACTCATTGATTTTTACTGTTCGAATGCTTTCCCGTTCGGCGCAAGTGATAAATTTTTGCTTTTCCAGGCGCCATGACACGCGATTCCGCCCGGGAATAAAAACATCTTGACGCCACCGGCCGGGTGTGGTTGACTGCGGACATCGCCAGAGATGCGCCCGAAGGGAAACCTTCGGGCGCTTTTCGTTTTTGGAGTTCCCCCATGACCCAACCTGCCAAGGCCCCACGTGACTGGGACGCGGTCGAGCGCGACTATCGTGCCGGCGCGGGCTCGGTCAACGACCTTGCCCGCCGTTACAACATTCCCGACCGGACCATCCGCTCGCGCGCCCAAACACTGCGCTGGACCCGCCCCGACACCCCCATCCCCGACCCCCGGATCCGGCGCGAGCGCGATATCAAACGGCTGTCGCGTTTGCGCGACACCCTATCAATCAAGGCCCGCACGCTGGTTGAAACCGCCCAAAGCGTCCGCGAAATCGCCGACGCCGCCAGCGCGGTCGAGCGGCTGGGCCGGATCACCGCCCGCCTGATGGATTTGGAACGCCGCAACGAACCGCCAGCGCCCCAGGGCGGCGACACCGCCCTGGCCCATCTTTTGAAAAAAGCCAGGGACCGAACCGATGCCCAAAAATCCGATCCTGAACGCTGACGCGCGCGTCGCCGATCTGCTGGCCGCGTGCACCTTTGATCCCGCCCGCTTCGTGCGGACCGCCTTTGGCTGGGGCGAGGGCGATCTGGCCGACCATCCCGGCCCCGACCCTTGGCAACAGACCATTCTCGACACCATCGGAACGAAATTGGTTAAGGGCGAGCGGGTGATCCGCATCGCCGTCGCCTCGGGCCATGGGATCGGCAAATCAGCCTTGGTGGCGTGGCTGGCCCTGTGGGCCCTGTCGACGCGCGAGGGCTGCAAGGGCATGATCACCGCCAACACCGACAACCAATTGCGCACCAAAACCTGGCCGGAGCTGGCCAAATGGCACGGCCACAGCGTGTTCCGCCCGTGGTTCAACCATTCGGCCACCGCGCTGTGCAGCAACGACCCCGATTTCGAACGCCTGTGGCGGATCGACGCGGTGCCGTGGTCGAAAAGCAACCCCGCCGCCTTTGCCGGGCTGCACAATCAGGGCGGCCGCCTGCTGCTGGTGTTCGACGAGGCCAGCGAAATCGACGACCGGATCTGGGAGGTCGCCGAGGGTGCGCTGACCGACAAGGACACCGAAATCATCTGGCTGGCGTTCGGCAACCCGACCCGCAACACCGGACGCTTCCGGGAATGTTTCGGGCGGTTCCGCCATCGCTGGACCCACGCCCAGATCGATTCGCGTACCGTGCGGATGACCAACAAAACCCTGTTGGAGCAATGGGTCGAGGATTACGGCGAGGATTCCGATTTCGTCCGCGTCCGCGTGAAGGGATTGTTCCCGCGCGCCGGATCGATGCAGCTGATCGGCACGGATCTGATCGAGCTGGCGATTGGCGGCAATGCCGAGGCCAGCCCGTTCGATCCGTTGGTGATGGGCATCGATGTCGCCCGCTTCGGCGACGATCAAAGCGTGATCGTGCTGCGCCGGGGCCGCGACGCGAAAAGCGGGACGATCGAGCGCCACCGGGGTTTGGACACCATGGCGCTGGCGGCCCGCGCCGCCGCCTTGATCGGCCAATTCCGGCCCGACGCGGTGTTCGTCGATGAAACCGGGGTCGGCGGCGGCGTCGTCGACCGGTTGCGCCAATTGGGGCATTCGGTGATCGGCGTTAACTTTGGCGGCAGACCCGATGGGCCGGTTGACGGCGAGCGGGTCGCCAACAAACGCGCCGAGATGTGGTGCCGGATGCGGCTGTGGCTGAAAACCGGCGGCACCATCCCCGACGACCGCGATCTGGCCGCCGATCTGACCGGGGTCGCTTATGGTTATTCGGTTCATAACGAGATTCAGCTGGAAAAGAAGGACGACATGAAGAAACGCGGCCTGGCCTCACCCGACGCGGGCGACGCCTTGGCGCTGACCTTCGCCCATCCGGTGGCGGCGCGGAGCCGATATGAGGCCGCCGCGATCCCGTGGGATTTCGATCCGTTCGAGTAGCCCCTTAATACCAATCGGCCATTGAAATGACCGATTGGTATTTGTGTCTTGTCCCTCGCCGGGC
>CAIULK010000213.1 GCA_903899885.1 uncultured Rhodospirillaceae bacterium
GATGACCTGGACCTTGACGGTCTGGCCGATATGCAGCGCCTCGGACGGGTGGTTGATGCGCTTCCAGGCGATGTCGGTGACATGCAGCAGGCCATCGACGCCGCCGAGGTCAACGAACGCACCGTAATCGGTGATGTTCTTGACCACGCCTTCGAGGATCTGGCCTTCCTTGAGGTTCTCGATCAGCTCGGAACGCTGCTCGGCGCGGGTCTCTTCCAGCACGGCACGGCGGGAGACCACGATGTTGCCGCGCGAACGGTCCATCTTGAGGATCTGGAACGGCTGGGGGGTGCCCAGCAGCGGGGTGATGTCGCGCACCGGGCGGATATCGACCTGGCTGCCCGGCAGGAACGCCACGGCGCCCGACAGATCGACGGTGAACCCGCCCTTGACGCGCCCGAAGATCACGCCGGTCACGCGCTGCTGATCCTGGAAGTTCTTTTCCAGCAGGGTCCAGGCTTCCTCGCGCTTGGCCTTCTCGCGGCTGAGGACAACCTCGCCGTTGCGGTCTTCATAGCGCTCGACGAAAACGTCGATTTGGTCGCCGGGCTTCACCTCCGGCGCGCGGCCGGCGGTGGCGAATTCTTTCAGGGGAACGCGGCCTTCGGACTTCAGGCCGACATCGATCACCGCGAAATCGCCGTCAACGCCGACGACGGTGCCGGTGACCACCGATCCTTCAAACAGGCCCGAGGGGCCGAACGATTCTTCAAGCAGGGCGGCGAAATCGTCGCACGCCGGGGAAGTGGAGGTGAGAGTCATGGAAATGCTAGTCCTTTCGAGTACCGTTTTTTCTGGCCGGCCGGTTGGTTCCAGCGGTCTTGACAGAAAACGAAAACCGCCCCGGTCGGGAATCGGCCGGGGCACGCGTAGTTTCTTTCAATGTCACCCAAGATCAGGTTCGGACCAACTCGAAGGCCAAGGCAAACGCCTGATCGGCATCGAGATCCGAGGTATCCAGGACCCGGGCGTCGTTCGCGGCGACCAAGGGGGCAACGGCGCGTTGACTATCGCGTTCGTCGCGTTCCTTCATTTGAGCGAAGACTTCGGTCTGTATAACCTCCAGCCCGCGCTGCTGCAACTCCTTCACGCGGCGTTCGACTCGTTTTTCCAGGCTGGCGGTGACGAACAATTTGAGGTCGGCCTGGGGGCAGACCACGGTGCCGATATCGCGCCCGTCCAGCACGGCGCCCTTGCCGCCCGGCGGATTGGCGGCGAAGGCGCGCTGGAACTCCAGCAGGGCGGCGCGCACCTCGGGAATTGCCGCCACTTTCGAGGCGGCCTGAGCGGCCTCGTCGCCGCGCAGGTCGGCGCCGTCAAGATCACTGGGAGTCAGGGCGAGGGCGGCGGCTTCCGGCGGCCAGCCGGTGCGCTCCGCCTTCATCCCGACGGCGCGGTAAATCAGGCCGGTGTCGAGATAGTCGAAACCCAGCGCCTCGGCCAAACGCCGCGCCAGGGTTCCCTTGCCGGCCGCCGCCGGCCCATCGATGGCGATGATCATGGGGTGTCCTTATTGCCGATATTGGCGCCCAGCCCGTTCATCAGGGCCGAGAAGCCGGGGAAGCTGGTGTTGATGGTGGCCCCGTCGTCGATCGATATCGCCTCCTCCGACGCCATGCCCAGGACCAGAAAGGCCATCGCGATGCGGTGGTCGAGGGCGGCGGCGATCATCGTTCCGCCCTTGGGTCCGCGTCCCCGTCCGTGCACGACCAGAGCGTCGGGCTCTTCCTCGACCGAAACGCCGCAGGCGGCCAAACCCCTGGCCATCGCGGCCAGGCGGTCGCTCTCCTTGACCCGCAGCTCGGCCAAGCCGTCCATCCGGGTGGTGCCGTGCGCGCAGGCCGCCGCCACCGCCAAGATCGGGTATTCGTCGATCATCGAGGGCGCGCGGGCCGCCGGGACATCAATCCCGGTCAAGGGCGAATGGCGGATCACCAGATCGGCGACCGGCTCGCCCGCTTGATCGCGGTGATTTTCCTCGGTGATGTCGGCGCCCATCTCGATCAGGGTGCGGTAAAGCCCGGTGCGCAGGGGGTTGACCCCCACCCCGGTCAAGCGCACCTCGGACCCCGGCACCAGCAAGGCCGCCACCGCCGGAAAAGCCGCCGAGGACGGATCGCCCGGCACCACCATCCGCCGCCCGGTCAATTCCGGCTGGCCGATCAGGGTGATTTCCCGCCCGCCGCCGCCCAAGGGGGTAACCGTGACTTGGGCGCCCAGATTGGTCAGCATCCGTTCGGTGTGATCGCGGGTGGCCTCGCGCTCGATCACCGTGGTTTCGCCCGGCGTGTTCAGCCCGGCCAGCAGGATCGCCGATTTCACCTGGGCCGAGGCCACCGGCAGCTCATAGCGGACCGGCACCGGATCGGCCGCCCCGATCACCGCCAGCGGCAGCCGCCCGCCCTCGCGGGTCACGAAGCGCGCCCCGATCAGCGACAGGGGATCGGTCACCCGGCGCATCGGGCGCGACCGCAGGCTGGCATCGCCGGAAAAAAAACTGGTGAAGGGATGACTGGCGACCAGCCCCATGACCAGCCGCGCCCCCGTGCCGGAATTGCCCATGTCGAGAATATCGTCCGGTTCGCTCAGGCCCCCGACGCCCCGCCCAAACAGCCGCCAGCGGCCATCCTCCAGACGCTCGACCGAGGCCCCCAGGGCGCGCATTGCCTGGGCCGTGCACAGCACGTCCTCGCCCTCCAGCAGGCCCTCGACAAGGCTTTCGCCGACCGCCAGCGCGCCGAACATCAGCGCGCGATGCGAGATCGACTTATCGCCCGGGACCCGTGCCGCGCCGGACAGGGAACGGGCACGACGGGAAATCAACGGCTGGGTCATTCCATCACTCCGGCTTGGCTTGGTTACTTTCGTTTTGACACGAGTGAGCGAACATGGCAAACCGCCCGCCAGACAATCTGCGACAAAATACGGAGGATTCGACCTTGGCGAAACCGGAATGGGGCCAGAAGAGGACCTGCACAAGTTGCGGATGCCGTTTTTACGACATGGGCCGCACCCCGATCACCTGCCCGAAATGTCAGGCGATCGTCGAACCCGAGGTGCCGTTCAAGACCCGGCGCGGCGGATCGGCACCGGCCGAACCCAAGGTGGTGGCGCCGCCCGTGGCTCAAATCAAGGCGATCGACCCCGATGCCGAGGATTTGGTGGTGCTGGGCGATGAGGACGAGGCCCTCGATCCCGAGGCCGAGGCCGCCGAGGATGATGAAAACGCCCTGATCGAGGATGCCTCGGATCTGGGCGAGGACGACGACGACATGGCCGAGGTCATGGAGCATTTGGACGAGGAGATCGGCGACGAGGTCTGATTGTCGCGAAAAAATATTTTTTCGCTTGCATGACGCCCCCCAAGTTTCATAAGGTCCGCCTCCACCGACGCCGACGCCCGCAAGGGCGCGGACGTCGCCCAAGTTTCGGGGCCATAGCTCAGTTGGGAGAGCGCTTGAATGGCATTCAAGAGGTCGTCGGTTCGATTCCGATTGGCTCCACCAAGATGACAAAGGGCTTAGCGAGAAATCGCTAAGCCCTTTTGTTTGGCGGAAATGTTCTGGGGCACATTGCGGAATATCGCCGAAATTCCAGACTCCGGCCCCAGAGCGGGCATAGGGTTTCCTCGCCAACCGGCGCGGCTGATCCAATCAAGGCATCCGGGTGCCTCCCGAGAGGGTGGGCCGTCGTCATCATGGCGGCACGGGGGGCTGTCGGTGTAGAATGTCGCCATGACCACCGGCACAAAGGGGTTGAGCATGGCGCAAGTCAGCATCGATGTCAGGGGCGAAGACCTTCCGGCGAAGGTGCTTCGTCGGCTTGGTGTTTCTCCGCACGCCATTGTGCGGCTTTCGGCGGAAGTGAACCCCGAGGAAGACCCGCCGTTGAGCGAGGATATGGATATCGAGGATTTCGCCCGCGTGATGTCGGCGCGGTTGCGGGCGCGCGGGTTGAGCGGCGACGATATCGCCGAAACGCTTGAGATGTCCGAGGTGGAACGCCGTAATATCCTTGAAGCCTAAAGCCTTTTGCGTCTGATGTGACGC
>CAIULK010000214.1 GCA_903899885.1 uncultured Rhodospirillaceae bacterium
GCCCCTCGTTTCAGCTCATAATCACGCAACATATCAACAATCGCCAGATCGTCGGCGCCCATATCCTGGCACTCGTCGGACCGGCTCCGCTTTCGAATATACGCCGTCAACGTCTCGATGATCGGCCCGATATAGGACTCGTACTGTCCATCGTCGCAGATGCCCCGCAACATGTAAATCGCCGCATCCGCCTGACGAGTCGCGGCCCGGCTGCGCGCCCAGGCGATCCAGATGCCCCAAAACCCGGCGACCAGAGGCCCAATATTGCGGGCAACTTCGCTCCAGGCCAGAACGTCGCCCATGTCACGACGGGCGCCGGTTGACGAGGCTGGTGTATTCAAACGCCCGTTCGGCGGCGCGCAGCAGGGCGCGGGCCTTGTTCAGGCATTCCTCGTGCTCGGATTGCGGGTTCGAATCGACGACGATGCCCGCCCCGGCCTGCACGATCATTTGGCCATCCTTGACCAAGGCGGTGCGCAACGCGATGCAGGTGTCCATATTGCCGTTGCCCGCGAAATAACCGATGCACCCGGCATAGAAGCCGCGGCGCACATCTTCCAGCTCGTCGATGATTTCCATCGCCCGGATCTTTGGCGCCCCCGACACGGTGCCCGCCGGGAAACCGGCCATCAGCACGTCCATCACGTCGCAGCCTGGGCGCAACTGGCCCTCGACGTTCGAGACGATGTGCATCACATGCGAATAATACTCGACCACCATTTTGTGGGTGACCCGCACGCTGCCCACCTCGGCCACCCGGCCGACATCGTTGCGGCCCAAATCCAGCAGCATCAAATGCTCGGCCAGTTCCTTGGGATCGGCCAACAGGTCGGCTGCCAAGACCTTGTCTTCCTCGGCATCGGCGCCGCGCCGCCGGGTTCCGGCGATCGGGCGGATGGTGACCTTGCCGTCGCGCAGCCGGACCAAGATTTCCGGGCTGGAACCGACGATCTGATAGGTTCCGAAATCGAGATAGAACAAAAACGGCGACGGATTGGTGCGGCGCAGCGCCCGGTACAGGGCGAAGGGCGGCAACGGGAACGGCACGGTCAAACGCTGAGACAGCACGACCTGGAAGATATCCCCGGCGGCGATATACTCCTTGGCCTTGGCAACCATTTCGGCGTAGCGCGCGGCATTGCCTTCGACCGGGGGCAACCCGTCCCACTGGGGCGGGGCTTCGGCATGCGGCAACGGGCAGTCGAGGCGGCCGATCATCCGGTCAAGGCGATCCTCGGCCTCGTCCCACGCCGCGCGGGCATCACCGCCCGGAACGGGCCATACAGGCACCACGGCGGTCAGGGTGCCATCGACATTGTCGAACATCGCCATCACGGTCGGACGCACATACACGCCGTCGGGGATGCCGATTTCGTCGGGATTGGCATCGGGCAGGGTTTCGGCCAGACGCACGGTATCATAGCCCATATAGCCGAACAAACCGGCCGACATCGGCGGCAGGAACGACGGAATCGCCACGCGGGATTCGGCGATCAAGGCACGCAAACTGTCGAGCGTGCCCTGGGTTTCCAAAACGAAATCATCGGGCCGGGCCGAAACGGCGCGGTTGACCCAGGCGCGATCGCCCCGGCAGCGCCAGACCAAATCGGGGTCCAGCCCGATCACCGAATAACGGCCGCGGACGGCGCCGCCTTCGACCGATTCCAGCAAGAAGGAATAGGGACGCCCCGCCCCCAACTTCAAAAAGGCGCTGACCGGGGTTTCCAGATCGGCGACCAGGGTCCGCCAGACCAGCTGCGGCTGCCCAGCTTCGAACCCGGCGCGAAACGCGGCGAAATCGGCCCGAGACGGCATGATCACTCCGTCCGCGTCACTTGGCTGCGGTCAATCTTGACGTTGTAGCGAACCGCCAACGCCCCCAGGAACTGGTCGTCGAGATCGTTGGCCACGGTTTGCGCCAGTTCGCGCCCGATCTTGGCGGCGATTTCCGGATGAGCCTTGGCGTCGAAGGGTTGAACCCCGGCCAAACGGGCGATGACCCAGCCCGCGCCGGATTCGGCCACCGCCACCTGCCCCGCCGTTTTTTCGAACAGCGCGCCGATCGCCGCCGACGGCAGATCCTGCCCCTCGGCCGCCACCCGCGGGAACGGGCGGCTGGTCTTGACGGTCAGGCCCATCGCGGCGGACGCCGAGGATATCGGCGCCCCGTCCTCGACACTTTTGGCGAGTTTCTCGGCGCGTTCGCGCGCCGCCGCGTGCCGGCGCTCGGCAATCAGGGCCGCCGCCACGTCGGAACGAACCGCCGCCAACGGACGCGCCTGGGGTGGCGTCACCTTATCGACCCGCAGCATGAAGAAGCCGTCATTGCCGTTTTCGGTCAACTGGCTTTCGCTGCCGACCTCGGCATGAAAGGCGACGTCGAGGAACGCCTCGGCCTTGGGCAGATTGTTGGCGGGCCGCCCCTCGCCGTCCTTGCCTTGGGCGTCGAGCGCCGGGAACGTGGCAACCTGAAGATTGAAGCGCTTGCCCGCCTCTTCCAGCGAGGCGCCGCCGCCCAGCGCATCCTCGACCTTATTGGCCAGGGCGCCCAGCAGATCGCCCGCGCGGTCGCGGCGAATTCCAGCGACGATCCGCTCGTGCACGTCGGTCAGGGTGGCGGTCTTGCCGGGGATGACGGTGGCCACCTTGGCCAAATGCCAACCCAGCGGCGATTGCACGGGGCCGACCAGCGCGCCCGCAGCGGCGCCGAACACCGGACCAGCCAATTCCTCGGGCAAATCGTTTTTCTCGATCGAACCAAGATCGAGGACCTGCGCCCCCAGGGCCTTGGCGACGGCGGCAAAATCCTTGCCGGATTTCAACAGCGCCCGGACCTTGTTGGCCTCGGCCTCGTCGGCCAGCATGATCTGGCTGACTTGGCGGCGTTCCGGCGTGTTGAACTCGTCCTGACGCTGGTGCCACGCCTCATCGACCATGTCGTCCGAGATTTGGATGTCGTTCTCGACGTCGGAGGGACGCAGCAGCAGCACGGTCAGCGCCCGGTATTCCGGCGCCATGAACCGTTGCGCGTTTACCTTGTAATACTGTTCCAGATCGGCCTCGGCGGGGGCGGCCGGAGCGGGAACCGATTTGTCGTCGAGCTGGGTCCAGTCGGCGGTGCGCCGCTCCATGCGCCGGGCGACGATCGGATCGACCAGCGAGGCCGGAATGCTGACGCCGCCCTCGACCGCTTGGCCGACTTGGCCCCGGATCATCGCGACGCGCTGTTCGCGCAAGAAACCTTCCTCGGTCAGACCGGCGCGCGCCAAGGCGCGGCGCAGCCGCTCGCGGTCGAACACCCCCTTGTCGTCGCGCAAATTGGGATCATTCGCCACCTTGGCCAGGATCAGATCATCCGACGCGGCAAGGCCCAGGTCGCGCCCAGCCTCGGAAACCAGCGTCTTGTTGACGATCGACTCGATGGCGCGGTCCATCAGGCCCATCTTGCGGGCCTCCTCGGGCGTGAGTTTTCCGCCCAGCATCGGCTGCAAGCGGTCGATCTCGCGCCGGAACTGCGCATCGACGTCCGAGGCCGAGAACTGGTTGCCCGCCACCTCAATGGCGGGGCCGGTGCCGAAGGCGCCCCGGCGGATGACGTCGCCTACCCCCCACGACATGAAGCCGAACGTCAGAAGCGCAAGCAGCAGCTTGACGATCCAGGTCTGAGAGGCCTTGCGGAAAATATCGAGCATCGCCGGAAATACGCCTGAAAAAAACCGTGGTTTCGAGCCCGGCATCATACGGAGGGCCGCCCCCCCCCGCAACCGGGAATCCGCCGTCCTCATGAATTCGAAATAACTGGATTAGATTCATCTTGCTTAACGGGACGGGTCGCGGCTTTAATCGTTCGACGGAGGATAACGCCTTCGATTGAATTTGGACGGCAAGAACACCACTAACAAGGATCAAGGAAACTCCCGATGGCTTCCCAGCCCCTGTACATCATCCTGAGCTCCGGCGAGCATGAAAAGGTTCATCTGGCCGCGATGATCGCCTCGGTCGCGGCCGTTTCGGACCGCAAGGTCGAGGTATTCGTCACGATGAACGCGGTCAACGTGTTCGAGCGCGGCTTGGCCCCCGAGGAACGCTACCACGGCGGCAACTATCACGACCTTTTCGTCGCCAACAAGGTTCCCGACACGCTCGAGCTGTTCCAGATGGGCAAGGATCTTGGCGAATTGAAGATGTGGGTCTGTTCGATGGTCCTCGATCTCAAGCATTGGGAAGTGGAGAAGAACCTGACGGAAGGCCTGTTTGACGGCGCGGCCGGTCTTACGGTATTCTTGTCCGACGCCGAAAACGGGCAACTCCTTTCTTTTTAATAAAAAGCGACGCTTTCAAGACACGAAGGAAAAAAGAACATGGCAACCACCACCATCGACGGTCGCGGCTCGTTCTGCCCGGGTCCTCTGATGGAACTGATCGCGGCGCTGAAATTGGCGGCGGTCGGTGACGAAATCGAGGTGCTATCCTCGGACAAGGGGTCGGCGAACGATATCCCGGCTTGGATCAATAAGGTCGGCCACACCCATGTCGGCACGACGGACAAGGGCGGTTACTGGAGCATCCTGGTTAAAAAAGCGAAGTAGTTGTTGGGGGATGCGGCCAAGGCTGCGGTCAGACAGCCGGCGCCGTTTTCGAAGTTCTGAACCACTTAGGGAGGGTTACGAATGTCCAAGACGATTCTTATCGTGGGCGGCGGTCTTGCCGGCACGATCGTGGCGAACGGCATGTGCCGTCAGCTCAATTCCGAGCTGCGGAACGGGTCGGTCAACATCACGATGTTGGGAACCACCGAAACCCATATGTATCAGCCCGGTCTGCTGTACGTGCCGTTCGGCCGTATCCGCGAAGCCGAACTCTATCGTGATCAGCGCCGGGTGTTGGACCGGCGCGTGAATTTCTTCGTCGATCCCGCCAAGCATATCGACGTCGAGAAGAACCAAGTCACCACCGAGAAGGGCCGTACCTTCAAGTACGATTACCTGGTGCTGGCCACCGGTTCGCGCATCATGCCCCAGAACATTCCGGGCATGGCCGAAGCCGGTCACTGGTTCTACGACATCGAAGGTGCCCGCAAGCTGCGGACCGCGCTCAATAATTTCGAGGGCGGCAAGATCATCGTCAACGTCAACGCGCCGCACAAGTGCCCGGTCGCCCCGCTCGAAGTCACGTTCATGCTGAACGAGTTCTTCAAGGGCAAGGGCATGTCGGACAAGGTGGAAATCACCTACACCTACCCGATCGGCCGTCTGCACGCGCTGGAACCGGTTGCCCATTGGTCCAAGCCGGAATTCGACAAGCAAGGCATCAAGTACGAGACCTTCTTCAACACCGAATCGGTGAACCCCGAGAAGAAGACCATCCGCTCGATGGAAGGCGTCGAACTGCCGTTCGATCTGCTGATCACCATTCCGCCCCACATGGGCCAGCAGGTGATCATCGACTCCGATCTCGGCAAGGGCGGCTGGGTGCCGACCAACACCAAGACCCTGCATCGCGAAGGCTCGACCAACGTCTTCGTCGTCGGCGACACCACCAACATTCCGATTTCGAAGGCCGGTTCGACCGCTCACTTCGAGGCCGACGTGTTGATCGACAATCTGGTCTCGCTGGTCACCGAAGGCGCTTGGGCCCGTGAATACGACGGTAAGGTGTTCTGCTTCGTCGAAACCGGTCTGGGAACCGGCACCTATGTGTGGTTCGACTACAAGACCCCGCCGAATCCCGGCCCGCCGTCGCAGATGATCCACTGGTTCAAGCTGGCTTACAACCGACTGTACTGGCTGTCCGCTCGCGGCCTGCTGTAGGAGGGGCGTCTTATGACCGATATGCCGCAACCTTCGATTAGCGAAGAGCTGGCTCGCCTTGCCCAAGGCGGCAAGGACGCTCTTTGTGACAGTATGTTCTCCCGTTTGGCGGACACCGCCGGCAACACGCTGGAAGTGGTCGACAAACTCAACGATCCGGACGTCAAGGAAGCGATCGTCTACCTGCTGGATAACCTGGGAACGCTTCACCGCACCGGGGTTCTGACGACGGTGGTCGATCTGCTCTACTTGGTCCACGGTGCCCGCAACGCGGCCACCGATTCGATCGTCGACCGTGTGTTCGCCTTCATGGAACACATGGCCAACAACGTCGGTACCGAAGATCTGGGCACCTTGGCGCACGAAGCCAAATGCTCGGTCGAGGACGCGCTGGAACATTGCCAGATTCCGGGGGCCAGTGCTGGCCTGTTCGGAACCCTGCGCATGCTGTCCAAGCCGGAGACGCAGGAAGCCATGCGGTTCATGCTGGCCTTCGCCTGCTCGCTGCGCAAGCGCGTCGCGGTCGTCGCCAAGACCCGCGCCCCGCTTTAATTCGCGGGCCGCGTCGAAAGCGGTTATAGTCTGGGGCGGGCTGTTTCCAGCCCGCCCCTTTCCTATGTCAACATCTCGGAAAAAATCCTCATGTCGAATAGAAGGCCGCTAATCGCCGGAAACTGGAAAATGAACGGAACCGTCCATGAGGGTGCCCGGCTCGCCGCCGCGATCAAAGCCGGGATTTCGGCGGATCCGGGGTGCGACGTGGTGATCTGCCCGCCCTTCACCTTGATTTCCACGGTGGTTGGCGCCGTCGCCGGGTCGCTTGTCGCGGTCGGCGGCCAGGATTGCCACGCCAAGGTTTCGGGGGCCCATACCGGCGACATTTCCGCTTCGATGCTGGCGGATCTGGGCTGCCGCGCCGTCATTGTCGGCCATTCGGAACGCCGCGCCGATCACGGCGACACCAACGACAGCGTGCGCGCCAAGGCCGAGGCGGCCCACGCCGCCGGTTTGATCGCCATTGTCTGCGTCGGCGAAACCCTGGCCGAGCGCGACGCGGGCCAAACGATGGAGGTCAACTGCACTCAAATCGCCGGGTCGCTGCCCGCCACCGCCACCCCGGCCAACACGGTGATCGCCTATGAACCCGTCTGGGCGATCGGCACCGGCCGGGTCGCCACCCCGGAACAAGCGCAAGAGGTTCACGCCGGAATTCGCGCCGAACTGGCCGCCCGGCTGGGCTCCGGCCCCGCCTCCCAGATGCGGATTCTCTACGGCGGCTCGATGAAGCCCGACAATGCCAAGGCGCTGTTGGCGCTGGCCGATGTCGATGGCGGCCTGATCGGCGGCGCAGCCCTGAAGGCGGCCGATTTCCTGGCCATCATCGGCGCCGCGCGGTGATCTCGGTCGAAACCGCCTTGGCGCGGGTGTTGGCGGGACTTGCTCCGCTGCCACCCGAAACCGTGGCGTTGCCGCAAACAGCGGGGCGCGTACTGGCGGCCGATATCGCCGCCGGGGTCAGTCACCCGCCTTTGCGGGTATCCAGCATGGACGGCTGGGCGGTTCAGGCGGCCGATACCGCCTCGTCCCCGGTGGTTTTGGCGCAAATCGGCGAATCGGCGGCCGCGCGGCCGTTTGGCGGCAGCGTCGGTCCCGGCCAATGCGTTCGGATTTTCACCGGCGCGGCAATCCCATCCGGGGCCGATGCCATCGTCCGCCAGGAAGACGTGGAGCGGGTCGAGGGGGGCGCGCGGATTGGCCAAACCGTTGCCGCCGGTACCTTCGTGCGTCCGCCGGGCCTGGATTTCGCCACGGGCGACCGACTGCTAACCGCGGGCTGCATTCTCGATTACCGCCGGATCGGTTTGGCCGCCGCGATGAACCGGGCGTGGCTGCCGGTGCGCCGCCGTCCCCGGGTCGCGGTGCTATCGACCGGCGACGAATTGCGAATGCCGGGCGAGCCTTTGGGCACGGCGCAAATTCCCGGTTCGAACGGCCCGGCGCTGGTCGCCTTGGCGCAAGCGCACGGGGCGGAGGCCCTGCATCTGGGCATCGCCGCCGATACGGTCGAATCCCTGGCGGCGATGATCGGCGGCGGGCATGATCTGCTGGTGATTTCGGGCGGCGCCTCGGTCGGCGATCACGACGTGGTCGGCGACGTGCTGGCCCAAGCCGGGATGACCCGCGATTTCTGGAAGGTCGCGATGCGCCCGGGCAAGCCCCTGATGTTCGGGCGGTTGGGCACGATGCCGGTGCTGGGATTGCCCGGTAATCCGGTGTCGGCCCTGGTCTCGGCGGTGCTGTTCCTGGTCCCCATGCTGAAAGCGTTGAGCGGCCTGCCCGCCGCCCCCTTGCCGCGAACCGCGCGGCTGGGCCGCGACCTGCCCGCCAATGACGAACGCCAAGATTACCTGCGCGCGGCCCTGGTTGGCGACGTCGCCACCCCCTTCGTCAAACAGGATTCGGCGGTGCTGTCCGGCTTCGCGAGCGCCGACGCCTTGGTAATCCGCCCGCCCTTCGCGCCAGCCGCCGAAGCGGGCGATGCGGTCGATGTGATTACGCTGTAGCGATCCGCCGGGCGACCAGCCCAACCGCCAATTGGCGGGCCAGCCGCGCCGCCCCCGGATCACCGCTGACCTGGGCGCTGACGATCGCCCCTTCCTTCAGCAACAGCAGTTCGCGCGCCAGGGCCGCCGGATCATCGGCGCCCGCCGCCGCCGCGATGCCGGTGAGCCACGAGTGCAACAGCGCCTTGTGCCGGGCGGCGGCGGCGCGAACCGGATCGCCGGGTCGGCTGAATTCGGCCGTGGCGTTGATGAACAGACAGCCGTGGAAATCGGGGGCCGAAAACCATTCCCCCAGAAGATCGAACATCGCCAGCAGACGATCGGCCGGTTTTTCGGCGCGGGCTTCCACCCCTTGCGCCAGCCAGTCGCGGAACAACTCGTCGCGGCGGCAGAGCACCGCCAAAATGAGCTCCTCCTTCGACCGGAAATGTTTGTACAGCGTCATCTTCGACACCCCCGCCTCGGCCAGGATGCGATCGATGCCGGTGTTGTGGAAGCCGTTTTGGTGAAACAGCGCCAACGCGGTTTGCAGCAACTTTTCGCGGGCCGGGGATTTGGTCATGGCGCCTAAAGGGTCCAAGGAGTGGCGGAAGGGCTGTTGGTCGGCCTCTTCTCGAAACCGTTAAAATAGGTTATCCTGCGATTGATGCCACACGGCAAGCAATGCGAGCCAAGGCATGGGCGCGTCTGCAATTCTCCGGCTTCAAGCCGCTGGGTTCTCGACCGAGCAAGTCACGGCATTGGCCGAGCTGATTGATGCGCAAGCCGCCAGCAAATCGGATTTGGAAGCGTTCGAGCATCGGCTTGAGATGAAGATTGTCGATGTGAAGTCGGCCCTGACGGCGGAGATTGCCGGAGTGAAGGTCGATATTCTGCTGCTCAAATGGATGATGGGGTTCATCCTCGCCTTTCAAGTGGCGATCTTCGCAAAGATGTTCCTGCATTGACCCCCTCGCCCCATGCCCCGCGACGGCGGGCTGCCGCAAGGTAAAGAAAATGCCGGTCTGATTAGCTCTGGCGGACAGCCCCGCTTCAGCTAATAGCGTAACGTACCCACGAAGTTCCGGAATTCCCCAGAATTCAAAGGTCAATGGAACATGTGGGTTCCCAAATAACACATAAATAAGACCATACCCCATCCCAGCAATTTTTCCATCGTGGCGGTCTCCGTGATCCAGGACTTCGGTGACGGGGATTTTGTACTTAATTGCGCGGCCTGCACAGCAATCAACCAAACGGGCGTTTTTGCGCCTACACTCTGCACGCGTGCATGCCGACCTGCAACTATAGTTTTTTGTTACGGGCATCGCGTTAATTTTTTTTGCACCAATTGCACAGGGCGGCGACGCGCATTTTAATCGGATTATCTGCTCATCCGCACCCCAGACCCCATAATCGAAACCACGTGGACCATCTTGACAGAATCGCCCGCAACGTATACCGACTTGTCTGTCTATTTACCGCTTGGAGGGACAGACCGATGACAACGCTTACCGACAAACTGCGCGGCGGCGCGGCCCTGCCGCCACGGGCCGGGTTTCCCACCATCGCCGTCGCGGCGACCGGCGGATTCGTGGCGATTGCCGTGATCGCCCTGCTCTCCTCCTCGACCGGGATCCCCTTGGTGCTGGGGTCGTTCGGCGCGTCCTGCGTGCTGCTGTTCGGCTTTCCCGACGTTCCCTTTTCCCAACCGCGCAACGTGATCGGCGGGCATATCCTGGCCTCTCTCGTCGGGCTGGTCTTCCTGTCGCTGTTCGGGGCCACTTGGTGGAGCATGGCGCTGGCCGAGGGGGCCGCGATCGCCCTGATGATGCTGACCCGCACGGTTCACCCGCCCGCCGGCTCGAACCCGGTAATCGTCATGCTGACCGCGCCCGGCTGGCGGTTTCTGATCATGCCGACCGCGTTGGGCGCGGCGGCGCTGGTTGCGGTCGCCTTGCTGGTCAACAATCTTCCCAAGGGGCGCGCCTATCCGAAATACTGGCTTTGACCACGCCATGAAATCGCCCTAATCTCGGGCCTCTAATACTTCCCTATCCGCCCAGCCCGGAGGGATGTGATGACCCGACCCAATCGTTTCGTGCTGCGCATGGTCGTCTTCGTGTTGGCCGTGGCCGCCGTCGCGGGCACGCTGGCGCCGACCTTGATCCATATCTTCCTGGCCAATCCCGGGCTGAACGGCCTGATCGTCGGGATTTTCGTGACCGGGATCGTCATGAATTTCCGCCAAGTGCTGCTGCTCAACCCCGAAGTCGAATGGATGGAGGGCTGGCGGCGCGGCACGCCGATCCTGTCGGGCGCCCGGTTGCGGTTATTGGCGCCGATGGCGGGGATGCTGGGCGAACGGTCGGGGCGGATGAATTTGTCGGCGATGGCCTTGCGCTCGTTGCTCGATTCGATCGCCGCCCGGCTGGACGAGGGGCGCGATCTGGCGCGCTATTTCGTCGGCCTGCTGATTTTCCTGGGGCTGTTGGGCACATTTTGGGGGCTGGCGCAAACCATCGCCTCGGTCGGCGATGTGATCGGTTCGCTGACGGTGTCCGGCCCCGACATGGCCGCCGCGTTCGACCGGCTGAAGGTTGGTTTGGCCGCCCCCTTAAGCGGCATGGGCACGGCGTTCTCGACCTCGCTGTTCGGCTTGTCGGGCTCGTTGATCGTCGGCTTCCTCGATCTTCAGGCCGGTCAGGCGCAAAACGCTTTTTATAACGAGCTGGAAGACTGGCTGGCCAGCCAAACCCGCCTGAGCGGCGGCGGCGGCGACGGTGAACACCCGGTGCCCGCCTATATCCAATCGCTGCTGGAACAAACCGCCGACAGCCTGGCCGAATTGCAGCGCATCCTGGCGCGCGGCGAGGAAAGCCGGATCGCCACCAACGCCAACATCCGCACCCTGATCGACAAGATGTCGATCCTCGACGACCATTTGCGGACGGAACAGGCCTTGCTGGCCCGCACCATCGCCGCCGTCGAGGAGTAAGGCCATGCTGTCCCGCCGCGCGCGGCGCACCGTCGAGATCTGGCCGGGCTTCGTCGATGCCCTGTCGGGGCTGTTGATGGTGATGATCTTCGTGTTGATGGTCTTCGTTCTGGCGCAGTTCTTTTTGGGCAACGCGCTGTCGGGCAGCGAACAAACGGTCAACCGCCTGAGCGCCGAATTGGCCGGTCTGGTCGATCAATTGGCGCTGGAAAAGAAAACCACCGAAGGCCTGCGCACCGATCTGTCCAACCTGTCGGCGCAATTGACCGATGCCAGCGCCGAGCGCGAGGGGCTGGAACACGACGTCGCCGCGCTGCTAGCGCTGAAGGCCGAACTGGAAAGCCAGCTCGCCAATGCCAACCAGCGGGCCGAGAGCGAAAAGCAGGTCAGCCTTCAGGCCAAGGCGGAACTAGCACTGCTGACCCAGCAGTTGGAGGCGGTGAAGTCCGAACTGTCCCGGGTCGCCGCCGCCTTGGATGTGTCGGAAAAGCAAACGGCCGATCAGAAGGTGCAGATCGGCGACCTCGGCAAGAAATTGAACTTGGCCCTGCTGGGCAAGGTCGAGGAATTGCAGCGCTATCGTTCCGAATTCTTCGGCAAACTGCGCGCCATTCTGGGCGACCGTCCCGGCATCCGCATAGAGGGCGACCGCTTCATCTTTCAATCCGAATTGCTGTTCGACACCGCATCGTCCGAACTGGGCGCCGATGGTTTGCGCCAAGTACGCGCCCTGGCCGGCACGCTGGCCGAGATCGCCCGCAAGATCCCCCCGTCGATCCCCTGGGTGCTGCGGGTCGATGGCCATACCGACAAACGGCCGATCGCCTCGAACCGATATCCCTCGAACTGGGAACTCTCGACGGCGCGCGCCATCTCGGTGATCCGGGCGCTGATCGCGGCGGGCATCCCCGCCGACCATCTGGCCGCCGCCGGGTTCGGCGAGTTCCAGCCCTTGGACAGAAAGGATAGCGACGCCGCCTATGCCCGCAACCGGCGGATCGAAATCCGGCTGGACACGAAGTAACCTCACAACGCGACCGTCAGCCCCAAATGCAGGCTGGTGCCGGTTGAGCGCAGGGCCGGATTGGCGGATATGTCGGTGGATTGAAGCTCGCGCGAGATGTCGCCGACCTCCGATCGCGTGGCCGACAGATCAAGAGAAATGCCGCGTTCCGACTGGAAGCGAATGGCCCCGCCTATTTCCCCGCCATTTGGGGTATCGGCGACTTTGAGGCTGGGGGCAACAGTGCCCGATTTGCCCATATCGAAGCGATAGCCGACGAGGCCCGCCACCGTCTTGCTGGAATAGTGGCTGCGGCCGAATTCCTGTTCGAAATCGATCGATCCGAACACCGGCCCTTTGACCGCTCGAACGCCCACCGTGGCGGCCTCGGCTTGGTGGTCGCCGTTGATGGTATCGCCGGCATCCCACACGTTTTCCGCGCGGACAAACGGTTCCACTTCAACAGTGTCAACGTGAAGACGGTAGCCGATTTCGGCGCCGGGGCGAATTTGGGCGACGGCGGTGCGGCCGGAATCGTTGTAGGTGCCGTCGGATTCGGTGTAGGCCGAAGTCCAGCGTTCACCGATCAGCGTACTCAGCCGCCCTTCGATTTTAAGCGGCTTTTCCGTGGGCGTAAGGCGAGCCGTGCCGGTGCCCGCGACGAACCACGTGTTGGAGGTCGAGGTCCCGGTAATCCCGCCGCGTGTGCTGTCGATCGCGCCGCGGCTAAGCCCGCCCGCCAGCTCCAAACCCAAGCGGTGACGTGGCGACTGCCAAGAAAGGTATGGCGAAAGGGTATAAACGTTCTCGTGATAGGCGCCGCTGTTATACTCGGTATCGAGATTGGTACGGCCAAAGCCGAAGGCGGTTCCGACAAGCAGGCCGGGGGTAGCCCTCCAATCGGCCCCAAGGGTGTAGGTGCGGGTCATCCCGGAGGTGCGGGCATCGGCTTGGCCGTTGTGACTGGTGTTGCTGGAATATTGCCCCCACAGGGTAAGGCGCGCCGGATCGCCGCCGCTGGGCAACCGCAACCGGTCGGACCCGCCCGGCTGCCGTTGCGGCCGTTCGTCCAACGACAGCGAAAAATTACCCAGCGAAGACAGATGGTCGAGGGTGTCGCCGCGATCACTGGTCCGTTCCCAGGGCTCGTTGCCGTTCGGCTGGAATGAGGACGACAGTTTGCCGAGCGTCGAATCGCCCGGCGGAATCGTCGTTACCGCTTGTGACGAGGCGATGTTGGCGACCTCGATCCGGCGCAGGATATTGCTGATCTGGCTGCGCGGTTGCGCCGAGGCCAACTGAGTGTTCACGGCCTGACGGGCCTGCTTCAACTGCCCAGACGATATCCCCGTGCTTACGCCGACGGTGACGGTATAGGATTGGTCGTTCGTGAGTGGGTGGGTGTCGCTTTCCCGGATCGTAAACGTATAGGTGCCGGTCGTGGTGGGCGTGCCGGACAGAACGCCGCCCGCGCTTAAGGACAAGCCGGGCGGCAAGGATCCCGATACGACCGCGAATGTGATCGGCGCCACGCCGTCCCCGGTATCGGTAAAGGTTTGGCTATAGGCCACGCCGAGCGTTGGATTGGGAATGGTGACCGGGGCAAAATCAATGCTGGATGCGTGCCCCGCCGCCGGAGCGATCGTTATTGCCATTAGCAGCGAAAAGAGAGCAAACACATACGATCGAAATTCCCGCCCCAACATCCCGCATACTCCGCTATGCCAATGACACGGGGAAGTATTGTGGAATGAACCTTAAAAATAGGTAACCTCGAAGCGCGGGCGAGGTCAGGGGGCCATCGGAAAAAACTACAGCCCCGCCAAGTTCCGGTCGACGCGCGATAAAACCGCCACCACGCCGATCGTTGCCACCACCAGGAACAGCGGCCCGAACAGCCAGAATACCAGCGGCACCGCGAAGAAAAAAGCGCGGGTGCCGATCGCGACCATATTGCCCGCATGGTTCAGCCGCCGCGCCACGTATTTTGGCGACAAGATATCGTGAACATCACGCACTTCCTTGGGCACGTTGATCATGAAGATCACGTGGTTGGCGAGCCGCACCGACATCGCATAGGCCAAAAAACAAATCATGAAATCCACCAACAGGCAGATCACCTTGACCAGCCACAGTTCCGCCGCGTGTGAGCCGACGACGTTCAAGACATGCCATGTGCGCGAGATGGTTTCCGCCTGCCCGGACAAGGTCAGGGTGCCGACAATCAACAGCGTGCTGGTCGATACCATCAGAATTCCATACATGATGAAATTGCGCAGGGTCTGAACCGCCATTACATCCTTGGCGGGGTTGTTCATGACGTTTTCCACCCAGGCGCGCCGCGCCAATTCCAGTACGAAATGAATGGAATAGGTTGGATCACGCCGGATCCGCGCGTTCAGGACAAAATAATAGCCCACGACAATCGCCACACTGAGCGCCACCGCCCCGGCATCGACCCCGAATTCACGCAACCAATCCCAAACCGCGGTCATCACCTGGAAACTCCCTTCCAACACCGTGCGGCCATGGTACCCTGAATCGGAAACTCAGCGGAAGAAGGCTCGCATGATGCAGGAGCTCGACCTCTCCTCGGTCTATCGGCTGCTGGAACCGGGACCGGTGGTTCTGTTGACCACCGCGCACCATGAGCGCGCCAATGTGATGACCCTGTCGTGGCACATGATGGTCGATTTCGTGCCGCCGCTGGTGGCCTGCGTGGTCAGCCAAAACGATTTCAGCTTCGCCGCCCTGCGCGCCACCAAGGAATGCGTGATCGCCCTGCCCGATTCCGGCCTTGCCCCAACGGTGGTGGCGGTCGGCAATGCGTCGGGACGCGATATCGACAAATTCGCCGCGTTCGGATTAACCCCGATGGCGGCCAGCCAAGTCGCCGCCCCCCTGGTGGCCGAATGCTTCGCCAATCTGGAATGCCGGGTCATCGACACCCGATTGGTCCCGCGCTTCAATCTGTTCGTTCTAGAAGTGGTTAGGGCGTGGCGCGATCCGACGCGGTCCAACCCGAAAACCATTCATCATCACGGCCACGGCAGCTTCGTGATCGACGGGGAAAGCCTGCGGCTCGAGTCGAAAATGCCGTGATGCGCGCGGGTTGGATTCTGCTGGCGCTGCTGCTGGCCGCCCCGCTTGCCGGGCGGGCCGAGCCGCAATCCTTCAAGGAATGCCCCGATTGCCCGGAGCTGGTGGTCATCCCGCACGGCGAGTTCATGATGGGTAGCCCACCCGGCGAACAAGGCCGCTTCGATACCGAGGGCCCCCGCCATCCGGTGCGGATCAAGGCCTTCGCCTTGGGCAAAACCCCGGTGACGGTCGAGGAATTCCTGACCTTCCTGCGCGAAACCGACTATCAACCCCGCCCCTGCAATCATGTCCTGAACCTGACATGGCGGAGCGAGGGAAACCATCTGGCCTATCCCCCGGGCTCGGCGGAATCACCCAAGCAACCGGCGATCTGCGTCGGCTGGAAGGATGCCCAAGCCTACCTTGCGTGGCTGAACGGCAAGGTCAAGGGCGAGGTCTACCGCCTGCCCAGCGAGGCCGAATGGGAATATGCGGCGCGCGGCGGCACCACCACGGCGCGCTGGTGGGGCGAGGCGATCGGCGGTAATAACGCTAATTGCAACGGCTGCGGCAGCCCCTGGGACAACAGCCTGTTCGCGCCGGCCGGCAGTTTCGGCCCCAACCCGTTCGGCCTGTTCGACATGCTGGGCAATGCCTGGGAATGGACGCAGGATTGCTGGAATTCCAACTATACCGGCGCCCCCCAAGACGGCAGCGCCTGGATCGGCGGCGATTGCGGCAAGCGCGTTCTGCGCGGCGGTTCGTGGAGCAACCTGCCGATCTTCATCCGCTCGGCGGCGCGCAGCGGCGGCGACGCCAAGGGCCAGGATTTCGATTACGCCAGCGACGCCGGATTCCGGGTGGCGAGAAGCATCCGGTAGGGTTTCACCGCAACGCCGCCCGGGGATCGAAATCCAAGGTCAGATCGCGCAAGCCCGCCGGGGTTCCCGGCGGCAAATGCAAGGGCGAGGACACCAGCACCGCGTTGCGCGCACTTTGCGCCAGAGCGCGATAATCCGGCAGCTTTTGATAACGCGGATCCATCACCGCCTCGGCGGTCTCGACGGTGCCGTCGGGCGACAACACCACATGCACCGCGATGATCCAAAACCGGCTGCCCAGCCGCGCGACATCGAAATTCCAGCGGCGCAGGATCTGGGCGCGCAGATAATCCCGCACGCTGACCGCCGCGCGCGGCCCCAGCACCCCGGCGTTGGCGGTGTTCGCATCCTCGCCCATTCCGTGGCCGCTTTCGGCCTGATCCTCGGGCGCCAGTTTGGCATGCGGTTGCGCGCGGTCGGCTTGGCGCAGGCGGGAATCGAAATCCTCGGGCGGCGGCGGTTTCATCAGCTTGCCCGCGTGCGGCTTGATCGTGGCGGGCGGTATTGGCGCGGTGGTGGCGGGGGCCGGTTTGGCGGTTTCGGGCGGCGTTTCGGCCGGACGGTCGGCCTTCGGTCCCGGCGGTGCCGTGGTTTGCTCGCCCAAGGCAACCAGTTCGACCGGAATCACCTCGGGCTCGACCGGCGGCGGCGCCGACACGGCGGGAAACCCAAGGATCGCCAGAGCCGCCACCAAGCCATGCAACAGCAGCGAGCAAAGCGCGCCCGCGCCCATCCCTGGGCGGCCGCCGGTATGCGTGGAATCGAGGTCGGTCATCACACCGGTCAGATATACGGCCGCGAGGCCCCACTTGTCGCCCGCCTTTATCCGCGCTAGCCTTCCGGGCATGGATTCCGCCGCCCTGCTCTCCCCGCTACGCCGCATCGCCGATGCGCTGGAGCGCCTGTCGCCGCCCCCGCCGCCACCGGCCGATCTGACCTCGGCCAACGCCTTTATCTGGGAAGCCGATCCCGACCGGCTGGAACCGGTGGCCCAGGTGGCCGGGGTCGATCTGGAGTTGCTGCACGGCATCGACCGTCAAGCCGATCTGCTGCGTGACAACACGCGCGCCTTCGCCGCCGGGTTCCCGGCCAACAACGCGTTGTTGTGGGGCGCGCGCGGCACCGGCAAAAGCTCGCTGATCAAGGCGGTACACGCCGCCGTCAACGCCGAACACGGCGCGCCGCCCTTGGGGCTGGTCGAAATCCACCGCGAGGATCTGACCTCGCTGCCCCGTTTGTTGCGGCGCTTGAAAGCCTCGCCCCGCCGCTTCGTGCTGTTTTGCGACGATCTGTCGTTCGAAGCACGCGACGACGCCTATAAATCGCTGAAGGCGGTGCTGGAAGGCGGCCTGGAAGGGCGGCCCGCCAACGTGGTGTTCTATGCCACCTCGAACCGCCGCCATCTGATGGCCCGCTCGATGATCGAGAACGAAAGTGCCGGCGCCATCGACCCCGGCGAGGCGGTCGAGGAAAAAGTCTCGCTGTCCGA
Organism: uncultured Rhodospirillaceae bacterium; assembly: GCA_903899885.1. Lineage (GTDB taxonomy): Bacteria > Pseudomonadota > Alphaproteobacteria > Rhodospirillales > Magnetospirillaceae > CAIULK01. The sequence continues at coordinate 17,806 of CAIULK010000214.1, forward strand.
CCGCTTCGGGCTGTGGCTGGGCTTCCACCACATGGATCAAGACACCTATTTCCGCGCGGTGATCGGCTATGCCGCCCGCTTCGCCCTGGATGTGCCGGAAACCGACCTGAAACGCCAAGCCAACGAATGGTCGGTCACCCGCGGCGCGCGTTCCGGCCGGGTGGCGTGGCAGTTCATTCAGGATCTGGCGGGACGGTTGGGGAAGCGGTTGGGGTAAGGACTGGAAGTTGCACCGCGCATGGCTTACCGTGCCCAACGGGTAAACTCACGAGGATACGGACGTGACGCCGGACGACTTCATCGCCAAATGGAGGGGCTCGACCCTTACCGAGCGCTCGGCGTCGCAGGCGCATTTCCTCGATCTGTGCGATCTGTTGGAGGTCAAGAAACCGCAGGACGAGGATCGACACGGCGAGTTTTACACCTTCGAGAAAAACGTCCTGAAGCTCGACGGCCGCCCGGGCCGCGCCGATGTCTGGCGCAAGGGCTGTTTCGCCTGGGAATACAAGGGACCGCACAAAAATCTGGTCAAGGCCTATTCCCAGCTTAAGGAATACGCCGACGCACTGGAAAATCCGCCGTTGCTGATCGTCTCCGACATGGACGAGATCCGCATCCACACGAATTTCACCAACGCGGTTTCGGTGCGGTACGACATCAAGCGTGCCGAATTGGGTGATCCCGGCGTGCGCCAACGTCTGCGCTGGTGCTTCACCGATCCCGAACGCCTGCGCCCCACCGCCACCCGCGAAAGCGTCACCCGCGAGGCGGCCAAGAAATTCGGCGCCATCGCCAACAAGCTGCGCGCCCAGAACCACGACCCGCAAAAGGTCGCCCATTTCCTTAACCGCTTGGTCTTCTGCCTGTTCGCCGAGGATATCAATCTGCTGCCCGAGCGGGTGTTCGCCGACATCATGGAGGAATCGGTCAAGTCGGCCGACGAATTCCAGCCGATGCTGCGCGATCTGTTCCGCATCATGAAGGACAAGGGCGGCCGTTTCGGCACCACCCAGATCCCGTGGTTCAACGGCGGCCTGTTCGACAGCGACGAGGTGCTGCCGCTGGGCTGGCTGGAGATCAAGGATCTGCACGGCACCCTGGGGTTGGATTGGAGCGCGATCGAACCCTCGATCTTCGGCACCCTGTTCGAGGCCGGGCTGGACCCGGAAAAGCGCGAGGTCATGGCCTCGCTGTTCGACCCCGCCGCCAAACCCAAGAAAGGCGCCAAGACCACCGCCGCGCCGGCGGACAAGGGGGTCGGCATCCACTATACCGACCCCGCGACCATCTTGAAAATCATCGAGCCGGTGGTGATCGCCCCCTTGCACCGCGCCTGGGAAACGGTCAAGGCCGAGATCGCCGCCCACCGCGCCGCCCGCGACAACGCCAGGTCCGACGCCGCCCGCACCAAGGCCGAGAACGCGGCGCGCGCCGCCTGGGAGGCTTTCCGCCAGCGCCTGGGGGCCTTCCGCGTGCTCGACCCCGCCTGCGGTTCGGGGAATTTCCTGTATCTGTCGCTGATCCGCCTGAAGGATTTCGATCTTGAGGTAATGAACGAGGGCAAGGCCCTGGGCCTGCCGCTGGACGGCCAGCGCGTCACCCCCCTGGCGGTCAAGGGCATCGAGATCAACCCCTATGCCGCCGAACTGGCACGCGTGACCATCTGGATCGGCGAGCTGCAATGGCAGATCCGCAATGATTTCGATTATCTGGTCAAACGCAGCCCGATCCTGGGGCGCCTGGATTCGATCGAATGCCGCGACGCCCTGCTGACCCCGACAGGCGACGAGGCCGACTGGCCCCAGGCCGATGTGGTGGTGGGCAATCCGCCGTTTCTGGGCGACAAAATGATGATCGGCAAATTGGGGGACGAGTATGTCGCCACGCTGCGCCGCGCCTACGAAGGCCGCCTATCGGGCGGCGCCGATCTGGTGTGCTATTGGTTCCTCAAGGCCTGGGACCGGATCGCGGCGGGAACGCTGACGGCGGCGGGCCTTGTTTCGACCAACTCGATCCGGGGCGGGGCAAACCGCAAGATCCTAGACACCATAGCCGCGAACGGGTGCATTTTTGATGCCTGGGGGGACGAGCCGTGGGTGGTGGACGGGGCGGCGGTTCGGGTGTCTCTGGTGTGTTTCTCCCGGAACGAGAGAGCGGCTGAGGTCCGCCTGGATGGGCGACCGGCGGAACGTGTTAATGCCGATTTGACCGCGCAAGATTCTGATTTAACTACGGCACGCCATATCGACGAGAATCAACACAAGGCATTCATTGGTACTCAGAAAAATGGCAATTTCGATATTCCAGGGGAACTTGCCCGAAAGTGGTTGGCCATGCCTCTGAATCCGAACGGCCGCCCCAATTCTGATGTTCTTCGTCCATGGGCCAACGGCTCCGACATTACCCGTCAAGCATCGGGACGTTGGATCATTGACTTTGGCGTCTCCATGACGGAGGAGAGCGCGGCATTATATGAAGCGCCATTCGCCTATTCCATTCGGTCTATCCTCAATGAGCGCCAAGGAAAACGGGAGGAACGCGCATCAGAGAAGTGGTGGATATTGCAGAGATCCCGCCCAGAAATGCGGACCGCATTAGATCCATTTGAGCGATACATCGTGACGCCTCGTGTCGCCAAGCACAGAATATTTGTCTGGCTGGACAAATCGGTTCTACCCGACACACGTTTGGTCGTTATCGCAAGAGACGACGATACGACCTTCGGAATTCTTCATAGCCGATTCCACGAGATATGGTCACTCCGCACCTGTTCTTGGCATGGGGTCGGCAACGACCCGACCTACAATGCCGAGTCGGTCTTCAACACCTTCCCCTTCCCCGAAGGCCTTACCCCCAACATCCCCGCCGCCAATTACGCGGACAACCCCCGCGCCCAGGCCATCGCGGCGGCGGCCAAGCGGCTGGACGAGTTACGCCGTAACTGGCTGAACCCGCCCGATCTGGTGAAAATCATCCCCGAGGTGGTGCCCGGTTTTCCCGACCGCATCCTCCCGGTCAGCGCCAAGGCCGAGGCCGAGCTGAAAAAACGGACCCTGACCAACCTGTACAACCAGCGCCCGGCGTGGCTGGACAATGCCCACCGCGATCTGGACCAAGCGGTCGCCGCCGCTTATGGCTGGCCCCAGGATATTTCCGACGACGAATCCTTGGCCCGCCTGCTCGCCCTCAACCACGCCCGCGCCCAGAGCGCCGACGCATGAAAGCCCCCTTGAAATAGGTGGCAAAAACTGCCACCATTTTTCATGACCTTGAATGCCGCCAACCGCGCCACGCTCCGCATGATCTTCGCCGATCCGATGCGGGGCGACGTGCGGTGGGATGATTTTGTTCGCTTGGTCAACGCCCTGGGCGGGGAATGGTTGAAACCCGGCCACGCGGCGGGAAGCCGGAGAAAGGCGAAGCTGAATGGGCGCAAGGGCTTGTTTCACTCGCCCCATCCCGGTGCCTTAATGAAAAAGGGCTCGGTCGAATCGGCGGCCGAATTTTTGAGAAACGCCGGGGTGACGCTTGCGCCGGAGGATGAGCGATGCTGACCAACATATTGAACTACAAGGGTTATTACGCCGAATTCGGGTATGACGATTCGGCCGACGCCTTTCACGGCCGCGTCATCGGCTTGAATGACGTGATCGATTTTTACGGCCGCACCATCGACGAGTTGAAGGCCGAGCTCCGCACCAGTGTCGACGAATATATCGACTGGTGCCGCGAAGAAGGCGAGGAGCCGGAAAAGGCTTGGTCCGGCAAGATGACGCTCCGGCCCTCCGACGAGCAGCGCCGCCGGTACTTCGTCGCGGCGGCGGCGCAAAAGAAAAGCGTCAGCGCGTGGATGCTCGATGTCCTCGACCGGGAAAGCGTGGCCGTCATCGGCGCGGTCCCGCGCGTCGATTAATACCGGCGAGCCGCTGAAGCGACTCGCCTATTCGCCCTTGGCCGCGCCGCCGATGGCGGCCGATACCGGTGAACGAGCCATGGGAAAGTCAAATCGAGCGTTCACCGGTATAACACCCCCATCTTGACGAAGACCGGGCCGACCGCCCATCTTCCCCCTTATGGAAAACACCGAGATCACGGAACTGGCGATCGGCGGCATGACCTGTGCCGCTTGTTCGGCGCGGTTGGAGAAAGTGCTGGGCCGGGTGCCCGGCGTCTGTTTGGCCGAGGTCGGCTTGGCCAATGAACGCGCCCGCATCGAGGCGGCGGCCGAGGTTTCCGCCGCCGATCTGATCTTGGCGGTGGAAAAGGCCGGGTTCAAGGCCAGCGTGATCACCGGCGAGACCGGCGAAGCCGAACGGCTGGAGGCCGAACGGGCGGCGGAAACCGCGCGCGCCTTGCGCTTGGTCGCGGCTTCGGCGGCGCTGACCCTGCCCTTGGTGCTGCCGATGCTGCTGATGCCGCTGGGGGTGCATTGGATGCTTCCGGCCTGGGCGCAGGCGCTGCTGGCCACCCCGGTGCAATTCCTTATCGGCGCCCGCTTTTACCGGGGGGCGGCGAAATCGCTGGCGGGCGGCAGCGGCAACATGGATGTGCTGGTCGCCTTGGGATCAAGCGCGGCCTATGGGCTGTCGGCGTGGCATCTGTTCAGCGGCGGCGATCTGTATTTCGAGGCCGGCGCCGTGGTGATCACCCTGGTCGGTTTGGGCAAGGTGCTGGAGGCGCGCGCCAAACGCTCGGCCGCCGGGGCGATCCAGGCCTTGTTGCGCCTGCGTCCCGACACCGCGCATGTGATGCGCGAGGGCCGCCTGATCGACCTGCCCGCCGCGTTGGTGCGGGCCGGTGATGTCGTGATGGTGCGTCCGGGCGAACGGCTGCCGGTCGATGGCGTGATCCAAGACGGCGAAAGTTCCCTCGACGAATCGCTGATCACCGGCGAAAGCCTGCCCTTGGCCAAGGCGGCGGGCGACGGGGTGGTCGCCGGATCGGTCAATGGCGAGGGGGCGCTGCGCATCCTGACCCAACGGACCGGCGCCGATTCGGCGCTGGGCCGCATCGCGGCGGCCGTCCAGCGCGCCCAATCCTCGAAGGCGCCGGTCCAGCATTTGGCCGACCGCATCGCGGCGGTGTTCGTGCCCGCCGTGGTGGGGCTGGCGGTGTTGGCGTTCCTGGGCTGGTGGTTGGCGGCGCACGATCCCCAGCGCGCCTTTCTGGCGGCCATTTCGGTGCTGGTGGTGGCCTGCCCGTGCGCCTTGGGGCTGGCGGTGCCGACCGCGATCATGGTCGGCACCGGAATCGCCGCCGGGCACGGCATCCTGATCCGCGACGCCGAGGCGCTGGAGCGCGCCGACCGGGTCGATGTCGCGGTGTTCGACAAAACCGGCACCCTGACCCAGGGCAAACCGGCGGTAACCGCGATCGATGCCTTGGACGGCGATGAAGATGGCTTGCTGCGCCTTGCCGCCTCGGCCCAATTGTCGAGCGAACATCCGCTGGCCAAGGCGGTGGTCGATCTGGCCCATCGGCGCGGCCTGACACTGACCCCGATCGGCGGTGTCACGGCGCTGCCCGGCCGGGGGATCAGCGTATCTTGGAACAACGAGACCCTGCGCATCGGTTCCGACCGCCTGATGCGCGAAGCCGGGATCGAGACCGGCGGCGCCGGCGGCCGGATGTGGGTGGCCCTGGGGTCCCGCCTGCTGGGCAGCCTGGCTCTGACCGACCCGGTCAAACCGGGGGCGGCGGCGGCGGTGGCGCGGTTGCGGGCAATGGGGGTCGAAGCGGTGATGCTGACCGGCGACCAGCGGGCGGCGGCCCAGGCGGCGGCGGCCGAGGTCGGCATCAAGAATGTCGAGGCCGAGGTTCTGCCCGAGGAAAAGGCCGCCGCCGTGCAGCGTTGGAAGGCCAAGGGGCACACCGTCGCGATGATCGGCGACGGCATCAACGACGCCCCGGCCCTGGCGGGCGCCGATGTCGGCATCGCGCTGGGCACCGGCACCGACGTGGCGATCGAGGCGGCGGGTGTGTGCTTGGTGGGTGGCGATCCGCTCCGGGTGGCCGACGCCTTGGATCTGGCGCGCCGCACGGTCCGAAAAATCCGCCACAATTTATTCTGGGCCTTCGCGTATAACGTCATCGCCCTGCCGCTGGCGGCGGCGGGTCTGCTTCGCCCAGAGATCGCCGGGGCGGCGATGGCCGCCTCGTCGGTGTCGGTGGTCACCAGTTCCCTGATGCTGCGCCGCTGGCGCCCGAAGGATGAAATTTGATGTCGCGACGGAACCGGGTACGCACCCTGTTGATGGGCCCCCGCAAGAAAAGCCGGATGGATCACCCGTGGGCGATGCCGCTGGTGCTGGCGGCGATTCTGGCTTTGGGGATCGGCATCGGGGTCGGCGTCGGCGTGCTGTCGCGCGGCAAACCCGCAATGAAGGAGGCCCCGCCCGCCCCGGTGACCGCCTTCGACGACAGCACCGGGTTCGACCGCCCGGCGCGGCACGAATTGCTGTCGCCCAGCCAGACCGAGGCGTGGCACGAAAGCGCGCAAGACGAAATCCCCGCCCCGTCCGCGAAAAAGGAAGCGGTCCAACCGCGCGAACTAGCCTTCCAGCCGGGGGGTGGCCAACCGGCGTGGCTGCGTTACGCGGTTCCCGCCCAGCAGGCGCACGGAAAACCGATGATCGCGGTGATGATCGACGATTTGGGGCTGGACCGCCGCCGCACCGAACGGGTGATCGAGCTGCCCAAGCCCCTAACCCTGGCCTTCATGACCTATGCCGAGGATCTCGACCGTCAAACCGCAGAGGCCCGCGCCCATGGCCATGAACTGATGGTCCACATGCCGATGCAGCCGATCAACGGCGGCCTGAACGCCGGCCCCAACGTGCTGGAAGTCGGCTTGCCGCAAGACGAACTGAAACACCGGATCGAATGGGGGCTGTCACGGTTTTCCGGCTTCGTCGGCATCAACAACCACATGGGCAGCCGGTTCACCGCCGACGCCCCCGGCATGGCGGTGGTGATGGATGAATTGGCCCGGCACGGTTTGATCTTCGTCGATTCGGTGACCACCGACCACAGCGCGGCGGGTGCGGCGGCCCGCAAGCGCGGGGTTCCGTTCGCGGCGCGCGACGTGTTTTTGGACAACGAACAAGAAACCGGCGCCGTCGCCGCCCAGTTGGAACATACCGAGGCCTTGGCACGGCGCCAGGGGGCCGCCATCGCCATCGGCCATCCGCACGACACCACCATCGAGGCCTTGGCCAAATGGCTGCCGACCCTGGCCGAACGCGGTTTCGTGCTGGTGCCGGTGACCGCCATCGTCAAAACCATTTCCCCAACCGGATGAGAGGTTCATCATGTCCACCACCTACCGCGTTACCGGAATGAGCTGCGGCGGTTGCGCCCGCTCGGTCGAGGATGCCATCAAGGCCGTGGCGCCCCAGGCATCGGTCAGCATCGATCTGGCGGCGGCGGCCGTGACGGTGAACGGTGCCCAGGAACAACAGGTCAAAACCGCCGTCGAGGACGCGGGCTTCACCTTCGGAGGAGTGGTGTAACAGGCTGCGGAAAAAGTCCGCGCTCAATGCTTTAACTCGTCACCCCCGCGAAGGCGGGGGTCCATGCCGGGGCAGGCAGCGATGCCGAACACGCTATGTTGTGCCGTCGGCCCCATGGATTCCCGCCTTCGCGGGAATGACGAGGGAAAATCGGGTTTTTCCGCAACCGGTTAACGGATACGCCATGCGACTTGCCCTGCTCATCAACCGTTCGGCCGGAAGCTTTCGCCATCTTGTCCTGGAATCGACTGTTTCGGCGGTGATGCGGGCGTTGAAGGCGGGCGGCCATTCGGTGGAGCTGGTGATCTGCGGGCGGCGCAACCTGCCCGTCCGCGCGGCCGAACTGGCGGCGCGGGACGATCTCGACGGGGTGGTGGTCGGCGGCGGCGACGGCACGATCCTGACCGCGATCCGCGCCGGATTGGGTCGCGGCATCGTTCTGGGCCTGTTGCCCTTGGGCACGCTGAACCTGCTGGCCCGCGATTTGGGCCTGCCCGCCGATCCCGTCGAGGCGGCGCGGCATTTGGCCGCCGGATCGGTTCAGGAAATCGATCTGGCCGAGGTCAACGGCCAGTTGTTCGCCATCTGGGCATCGCTGGGCATGCATCCGTGGATGGTGCGCCGCCGCGACCATCTTCAGCGCGACGGCGTGCGCAAATGGCGGGCGATGGCCTTGGCTGCGTTGCGGGTCCTGCGCCGCTATCCGATGATCGAGGTGACGCTGACCCTGGACAGCGACACCGTCACCGTGCGCACCCCCTTCATCGTCGTCACCAACAACGCCTGGAAGGGCGGCTTGCCGCCGCAGCGCCCGGCCTTGAACGAGGGAATGCTGGAGGTGCATGTGGCCCGCTGCGCCACGCGGCGCTCGCTTTTGTGGCTGGCCGTGAACGCCGCCTTGGGCCGCTGGCGGATCGAGCGGCTGCTGCGCACCTATCAGGCCAAAACGGTCGAGGTCAGCGGCCACAACAAACACCGGATCATGCTGTCTCTGGACGGCGAGGTCACCGTGATGCGCCCGCCCTTGTGTTTCCGGGAACACCCCAAGGCCCTGCGGGTGTTGATGCCATGAGACTCCTCGCCCACCTGTCCGACCTGCATTTCGGGCGGACCGACGCCCGCGTCGTCGAATCCCTACTGGCCGATCTGCATCACCACCGGCCCGATTTGATTGCTATTTCCGGCGATCTGACCCAACGCGCCAAAAGCCACCAGTTCGCCGAGGCCCGCCAATTCCTCGACGCCCTGCCCGCCCCGGCGGTGATCGTGCCCGGCAATCACGATCTGGCCCCCTTGTACCGGCCCTTGAACCGCTTGTTCCGGCCGCGCGCCAAATTTCACAGGCATTTGCCCGATCACGAACCCTGGCCGGTCTGGCAAGACGAGGAAATCACCGTGATCGGCCTGGACAGCACGCGGCATCTGCGCTGGACCAGCGGCAAATTGCGCTCGATCCATTTGGACCATGTCGATACCGTCCTGGCCGAGGCGACAACGCCGGTCAAGGTGGCGTTTTTGCACCATCCGCCCGCCGAATCCCCCTCGGGCCATCCGTTCGAGGCGTTGGCCGAACGTGGCGTCGATCTGATCCTGACCGGACACGTGCACAAGGCGCATGCCGAGGTGATCCGCGCCAACACCGGACAATCCTGCGTCCTTGTCCAAGCCTCGACCGCCTGCTCGACCCGGCTGCGCGAGGATGCCAACGGCTATGGCCTGATCCGCATCGACATGCCCGAGATCGAGGTTACCCTGCGCGGCTGGTCGGGGGCCGCCTTCCACACCACCCATCAAGTTCCCTTCACGCGGACAACCGGCGAATGGCGCCCGCGCAAAGGGCACGTGACGCCGCCCGCTTAGCGCCTTAAGATCGCGGCCCATGAACATTCCGTCCGACCATGACCTTGCGGCCGCCGTCCGCGCCCTCGTGCCCGGGGCCGTCGCCGTTTATCTGTTCGGCAGCCGCGCCGACGGCGATCAGCGTCCCGACAGCGACCTCGACCTTGCCGTGTTGGCGGAAGGGCCGCTGGCCCCGGTGGCCTTGTGGGATGCGGCGCAAAGCCTTGCCATCCGCTTCGATTGCGACGTCGATCTGGTGGATCTGCGAACCGCCAGCACCGTGCTGCAACACCAAATCATCACCACCGGGCGGCGGCTGTTCGGGCAAGGCGGCGTGGTCGAACGGTTCGAGATTTTCGTGCTGTCGGAAATGACCTCGTTGAACGAAGCCCGCGCCCCGTTGCTGGCCGATATCGCACGCGATGGTTTCGTCCATGCCCGATGACACACTGCTCAACAAGGCCGCCATCGTCGAGCGTTGCGTTGCGCGCGCCCGCCAGGAATATGCCAAGGACCCGGACGGCTTCGGCCACGACATCACCCGGCAAGACGCGGCAATCTTGAACATTCAACGGGGTTGCGAGGCCTGCTTGGATATCGGCCACCGGATCATTCAGCGTCGCCGCTTGGGGATTCCGCAAAGTGCCCGCGACGTGTTCGCGCTGCTGGAACAAGCGGGAATCATCGACGCACCCTTGGCTGACCGGCTCAAAAAGATGGTCGGATTTCGCAACATCGCGGTTCACGATTACCAAACCCTGCACATGGCGGTCGTCATCGAGGTCATCACCAAGCGGCTGGACGATCTGTTGACCTTTGCGCACATCGTTCACCGGGACCTTGCGCCATGAAGGGCACCCTTCACGTGGTCGGCGCCGGGCTGGCGGGTTTGAGCGCCGCCGTCGCCGCCGCGTCGGCGGGGACCCGGGTGGTGCTGCACGAGGCGGCGGGGCATGCCGGGGGGCGCTGCCGTTCGTTCCGCGACGATTCGATCGGGCGGGTGATCGACAACGGCACGCACCTGTTGCTGGGGGTCAACCAAACGGCGTTGGCCTATGCGGCGCGGATCGGCGGAACGGTGGCGATGGAACGTCATCCCCCGGCCTTTCCGTTTCTGGATTTGCAAAGCGGCGATCGCTGGACCCTGTCGGCCGGGCGTTTGCTTCTGCGGCCGTTCGAGCTGCTGGCCGCGCTGGGCGTGTTCGAGAACGACGAGGCCCAAACCGTCGCCATGCGGCTGTCCTCGGCCAGATCCTTTCGGCGGATTTGGGAGCCGTTATGTGTCGCGGCGCTGAACACCGATGCCGATCAGGCCTCGGCCCAGATGTTCGCGCGTTTGCTGCGCGCCGCCCTGACCGGCGGGGTGCGGGCGCTTGATGCCTATGAGTTCCCGGCCGGACTGTCGTCGGCGCTGGTCGCCCCGGCCTTGGCCACCTTGGCCGCGCACGGCACGAAACTGTGTTTCCGCCACCGCCTGACCAGCTTGGACGCCGACAGGCTGGTGTTCGACCACGGACCGCTGCCGCTGGCGGCCGAGGACCGGGTTATTCTGGCGCTGCCGCCCTGGATCACCGGGCCGTTGCTGGATCAATCCTTCGCCCTGCCGACCCGGGCGATCGTCGGCGCCCATTTCGTTTTGGGCACGCCCGGCTTGCGTTTGCCGGGAAATAAACCGTTCCTGGGGTTGACCGGCGGCACCGCGCAATGGCTGGCCCAACGGGGCGACGTGATCTCGGTGACCGTTTCGGCGGCCGATGCCTTGGCCGCCCGGCCCAACGCCGAGATCGCCTCCCTCCTGTGGCGCGAGATCGCCCCGGTTCTGGGCATGGAGGGGGCACCGCCGCCGCGCAGCCGCATCATCAAGGAACGCCGCGCCACCTTGGCCCACACCCCCACCGACATCCGGGCACGCCCCACCCCAGCCACCCGTTTTCCCAAAATCGTCATGGCGGGGGACTGGATGGACGGCCCGTGGCCTTGTACCATCGAGGCGGCGATTCGCTCGGGCCTCGCCGCCGCCCGACTCGCCCTCGCACGGCCGGAGCTTGAGTTCCAAGGCCCGCGCGCCTATCTTTAGAGTTGTTCAAAAAGAAACAGCAGGAGAATTCCCATCATGGCGTTCGAACTCCCCGCCCTTCCCTTTGCCGCCGACGCGCTGGAGCCCCATATGTCGGCTCGCACGTTCGAGTTCCACCACGGCAAGCATCACGCGGCCTATGTCACCAACCTCAACAACCTGATCAAGGACACGCCCCTGGCGGCGATGAGCCTGGACGAGGTGATCAAGGCGGCGAGCGCCGATCTGCCCGCCAAGCAGGGCATTTTCAACAACGCCGCCCAGGTGTGGAACCACACCTTCTTTTGGAATTCGATGAAGAAGGGCGGCGGCGGCAAGCCTTCGGGCAAGCTGGCGGCGATGATCGAGTCCGATCTCGGCGGTTACGACAAATTCAAGGAGGATTTCAAGGCGGCCGGGGTCGGCCAGTTCGGCTCGGGCTGGGCGTGGCTGGTGGTCGAGGGCGGCAAGCTCAAGATCGTGAAAACCGCCAATGCCGACACCCCGCTGGTCCATGGGCAAAAGGCGCTGCTGACCGTGGATGTGTGGGAACACGCCTATTACCTGGATTACCAGAACCGCCGCCCGGATTTCATCGGCGCCTTCCTCGACCATCTGGTCAATTGGGAATTCGCGGAAAAGAATCTGGGATAAGCGGTGAGGATCGCCACCTGGAACGTTAATTCGGTTAAGGCGCGGTTGCCCCTGGTCCTTGATTGGCTGGGGGCGGCCAAGCCCGACGTTCTGGTGCTGCAAGAAATCAAATGCCAAGACGACGGCTTTCCCGCCTTTGAATTCGAGGCCGCCGGGTACCAAAGTTTGGTCTTCGGCCAAAAGGCCTATAACGGCGTGGCGATTCTGGCGCGCGCGCCGGTCAAGGACGTGGTCCGAGGCCTGCCCGGCGACGAGGCCGACACCCAGGCCCGCTGGCTGGAAGGCGATGTGAACGGCGTTCGGATCGTCTGCCTGTACCTGCCCAACGGCAACCCGGCGCCGGGCGAGAAATGGGATTACAAACGGACCTGGATGCGCCGGATGGTGGAGCGGGCCACGGTTTTGCTGGCCCGGGAACAACCGCTGGTGCTGGCCGGTGATTTCAACATCTGCCCGACCGACGCCGATGTTTACGACCCGCCCAACTGGCAAAACGACGCGCTGTGCCGCCCGGAAAGCCGGGCGCTGTTCCGCGAACTCTGCCATCTGGGCTTCACCGACGCGTTGCGGGCGCTGAATCCGGCGGCGGACCGGTTGTTCACCTTCTGGGACTATCAAGCCGGGGCGTGGCCGAAGGACAACGGCCTGCGCATCGACCATCTGCTGCTGTCGCCCCAAGCCGCCGACCGCTTAAGCGGGGCCGGTGTGGACAAAACCCCGAGGGGGTGGGAGAAGGCCAGCGACCACACACCGGTTTGGGTGGAGTTGGGGTGAGGGGACGGTTGAAACCGCGCGGCAACGCGCCTACCATTGCCTTACATCCTTACCTGCGCAATCGGGTGTAAGGAAAATGAGTCCAACCATGGGGTCGTCATTCCCGCGAAAGCGGGAATCCATGTGCCCGGCGGCACGATTTTGGGCCAGCCGCACTCTTTGTCCTTGCCATGGATCCCCGCTTTCGCGGGGATGACAAAAATGGAACAAGGATTGCGTTCCTTCATTCGATTCCTACCCGCGGATTTTACGATGCTCGCCAAACTGACATCCAAGAACCAGCTCACCCTGCCCAAGGCGGTGATTGCCGCCGTGCCGGATGCCGAATATTTCGACGTCACCGAGGAAAACGGCCGCATCGTGCTGACTCCGGTGCGCATCAACCGCGCGGATTCGGTGCGGGCGAAGCTGGACGCGCTTGGACTGTCCGAAGCGGACGTGGCCGACGCCGTGGCTTGGGCGCGCCGCCCGGGATGAAGCCCCTTCGGTTGGTCCTCGACACCAACGTCTTGCTGTCGGCACTGCTGTTTCGAAGCGCCGCGATGATAGGATTGCGCACGGCGTGGCAGACCGAGGCCATCCGCCCGCTTGCCAGCCGCGAGACCGTGGCGGAATTATTGCGGGTTCTTCACTATCCCAAATTCGCCCTGGACACGGCCGACCGCGAAACCCTGCTGGCCGATTACCTCCCCTGGTGCGAGACGGTTACGATCCCGGTGCCGCCGCCCGGCACGCCCGATTGCCGCGATCCGCTCGATCGGCCCTTTCTGGAACTGGCGCTGGCGGCCCAAGCGGATGCGCTGGTCACCGGGGACCGCGATCTTTTGGCGTTGGCGAATGCCTTTCCAGTCCCGATCCTGACCCCAGCCGAGATGCGGACCCGATTGTCCGGGTAACAGCCCCGGTTGGCGGCCCCCTCGGGACAGCTATGGCAGTGCCGCCGCCAGAAGATCGGCGAACCACGCCTCGCCCCGGACGAGGTCCATGTCGCTATCGGACTCAAGATGCGCGCGGTCGGGAAGCTTACCCGCGTCGCGGCATTTTTCCAGCCAACTCCGGCACCCCACCGCATCGCCCCGCAGGGCGGCGAGACAGGCGAAGTTATACAACCCCGCCGCCGGGTCGATGGCGTTGGCGCGTTGAAGTTTGTCCTCGGCTTGGTTCAGCAGATCCTCACGTTCCCGCCCGGCCAACCTCGACGAATGGACAATCAGGCAAGAGCCCCAATTGTTGAAAGCCTCATGAAGGTCCGGTTTGAGCGCGACCGCCTGGGCGTAGCGGTCGCAGGCCTCCTCCCACTGGCGGTCGGCCTCCGGGCCGCTCTTCGTTCGGGCCTGTCGATCAAGGGCCATGCCCAAATTATTGAGTACCTTATGGTCATCCGGCTTGAGCGCGAGCACCTCGGCACAGCATTCGGCGGCAAGGTCCCACAGGCGGTTGGCCACCTCCCCATTCATCCGGTTGGCCTGTTGAACACAAGCAAACGCCAGATTATTCAAAATCGCCGGGTCACCGATGGCGAGAAGCTCGTCATGCCGGGCGGTGATCGCCTCCCATTGCTCGGACATCGCCAGCATCGCGATTTCCGTGCGCCGCTCGGACACCGGCGCGGGCGCCGGTTCGGGTTGGGGGACCGGTTTCTCGCGCGGGCAGCCATCGTGCGGTTCGATGCAGCCGATCGCCCGCTCGATCCGCTCGAACGCCTGCGCCGCCCCGGATATGGATTTGCGCTGTTCCGGGTCGCTGAACCCGACGATGGTTTCGAGGACCGATTTCAGATGCGTGAAGGGTTGGGAGATGAAGACCGGCTGGGCGCAGCTCAATCCCTCGGCCAGGGCGATGAAGAAGCGGTCGGCATCGAAGCCCTTGACCCAATAGGCGTTCCGCTGCTTGTCGAGAAACGCCGTTACCGGGGCGGAGGGCGGGCTGTCGTTGTAGCCGATCCAATACGAATCGTGGGCGAAGGTGCGCATCGCGTCGAGTTGCCGGAACACCGGGTCGTTGTCGCCTCTATAGCCGGCCACCAGCCAGGTGCGGCGCCGCGCGCTGTCCTCGAACAGCGGGGGTAACCGCTGGAACAGTTTCTCGACCTCGTCCGTCAGATGCGCCTGGAAGAAGCCGTCCTGCTGGCCGTGCAGATGGAACACCGAGGATCGCCCCACCCGTTCCGGCCGGAACTCGGCGTTGGCCACCATGTCGTAGACGGCGGGAAAATTGTTGAACAGCGCGCTGGCGCGCATGACCAGCGGGTCGAAATTGGTGGTCAGCACCCGATCGACAACCTCATCCTTCATCAAGCGGGCGAGGTTGATATGCGCCATGTTGATCCGCGACCGCGTGATGTATTTCGAAATCAGGGCGTGGCGGTCACCATCAGCCAGTTCGGCCATGCAGGCGGGATAGGTTTTCGGCTCGGGCGCGTCGCGGTATTGAAGCGGATAGTCCTTTTCGATCGCCTTGACGAACTCCGAGGCCAGCGGAATTCCCGCCGATCAACCTGAGGTGATCATTACCGTCGCTTGACGCGATCTCAATTGAGATACATACTTGGCCATCCGAAAAGGCCCCGATCATGACCACCCACACTTCGATGCTGCATATCCGCGTTGACGACGCGATCAAGGCGCAAGCGGTTGAAACGCTGGCGGCGATGGGGCTGTCGATATCTGAGGCCGTCCGATTATTCCTGCACCGGGTGGTGGCCGATCAAGCCTTTCCTCTGGAATTGAAGGTGCCGAACGCCGAAACCCGCGCGGCGATGAACGAAGCCCGCGCCATGACGGCGGCCCGTTGCGACACGGCTGGCGCGCTGTTCGATGACCTCGAAAAAAACACCCGCCCGTAAGCGCGCCCCGCCGCAGCGCGCGTCGGATTATACGAAGACCTTCCTCAAGGATTAAAGCGGTTTGCGCTTAATCTGGCGCAAACCGCTTTAGCGAGAATTGAGCGAGCGGCCAAGGGCGCGGACGCGCCCGCCCGGCGAGGGGCATATGAATAGTAAAGCCTTTTGCGTCATATCAGACGCAAAAGGCTTTAGAAGCGGCTGTCCCGGTCCGGCCGTTACGACATAACTCGGCTGAAGGAAGCGATGATGCACCTGATCGCCGCCGACACCCCGCTTGGACCGGAATGGCTTGATCACCCGCTGAAAGGCGATTGCGCCGATCACCGTGAATGTCACGTCGGCGGCGATTTCCTGCTGATCTATCGGATCGTGAACAGCGCCATCATCTTCGTGCGAACCTGAACCCACGCCGAACTGTTCGGGGAATGACCCCTCCCCAACTCACCGCCGCTTCTTCACCCGCATCCAGAACGAATTCGACGCCGCCGGAAAGGCGCTCGCCTTGATCGCCGCCCACACCGGGTTGGCATGCGCCGCCAATCCGCCGTCCTGCGAGATGTAATAGCTGGGATAGATCGGCTCCAGCCACCGCCCGCCGCCCAGGAACAAGGCGGCCAGCAGATATTGCTCGTTATACAGCAGCCCCTCGGCGGGCGGGGGATAGTCGTAGGGCAAATAAACATCGTGAACATGGACGATCACGCCGGGCTCCAGCTCCGGCAGAATCTCCAGAAACAACCGGGTGACGTCGGAATTCTCGAAACTGCGGTGCGAGGAATCGATGAACAGCACGTCGCCCGATTTCAGCTTGGCGAACACCGAATCATCCACGGTTTCGGCCGGGGCGCGGATGACTTCGTCGCACAGGGCATCGACCTCGGCGCGCGGTTGCGGATCGATCGACACCAGCCGGGTGCGCAACGACAGATCGGTGATGGCGCGGCGCGCGAATTTTGTGGAATTGCCCGATCCCACCTCGACCATCAGCCGGGGATTGAGGGTACCCAAAAACCCGTACAGCCCCACGGCGTCGAACGCGGTGAACCAGGGGTTCATCCAACGGGGCGCCGGATCGTCGTCCCCGGCTTGCAACGGAATGGCGGCAAAGCGGTCGGCGAATTTGGCGAAGGCGTCCAGATGGCGGACATAGTCGGGCTTTCCCGCCGCGATCAGGGTGGTCAAGGCGGGGTGGGTCGGGCGGCCAAAGCCCCAACGCGGTTCGCACGTATAGGCGTAATTGCCGATTTTGACCTTGGCGGTCACGGGCGGTCTCCTCATGCTTGGAGGCCCATGTTTAACACGAAGGAGCGGCGCTTGCATCGGGGCGCATTCCAGGCGACAACCCTTGCTTATGGATCTTGACCGGCAAATGGCAAAGGCGGTCGCGGCGGCCGAGGCCGGCAAAACGCGGGACGCCATTTCAGGCTTCGAGGCGCTGCTCAAACGCGCGCCCGAGGTGATTCCGGCGCGCTATAATCTGGCTTTGCTGTTGCTGCAATCCGGGCGCATCAAGGAGGCCCTGGGCCATCTCGATCGTGTGCTGGCCAAGGATCCCCGCCACGGCCCATCGCTGTTCAGCAAGGCCAAGGCGCTGCTGGTCCTCGACCGCCCGGCCGAGGCCGCCGCGCTGCTGGCCCCGCTGGCCCCCAGCAACGACCCGGAAGTGCTGCTGGCGCTGGGCAATGCGTGGCGCCGCCAAGGCCGCCTGGACGAGGCCGAGGCGATCGGGCGCCGCCTGACCCAGCTTGCCCCCGGCTTTGCCGCCGGGCACCGCAATCTGTGCCAATTGCTCGCCGAACGCGCCCCCGAGCGCGCCTTGCCCGATTTGCGGCACGCGGTCACCCTGCATCCCAAGAACGCCGAACTGAACGCGATGCTGGGCCATTGCCTGTTGCGGCTGGGACGGTTGGAGGAAGCCGACGCCACGCTGAAAACCGCGCTGACCCTTGACCCCGCCTTGGTGGCGGCGCGCGGCCACCGGCTGCGGGTAGCGCGCGAGCTGTGCGATTGGGACGAGGAAGACCGTCTGTTCGCGCACATGCGCGATGATCTGTCCACCACCACGCCCAAGCAATTGGCGATCGCCACCCAAGACGCCATCTTCTATCCCTTCAGCGGAGCCGAGATCCGCCGCATCGCCCAGGCCGAGGCGATGTTCCGCGCCGGCGGCGTCACGCTTTTGCCCACGCCGCGCCCGAAAGCGCGGACGGCGCTGACCGTCGGGTTCCTGTCGCCCGATTACCGCGAACACGCCACCATGCATCTGGCGGGCGATGTGTTCGCGCATTTCGACCGCGGGGTGCTGCGCCCGATCGCCTATTCGGTCGGCCCCGACGATGGATCGGGCTGGCGGGACCGCATTGCCGCCCAGGCCGACGGCTTCGTCGATCTCGCCGGTTTGTCCGACCGCGAGGCCGCGGAACGCATCGCCGCCGACGGCGTGCATGTATTGTTGGATTTGTCGGTCTACACCCGCCATGCGCGGCCCGGGATCGCGGCGCGCCGCCCGGCGCCGGTCCAAGCGGCGTGGCTGGGGCTGGCCGCCAGTTCGGGGGCACCTTGGAACGATTACGCGCTGGTCGATCCACTGCTGGTGCCGCCCGCCCACCGCGATCATTTTTCGGAAAAGCTGGTGTATCTGCCGCACGGCTATCAGCCCAGTCTGGCCCTGATCGCCGCCGCCCCGCCACCGCCGCGCGCGGATTTGGGGCTGCCGGAAAGCGGCGTGGTGTTTTGTTCCTTCAACGGCCACCGCAAGATCGACCGCGCCAGCTTTGCCCTGTGGATGGCGATTTTGACCGATGTGCCGGGATCGGTGCTGTGGATGCTGGCCCCGCCCCCGGCCGCCCGCCAGCGGCTGGAAGCGGCGGCCCGGTCGGCGGGGATCGATCCGGCCCGGCTGATCTTCGCGCCCTATTGCGCGCGGCCCGAACATCTGAGGCGCCTGGGCGCCGCCGATCTGTTTCTCGACGCGCTGGTTTGCGGCGCCCACACCACGGCGGCGGATTGCCTGCGGGTCGGCCTGCCCTTGATCACCGTGGCGGGCGAGCGTTTGGCATCGCGGGTTGCCGCCTCGTTGCTCGGGGCTGTGGGCATTCCAGAACTCGTTACCGATTCGGCGGCGGCGTTCCGCGCGCTTTCGGTTGCCTTGGCGGGCGACCTTGAACGTCGGCGCGACCTTCGCGCCCGGCTGGCGGCGGCGGTGAGTGCTTCGGTTCCCTTCGATCCGCCGCGCTTTGCCCGCGACCTGGAAGCGGCGGTGGCCGCGATGTGGGCACGCCATCACGCCGGGCGGAAAGCCGAGGACATTCCCCTGTGAAGCAGGCATAATCGAACGGACGGAGGTGCCCCCATGGCTGTTGTTTTGATTTCGGTGTTCTGTCCCGATCGTTCCGGCTTGATCGCCGACATTTCGACCCGTTTGTTCGAAATCGGCGCCGATTTGGGCGACAGCAGCTTTTCGATGCTGGGCGCCGGGGCGGAATTCACCTCGGTCTGCACGATCCCCAACGATTTGGCGCCTTCGGAAATCGAGGCCGACCTGCGGGCCCTGCCCGGTTTGGCCAATGCGCAAGTGTCGGTGCGCCCGTTTGACCTTGACGCCGCCCACGGCCCCAGCGGGCGGATTACCCACCGCGTGGTGGTCAGCGGCGGCGACCGGCCCGGTCTGGTTGCCCGCTTGTCCGAGGTGTTCGGCCAGTTCCACGCCAACATCGTGCGGATGGACGCCCAGCGGATTCCCGAACAGGGGCTGTACGTCACGCGCTTCGCGGTTTCGATCCCCGACCGGGCCGAAGCCTGCCTCAACCACGTCGCCAACACGGCGGGCGGATTGAACCTGTCGGTTCATGTCGAAGAGGCCCGATGATACCGCCCAACACCCCCTTCGACACCCATGGCGACGCCTCGGGCGGTATCGCGTGCGCCCGGCGAGGGGCGAACCAACGATGACCCCTGGCGATCTGGCCGCCTTTCCGGCCCTGACCAAACTGGACGGCGAATCGGCCCGCCTGCTGGATCAATCCGCGCGGGTGGTGACCTTTCCGGCGGGCACGGTTTTGTTCAGCGACGGCTCGGAATGCCCGGCCTTCGTGCTGGTGATCGACGGCTCGATCCGCGTGCAAAAAGTGGCCGAGAACGGCCGCGAGATCGTGCTGTACCGGGTCGAGCGCGGCCAATCCTGCGTTCTGACCACCAATTGTTTGATCGCCAACGACGTTTACTCGGCCGAGGGCATCACCGAAAACCCGGTCACCGCGCTGGTGCTGCCCGCCGGAATTTTCCGCCAGCTGCTGGCCCGTTCGGAAGGGTTCCGCGATTTCGTGCTGTCGGCTTATGCCACCCGCATCACCGATCTTTTGATGCTGATCGAGGAAGTGGCGTTCGGCCGCGTCGATGTGCGCTTGGCCGGATGGCTGGCCGCGCATGGCCGCGAGATCAAGATCACCCACCAGGAAATCGCCGTCGAACTGGGCACCGCCCGCGAGGTGGTCAGCCGCCAGTTGAAGGAATTCGAACGGCGCGGTCTGGTCACCCTGCACCGGGGCCGGATCGAGGTGTTGGACCCCGCCACCTTGCGTGGGCTGGCGAATATCTAAAGCCTTTTGCGTCTGATGTGACGC
>CAIULK010000215.1 GCA_903899885.1 uncultured Rhodospirillaceae bacterium
TAGTAAAACGGCCGACCTAGTGGCGCGGTGGGCGGCCATGAATACTTGGGGGTGCGGGACCGCCAGACCGTTGCGAAGGGTGCGCCCGGCATCGGTTTTCAGGGGAGCCGGGCGCGACGGCCCCGTTCGGAGACGATACCGGAGTCGGGGCATGCGCGGGAAGCTGCCGATCGGCGCGTCGACCGAGCACCATTCGTGCCTACCCGGTCAAACACGAGCCGGTGTTTCCTGCTCGATCGAAAGACGCATGCCGACCGCCTTCAGGACAGCAACCAGCGTGTTCAGTGTCGGATTTCCCTTTGGTGACAGCGCCCGGTAAAGCGATTCCCGGCTGATGCCAGCTGTTCAGACGAATCGGGCCACCTCTGTGACCCTCGACAAGGGCGTGCTGAAAATCACCCCGATCGCCAAATCGACTCCGCCCGAAGCCGAGGTCCTGGCGGCGCGCCTCTACGCGATGCTGCCGCGCATCCGGATCACCGACCTGCTGTCGGAGATCGCGGCGTGGACGCGCTTTCCCGATTGCTTCACCCACTTGCGCACCGGCGAGGCTGCCGCCGATCCGCGCATCCTGATGACCGCGGTCCTGGCCGACGGCCTCAATCTCGGCCTGACCCGCATGGCCTCGGCCTGCGCCATCGCCACTCTCGGCCAGATCGCCTGGACGGCCGACTGGCATATCCGCGACGAAACCTACGATCTGGCGCTTCGGCATCTGTCTATACCCACCTCTCCGACCAATACGCACCCTTCCGCAGCAAGGTGATCGGCCTTCAGCCGTAGCCAGGGCGCGTCGGCTTCGCGGGTGGCGGTGGCGATGGAGTCTGCCAGTTGCTTCAGGACGTAGCGGAGCATGACTCGTCGTTGTGCCGGCTCAGGCATCCGCTCGGTATACCAGGCACCGATTTCGAAGAGGGTGCGGGCCGTGCCGGCGTAGAGGGGGGCGGAGCGGTGGAAGGTGGGTGGCGTCTTGCCGGCGCTGGCCTTGCGGAGCGCAGACCAAGCCGCGCCGATGCTCGGTGCGTCCTCGGATAGGGCGGCGGCGACGGTAGCGAAATAGGCGGCGATCTCACGGGTGATGGAGGGCAGGGCACGTCGGCAAGGTGTGCTGCGCAGGAGATCGGTCCGGAGCTCGTCTTTGACCTTCTGCCGGTCCAGAGGAGGCCGAGTCTCCAGCTCGGTCGCGGCCTGGGGCGTGGCGCCGGTGATGACGGCGCCGTCGCTGCAATTGAATGCTTTCACGCCTGAGCGGGTGAATAGTAGCCCGAGTTTGATCCGACTCCAATCCAAGGTCGGGGTGGTGGTGGCGATGCCACCGAAATTGGCGAGGACCGTCATCTCCATGGCCAGTGTTGCTTCCTCCTGAATCATGTCCTCAAAGATTTGATAGGCGGTGCCGGTGGCGTGGCGGCAGCCGGCTTTCGTGGTTCCGCAATCGACGCCGAACAACAGCAGGGTAGTAAAGCCGAGGGAGATTGCGGCAGTGGCGGCGGCGTTGGCGGAGAGCGGCGTGGCGTAGGGGTGCTCTTGGCCGGGGGCGGCAAACATCCGGGTCGAGATTGACGACTCGCGAAAATAGAGGATGCTCTCGGAAAATAGTCCCAGCACTCTAGGATCAACGGTGGTTGAGGCTACGAGCGTGATGCCGTCGAGGCCGAAGCTGGTCCGAGCCTCGTCCAGGATGCGGAAGACGTGCTGGACGTTCTCGCTCTCGCAATGATAGTCGGGCACGATGCCGTTCTTCAGGCAAACGCGCAGCGCGGTGCCGCACGAGAACACTACCGCACCAGAGCGCAGGCGGCGGACCTCAGCAAGGTCTCGGTCGAGGGATGGGCCGGCGGCGACGATCAGGGCCGTTTCGCATCGCAGGCGTCGCCGCTCCGCGCCCAGCAGCGGCCGGATGCTTGCGGAGAGATTAACGATGGTGTTGGTCAGCATGACCAACTCATCCTCAAAGAAGCCGCGCGCCACGAACTGGAGGTGGGCCTGGCTGCGGACCAGGGCTGCGGCCTGGGCCAGCACCGGATTGGTATAGTGCTCGAACAGGAATGCGCCGTCGGTAAGCGGTCCGTCCATGGCTCCGAGCGCGACCAAGATGGTGCTTGCAATGCGGCTGGCGTCCTGGTCCAGGATCAACCGGACGCGGCCGCCGCCGGCCTCGATCCCTGTGATCAGCCCGGGCCAGTCGATGGCGGCAAGGGAGTGTTTGAGGAACTCGCCTTCAGATTCCACCACAATCAGCTCCTGCGGGCGCAGGCGGTCGACCAGGGCGTGGATATGGAAGCCGAGCCCGATGCCGAACACGACCAGCAGCTTGTCCTCGAAGACCGGGTGCGGCGGTAGGGATTCTGGCTCGATCCCGAGCATCCGGCAGTGGGTGGCCAGGGCGGTCGCCAGCCGGGCCTGCTGAGGAGAAAATGCGGTGTCCGAGCCATCCCCGTGATAAGATAAGATCAGGCGTGCGGGCGACGCGAGGAATGCCTCGACCTGGGACATCGCGATGGTGCGGCCATCACCGTGGTAGAAGCGTCCGCCCCCCAACTCTAGGTCGATAAACGCGCCGTCCAGGATGATCCGGCTCGCCGCTGGTGCCGCTTCCAGTGTCGTGGCCAGCTCGGGCCAACGGCAGAGCATGACCTCGCGCCCGTCTATGATCCGTGCTCCGCTGCCGTCCGGGACGATCCGGTCAGGCCCTCCGGGTATCTCTGCCAAAGCTCCCCCCATCGATTCAAACCGACGGGACCACAGAAGCATGGTTTGCTCAACTCACCGTCGTTTCGCATACTTTCGGTACTAGGTCTTGTAACTGCGGGCAATGCCTCTGTCCCAAAACTGACCTTTTTGAGACCGCGCCTTGCACGTGCGCGACGCGCGAAGGGCCGCGCGTCGCATAAGGGCCCATTCCGGTGATGACGCGCAGCCATTCCAGCGGAAGGCGCGCACCGATTCCAATCGAAGACGCGCACCTGTTCCGGAGGAAGGCGCGCACCTTTTGAGGTGCGACGCCGACGGCCTGCTGGCTGACGTAAAGGTTGAATGACGCCTGTTTCCGGGTCAAGTGCTCTTGATGGTTTCTGCGGCGCGCCGTCGCAGAGAGTCCCCGGCGAGGTCGATGCGATAGGCGTTGTGGACGAGGCGATCGAGGATGGCATCGGCCAGGGTGGCGTCGCCGATGGCGGCGTACCAGTCGGCCACGGGCAGCTGGCTGGTGATGAGGGTGGCGGAGCGACCGACGCGGTCGTCGATCACCTCAAGCAGATGGCGCCGCTGCTCGGCGACCATGGGGGCCACGCCCCAGTCGTCGAGGATCAGCAGGTTGACCTTGGCGAGCGCCTTGAGCAGGCGGGGATAGCGGCCATCGGCCCTGGCCAGCACCAGCTCTTCGAGCAACCGCGGTGTGCGGGCATAGAGAACGGAGAGATTTTGCCGGCAGGCGGCATGGCCGAAGGCGCAGGCGAGCCAGGTCTTGCCGGTGCCGGTTGCGCCGCTGACGAGCAAGTTGCGGGCGTCACCGATCCACTGGCAGGCGGCCAGCCTGGCGACCAGGGTGCGGTCGAGACCGCGCGGGGCATGGTAGTCGATGCCCTCGACCGCGGCGCTGACCCTGAGCTTGGCCTTGCGCAGCCTGATGGCGGTGCGCCTGGTGTCGCGGCTGGCGATCTCGCGCTCGACCAACAGGGCGAGGCGGTCTTCGAAGACCAGATCGCGGAGATTGGGATCACGGCCCTGGTCTTCGAGCGCCTGGGCCATGCCGATCAGGCCGAGGGCGTGGAGCTGGTCGATGGTGGGATGTCGCAACATCGGGACGTCCTCGGGTCAGTGGTAATAGCCGGGGCCACGCACGTTGGCGTGCGCCGGGCCGGAGGCATCAGACTCGGGAGCGAGGGCCAGCTGGCCCTGCCGGCCGCTGTCGGTGCTCCGCCGGTCGAGACCGGTGTTCAGGATCGACTGGATCGAGCCATAGGAGCGGGCGCCGATGGCCAGCCCGCGGTCGCACGCCGCCTCCAAACGGTCGGTGCCGTACTGTTTGCCGAGCCGCAGGATGCCCACGCAGGTGCGGAAGCCCTGTTCGGGATGCTTGCGCTCCCGCATGATCAGCTCGACCATGGCGGCGGCGTTGGGGCCGACCGCGGTCGCCTCACGCAGCACGCGTTCGTGGGTCCAGTCGTGGAAGCGGCGGTGGCTGCTCGGCATGTGGTCGGCCAGCGTGGTGTGGCGGTGCTGGGCGCGGTCGCGGGCATGCGCGGCGATCCGCTTGCCCTTGTGGAAAACCTCGACCCCGGTGGCGGTGACCCGCACGTCCACCGGCTCCTTGAGCAGCCGGTACGGCACCGAGTAGAAGTGCCGCTCAACCTCGACGTGATAGTCCATGCCGACGCGCCGCGTCAGCCACTCGGCATATTCGTAGGGCCGTGCCGGCAAGGGCCGCAGGGCCAGCCGGTCGAGGCGGTCGAACAGCTCGCGCCGGCTGGCGCCGAGATGGCGGGTGACGCGGCCGTTGAGATCGGCCAGCAACTCGGCGATGGCCGCGTTCAGCTCGGCCAGCGAGAAGAAGCGCCGGTTGCGCAGCCGGGCCAGTATCCAGCGCTCGACCACCTGAACGCCGACCTCGACCTTGGCCTTGTCGCGCGGCTTGCGGACCCGGGTCGGAAGGATCGCCACGTCGAAGTGCGCGGCCATCTCGCGATAGGTGGCGGTTACCGTCGGCTCGGTGCGGCTGGGCCGGGTGATGCCCGACTTGAGGTTGTCGCAGACCACCTGGCGCGGGACCCCGCCGAAGAAGCTGAACGCCGCGACATGAGCCATCACCCAATCCTGAAGGCCCTGCGTCCAACTGGCGATGGCGAAGGTGTAGCTCGATGCTCCCAATACGGCGACAAACACCTGCGCGGTCAGCACCTCCCCGGTGTTGGCGTCGATGATTTCGGCGGTATGGCCAGCATAATCGACGAACAGCCGCTCGCCCGCGGGATGGCTCTGCCGCATGGTCGGCGACAACCGTCCCGACCACTCCCGATAGCTGTCGCAGAACCAGGAATAGCCAAAGCCGCCGGGATGGCTGGTCCGGTATTCCTGCCAAAGCAACTGGAGCGTCACGCCGCGGCGGCGCATCTCCTGGTGAACCGCCGCCCAATCGGGCTCGTGCCGGGGCCCGGCACACGGCGCGGCCGCTGGCGGGAAGAGGCGCCGCTCCAGTGCCTCGTCGTCAAGTTCGGCCGGCAACGGCCACGACAGTCCTGCCTGCTTCGCGCGGGCCAGATACTCCCGCACCGTCGTCTCGCCCACCCCGACACTCGGCGCGATCTTGCGTCCGGACAGCCCGCCGGCATGGAGCCGCAGCACTTCCTTGATCTTGCGCATGGACAATCTCTCCGCCGGCATTCCGCCCCTCTCCTGTCGCTCGGAAAAGGGGGCGAACGTACCGTAGGTTGAAATTATCCAGCAGGAGCCGGGCCCCTAAACTGCGCGCCTTCCTCTGGAATCCCTGCGCGGAATGCCGTGGAACAGCCGCGCGCCTTCCCGCGGAATCGGTGCGCGCCTTGCCGTGGAACAGCCGCGCGCCTTCGACTGGATTGCGCAGTCATAACTACGTGACGCTGTTTGTTGACCTGTTCATGCGCCGCGTTCTCTTTGTCACGCCGGGCAAAGACGCCGCGACCGTCGAAGCGTTTGCCAAGGATTTGTTGGCCCACGGCGGCAAACCCGAGGCGATCACCGAA
>CAIULK010000216.1 GCA_903899885.1 uncultured Rhodospirillaceae bacterium
GGCGCGGCCGCCAGCACCGCCGGATCGCCAAACACGCCGCGCGGCCCGACGGCTGCATAGGTACGCTTGAAACCGGCCTCCACCAAGGGTGAAACCGAAGAGGTAAAACCATCCATCGACGGCGCCGTGGCCAGAATGGCATAAGGCAAGCCGCTTTTGCAGGCTGCAAAGCGGGTAATATCATTGATACTGCCGGAACCAATCGCCAGGTAAGCAGTCGCCCCGGCCGCTTCAGCCTCGGAGCGCACTTGCTCGGCCGCCAACAGGGTGGCATTCCGCATATCGTCAAAACGGGTTTCACTGAGCTGGAAACCACCAGCCCTCAGGGCTGAGTGAACGTTACCGCATACGGCAAAAGTCGTCACATCGCCAACCAGATGCAGATAGGCCAGCATGAAGCCCAATTGCTGCGCGGTCGCCAAATAATCGGCGGTGAAGCTAGCCGAATACAGATGACGCCAATGCTCGGTCAGCACGCCGCCCAGGGTCGCCCCGGCGTCGCCCGCCAATTTACCGGCGAATTCCGGCGAGTCGGCGACCCGCGCGGTCGCTTCCGCGACCAGGCGTTCGGTGGCGGCCACCACCGGCACGCAGCCGTCGCGCAGAATGGTTTCGGTCTGCCGGTCCACGGCGAACAGCTCGCGGTAGCGTTCCAACCGGTCGGCCATGCCCGACGCCGGCGATCCCCCACCGGTTTGGGCACCGCCGTCGTCGCTGAACAGATCGAAATCGTCGCTCATTCCGCTTCGCTCTCCGTTTCGCCGGTGACAATAGCGTTTCCGCACCCTCTTGGAAACCCGGCCCCCACCCGACCGGCAAAATTCACTTGCCCTTGCACTGGCCGCCGCAAAGCCGTAAAAAGACCGGCCGAACGGGGAGGTACGCCCCCGCTCTTCGGCGTGTTTTTTTATTGGGATCGAGATGAACGTGGTGCCAGCCGAACAGGGGCTTTACGACCCCAGATACGAACACGACGCATGCGGCGTGGGCTTCGTGGCCAATATCAACAACATCAAGACGCACGCTATCGTGCGCCAAGGGTTGGAGATTCTGGCTAATCTCGATCATCGCGGCGCGGTCGGCGCCGATCCGAAAGCCGGCGACGGCGCCGGTATCTTGACCCAATTGCCCGACGCTTTCCTGCGCGCCGAGGCCGAACGCCTGGGCATCACCCTGCCCGCCGAGGGCCGTTACGCCGCCGGACTGGTGTTCCTGCCGCAAGCGGCGGATGTGCGCGCCGCCTCGGAAGCGTTGCTGGAAAAGCTGGTCGCGGCCGAGAGACAAACCGTTCTGGGCTGGCGCGACGTTCCCACCGACAACAGCGACTTTTCCGAGGGCGTGCGCGCCTCGGAACCCTTCGTGCGCATGCTGTTCGTCGGCCAAGGCGCCGCCACCGCCGATCAAAACGCCTTTGAACGCAAGCTGTTCGTCATCCGCAAGCAGGCGGAAAACGCCGTGCCCAAGGGTGCGGAAAAGGATTTCTACCTGCCCTCGCTGTCGTCGCGGACGATCATCTACAAGGGCATGCTGCTGGCCCATCAGGTCGGCGTTTACTACAGGGATCTGTCGGACGAGCGCTTCACCTCGGCGATCGCGATGTCGCACCAGCGCTTCTCGACCAACACCTTCCCGAGCTGGCGGCTGGCCCATCCGTTCCGCATGATCGCCCACAACGGCGAAATCAACACGCTGCGCGGCAACCTGAATTGGATGGCGGCGCGCCGCCAAGCGATGTCGTCGCCCGTGCTGGGCGACGATCTGAGGAAATTGTGGCCCCTGATCGCCGAGGGTCAGTCGGATTCGGCCAGCTTCGACAACGCGCTCGAACTGCTGACGATGAGCGGCTATTCCCTGGCGCACGCCATGATGATGCTGATCCCCGAGGCATGGTCGGGCAACCCCTTGATGGACAAGGACCGCCGCGCCTTCTACGAATACCACGCGGCGTTGATGGAACCGTGGGACGGCCCGGCGGCGGTGTGCTTCACCGATGGCCGCCAAATCGGCGCGACGCTGGACCGCAACGGCCTGCGCCCCGCCCGCAGCCTGATCACCAAGGACGGCATGGTGGTGGTCGCCTCGGAAATGGGCGTGCTGCCGATCGCGGAAGACCGCATCGTCAAGAAATGGCGCCTGCAACCGGGCAAGATGCTGCTGATCGATTTGGAACAGCACCGCATCATCGACGACGCGGAAATCAAGGGCACCCTGGCCAAGGCGCAAGATTACCGCGCGTGGCTGGACGGGTCGCAGGTGGTGCTGGACCAGCTGCCGCTGGAATCCCCGGTCACGCCGCCCAACCGCGCCACGCTGCTCGATCGTCAGCAGACCTTCGGCTATACGCAAGAAGAGGTGCGGACCCTGCTGGTGCCGATGGCGGTGACCGGCGAGGAAGCCCTGGGCTCGATGGGCACCGACACCCCGCTGGCGGTACTGTCGCGGCATTCCAAGCCGCTGTTCAGCTATTTCAAGCAATGCTTCGCCCAGGTCACCAACCCGCCGATCGATTCGATCCGCGAGGATTCGGTGATGAGCTTGGTGTCGCTGATCGGGCCGCGCCCGAATCTGCTGGCCCCGGCCGCCGATGGCAAGCGCCTGGAAATCGGCCAGCCGGTGTTGACCAACGAGGATCTGGAAAAGATCCGCATGATCGAACGCCTGCCCGGCACCGGCCTGCGCTCGGCGATCCTGCCGATCGTGTGGAAGGCGTCGGAAGGCGCCGAGGGCATGGAGCCGGCGATCGAACGCCTGTGCAAGGACGCGCGGGCCAAGGTCGACGAGGGGATCAACATCCTGATTCTGTCGGACCGCAAGGTGTCGGCGGAATGGATTCCGATCCCGTCGCTGCTGGCGGTGTCGGCCGTTCATCACCATTTGATCCGCGAGGGCCTGCGCACCAAGGTCGGTCTGGTCGTCGAGACCGGCGAGGCCCGCGAGGTGCATCACATGTGCTGCCTGGCTGGTTACGGCGCCGAAGCGATCAATCCGTACCTTGCGCTGGAAACGCTCGACTCCACGCCACTGCCATTGCAGATGTCGGTGGCCGACGTCCACAAACGTTTCGTTAAGGCAATGGGCAAGGCCATCTTGAAGGTGATGGCCAAGATGGGGATTTCGACCTA
>CAIULK010000217.1 GCA_903899885.1 uncultured Rhodospirillaceae bacterium
GGTCGGCGTGGTGATGGACGTCACCTCGGGCCAAATTCTGGCGATGAGCAGCCTGCCCGATTTCGACCCCAACGATCCGCCCGAAAAGAACGATCCCGGCATGTTCAACCGGGCGGCCAAGGGCCTGTACGAAATGGGCTCGACCTTCAAATTGTTCACGGTCGCCGCCGCCCTGGAGCAAGGCACCACCCAGATGGACCGGCGCTACGACGTCACCAGCCCGTTCCATCTGCGCGACGCCGAGATTCACGACTTCCACCCCGAGAACCACCCGCTGACCCCGGCCGAGATCCTGATCCATTCCTCGAATATCGGGGCCGCCAAGATCGGGCTGGAATTGGGTGGCGCCAGCCAGCGCGCCTTCTTGGAAAAGGCCGGTCTGTTGGCGCCCTTGGCGATCGAATTGCCGGAAACCGCGCAGCCGCAGTTCCCCGAACACTGGCGCGATATCAACACCGCGACAATATCCTTCGGGCACGGAGTGTCGGTGACGCCGTTGCATCTGGCCGCCGGGGTGTCGGCCCTGGTCAATGGCGGGTTGTACCACGCGCCCAGCCTGCTGGCCGGTCCCCCCGGCGATGGCGATCGCATTATCGGCGAGGCGACCTCGGCCAAGATGCGCCAGATGATGCGCCAAGTGGTGACCGAGGGAACCGGCGGCAAGGCCGACGTGCCCGGCTACGAGATCGCGGGCAAGACCGGAACCGCTGAAAAGGCGGGAATGGGCGCCTACCGTAAAAAGGCGGTGCTGTCGTCCTTCGTCGCGGTCTTCCCGGCCGAGGCGCCGCGCTATCTGGTGCTGGTGATGATCGACGAGCCGCAAGGGGTCGCCGAAAGCTTTGGTCAGATCACCGGCGGCTGGACCGCGGCGCCCGCCGCGGGACGAATCATCGCGCAAATCGCCCCGATGCTGGGTCAGATGCCCAAGCCGGTCGCCAGGACCGAGGGAAAGGGGGCAGGCAATGACTGACCTTGCCGTCACCGGGATGACCGCCGACTCGCGGGCCGTGCAACCCGGCTTTCTGTTCGCCGCCTTGCCGGGCAGCCACGCCGATGGCCGCGCCTTCATCAACGATGCCATCGCCAAGGGCGCCGTGGCAATTCTGGCGCCCGAGGGTACCCGGATCAATGCCCCCAATGTCGCCCTAATCACCGATCCCGATCCCCGCCGCCGGTTCGCCCGCATGGCGGCGGTGTTCCATGCCGGGCAGCCCGATCATCTGGTGGCGGTTACCGGCACCAACGGCAAAACCTCGACCGCCGATTTCTTCCGCCAAATGTGGACGATGCTGGGCCAGTCGGCCGCGTCGATCGGCACCCTGGGGGTGATCGCGCCGGGCTGGAGCAATCCGGGCGGACTGACCACACCCGATCCGGTGGTTCTACACAAAACCCTGGCCGCCTTGACCAACGATGGCGTGCGTTACGCCGCCGTCGAGGCGTCGAGCCACGGCCTCGACCAAGGCCGCCTGGATGGCACGCGGCTGACGGCGGCGGCCTTCACCAATCTAACCCGCGACCATCTGGATTATCACCCGGACATGGAGGCCTATGCGACGGCCAAGCTGCGGCTGTTCGCCGAGCTACTGCCCGAGGGGGGCACCGCCGTCGTCAACGCCGATTCCGAGCAGGCCGCCCGCATCGTCGCCATCGCGCGCGGCCGCGATCTGCGGATTCTGACCTATGGACGGCGCGCCAAGGATATCCGCTTGGTTTCGGCCACCCCCGAGCCCGGCGGCCAGCGCTTGGTGCTGGATCTTTTGGGCCGCGAACACCGCCTGACCCTGCCGTTGGCGGGCGCCTTTCAGGCGGCCAACGCGCTGGCGGCATTGGGACTGGTGATCGCCAGTGGCGCCGATCCGGACAAGGCGGTGAAAACCTTGGAAGGCCTGAAGGGCGTGCCCGGACGGCTGGAGAAAGTGGCCGAACGCCGCAACGGCGCCGCCGTTTATGTCGATTACGCCCATACCCCCGACGCGTTGGAGACCGTGCTGACCGCGCTGCGTCCGCACGCGCGCGGCCGGTTGGTGGTGGTGTTCGGCTGCGGCGGCGACCGCGATCCCGGAAAGCGTCCGCAGATGGGCGCCATCGCCGCCCGTTTGGCCGACCGCGTGCTGGTTACCGACGACAATCCGCGCGGCGAGGATCCGGCCGTCATCCGCGCCGCCATCTTGGCCGCCGCCCCGAATGCCGGCGAGATCGCCGATCGCGCCGACGCCATCCGCACCGCCTGCGCCGAGTTGGAGGCGGGCGACCTGCTGCTGCTGGCGGGCAAGGGCCACGAAACCGGCCAGATCGTCGGCGCCACCGTTCATCCGTTCCACGACGGCCAAACCGCCGTCGCCGCGATCAAGGAAATCGACGGCCCGCTGTGGACCTCGGACGAGGCGCGGACGGCGGTGGCGGGCTGTCCGCAAGGCCCCGCCTGGACGGCGACCGGGGTGTCGATCGACAGCCGCACGCTGGCGGCGGGTGATCTGTTCATCGCCATCAAGGGGCCCACCCACGATGGTCACGATCATGTCGCGGCGGCTCTGGCCAAGGGGGCGGCGGCGGCCCTGGTCGAACGTGTCCCGGCCGATGTGGCGGCGGATGCGCCGCTGCTGGTGGTGGCCGACGCGGTGCGCGCGCTGGAGGATCTGGCGCGCGCCGCGCGGGCCCGTTCCATGGCGCGGATCGTCGCGGTCACCGGTTCGGTCGGCAAGACCGGCACCAAGGAAATGCTGCGTACCGCGCTGGCCCGCCAGGGCGAGGTGCATGCCAGCCTAGGTAACCTGAACAACCATCTGGGCGTGCCGCTGTCGCTGGCCCGTTTGCCCGCCACCGCGCGCTGGGCGGTGTTCGAAATCGGCATGAACCATCCCGGTGAAATCCGGCCCTTGACCAAACTGGTCCGCCCGCATGTCGCGGTGGTCACCACCATCGAGGCGGTGCATGTCGCCCATTTCGATTCGGTCGATCAAATCGCCGACGCCAAGGCCGAAATCTTCGAGGGACTGGCGGCGGACGGCGTCGCCGTGCTGCCGCGCGACAGCCGCTATTACGACCGCTTGGCGCGCAAGGCGGGCGAGGTCCGCAAACTCTCGTTCGGCACGCACATCCAATCCTATGCCCGCATGCTCGACGTTACCCTGACCCACTCGGCGACCGAGGTTCTGGCCTTGATCGGGGAAATTCCGATCGCCTATTCGGTCGGCGCGATCGGTCGGCCGTGGGCGGTCAATTCGCTGGCAACCTTGGCGGCGATCGACGCCCTTGGCGGCGATATCACGGCGGCGGCGGCCACCTTGTCGGGGCTGCCCGCGCCCAAGGGACGCGGCGCGCGCCGCCGCATCACGGTTTCTGGCGGCGAAGCCCTGCTGGTCGATGAAAGCTACAACGCCAGCCCCGCCTCGATGCGGGCCGCCTTGGCGACTCTGGCCGCGCAAGTTTGCGCGGCGGGCGGGCGCCGCATCGCCGTGATGGGCGACATGCTGGAACTGGGCGAGGCGGGACCGGGTTTGCATTCGGGTTTGGCCGAT
Organism: uncultured Rhodospirillaceae bacterium; assembly: GCA_903899885.1. GTDB lineage: Bacteria > Pseudomonadota > Alphaproteobacteria > Rhodospirillales > Magnetospirillaceae > CAIULK01. The sequence continues at coordinate 3,522 of CAIULK010000217.1, forward strand.
GCCGTCACCGAATGGGGGATCGACACGGTGTTCGCCTGCGGCCCCCTGATGAAAACGATGTTCGATCGTTTGCCGCCCGAATGCCGGGGGGCGTGGGCGGAAAATTCGGCGGATTTGGCGCCGCTGATCAAAACGGCGCTGCGTCCGCGCGACGTCGTGATGGTCAAGGGTTCGGCGGGAAGCCGGATGGGGACAATCGTGCACACGCTGGCCGGAGGGTGACGGGACACCATGCTCTATAACCTGCTCTATCCGTTGGCCGACGAGGTCGCGGTGTTCAATCTGTTCAAGTACCTGACGTTCCGCACCGGCGGCGCGGTCCTGACCGCCTTGATCATCGCCTTCGTTGCCGGCCCAGCCCTCATCCGGCATTTGAAATCCTGGCAGAAACAGGGCCAGCCGATCCGCGCCGATGGACCGGAAAGCCATTTGCTGACCAAGAAGGGCACGCCGACCATGGGCGGGCTGCTGATCTTGATCGCCATGGCCGCCTCGACCCTGCTGTGGGCCGATCTGCGCGATCATTACGTTTGGATCGTTCTGATGGTCGCGTTGGGGTACGGCGCCATCGGGTTCATGGACGATTACCTCAAGGTCTCGAAGAAGAACCCCAAGGGTTTGCCGGGCAAGGTCAAGCTGGCCGCCCAGATCGTGCTGGCGGCGGTTGCCGCCACCTGGGTGTTGCTGCTTCAGCATGATCCGCTGGCCGGGGCGCTGACCGTGCCGTTCCTCAAACACGTGCTGATCCAGTTGGGCTGGTTCTATGTGCCGTTCGCGATCTTCGTCATCGTCGGCGCCTCGAACGCGGTCAATCTGACCGACGGGCTCGACGGTCTGGCCATCGTGCCGGTGATGATCGCGGCGGGCGTGTTCATGCTGATTTCCTATCTGGTCGGCCACGCGGTGTTCGCCAACTACCTGCAAATCCACTACGTGCAGGGCACCGGCGAATTGGCGGTGCTGTGCGGCGCCCTGGTCGGGGCCGGACTGGGTTTCCTGTGGTTCAACGCGCCGCCCGCCTTGGTGTTCATGGGCGATACCGGCAGCTTGGGACTGGGCGGGGCCTTGGGCGCGATTTCGGTGGTCACCAAGCACGAACTGGTGCTGGCGATCGTCGGTGGGCTGTTCGTTTTGGAAACCATCTCGGTGATCGTCCAAGTCGCCTCGTTCAAGCTGACCGGCAAGCGGGTATTCCGCATGGCGCCCTTGCACCATCACTTCGAAAAGAAGGGATGGGCCGAACCGACCGTGGTGATCCGCTTTTGGATCA
>CAIULK010000218.1 GCA_903899885.1 uncultured Rhodospirillaceae bacterium
AGCAACGTCTTGCCGGTGCCGGGCGGGCCGACCAGCAGCACGCCCTTGGGGATTTTTCCTCCCAGCCGCTGAAACTTCTGGGGGTCTCTTAGAAACTCAACGATTTCCTGCAGTTCGGCCTTGGCCTCGTCGATGCCGGCGACGTCCTCGAAGGTGACGCGGCCGGATTTTTCGGCCAGCAGACGCGCCCGGCTTTTGCCGAATCCCATCGCCTTGCCGCCGCCCGATTGCATCTGGCGCATGAAGAACACCCACACGCCGATCAGCAGCAGCATCGGGAACCACGAGACCAGAACCCCCCACAGGCTGGGGGTGTCTTCCGACGGCGGCTGCGCCGACACCCGCACCCCGGCCGTGGACAGCTTGGGCACGATGTTGGATTCGGGCGGCAGATAGGTGGCGAGCGGGCGTCCGTCGCTGAAATGGCCGTTGACCTGATAGCCCGAGATGGTCACGTCGGCCACTTGGCCGCGATCGATATCGGCCACGAAGTCGGAATAGGCGATTTGCCCCACCCCGTGCTGCGGCGACGAATTCTGGAACAGATTGAACAGCGCCACCAAAAGCAGGGCGATGAAAATCCAGAGGGCAAGGTTCTTGCCGAAATTCAAGGGAGGCATCCTTCCTACAAGCGGCGTCGTTCGCTCAACAGATGGGACCGGTTCCCAGCGTGCGCAAGACCACTGCCGTGATCGTGACCGGTGATACCGGAACCATCCAGTGCAGCCACGGCGGATAGTTATAGCCCACCTGCGGCACAGAGCAAACACCTTGGGCATCGAAAAGTGCGGGAAGCCCGGCGCGCACGCTGGCCGGAATCCCCAAAACCCCGGCTTTCGCCAGAATCCGCCAGCCCGCCGCGCCCAGCGGACCCAGCATCAGGCCAGGCGGCGCGTCCTTGGAAACCGTGATGCGAATCCGGTTGTCCCACTCAATGGTCCGACCCGGTGGCACCGCGACCGGCGGCGCGGCGCGCGCGATTTCGCGGCCGATCACCACATGCCCAGGCCGTTCAAAAACCAAATGGCATCCCGAGAAGGTCCGGTCCCGGCCCTGGGCCAGATCATCGCGGCAGCGTTCCAGGCGGTCGAGGCGCGGCGGCAGCGTGCCGCCACCCACCGCGCGCAGCACGCCCGACAGCAGGCGCAAGCTTACCTCCTCGGGGGCGTCCAGCAGTGCCCCGACATCGAGGCGGACGAATCCGGCCGGGTGGGGCCTCAGTGATGTCAGGGACAAATCGGCCGCCCCCTGTTCCAGCGCGGCCCGCGCCCGCGCCAAGTGCGACGCGGCCCCGGCCAACCGCCGGGCGTTCCATTCGCCGTCGGCCAAATGCCGCCGCATGCGCACGCGGGCGAAGGCTTCGTTGGCGTTCGAGGGGTCGGTGATCCAGTCTTGGCCCCGGTGGCGCAAGGTCGCAGCCAGCCGTCCGCCGGGCACATCCAGCAAGGGGCGCAGCAGCCGGACCGAGCGAGCCGGGCGAACCGGCGCCATCGCCGCTAAGCCATCGACCCCCGATCCCCGCGCCAAGCGCAGCAGCAGGGTCTCGGCTTGATCGTCTTGGTGATGACCGAGCAGCAGATGCAGGCAGCCGATTCCGGCGCAAAACCGTTCCAGCAGATCATAGCGGGCCGCCCGCGCCGCCGCTTGCAGGCCGGATTCCGGCTTGAGGCCGTCCCAGGTTAGAATGTGGTGCGCGATGCCCAGTTCCGCCATCCAGGCGGCGACGCGCGCCGCCTCGGCCGCGCTTTCGGGGCGCAAACGGTGATCGACGGTCACCGCGATCAATCGCCCGCCCTGGGCCAGGGCCCAGTCCCTCGCCAAAATCGCCAAGCATAGGCTATCGGCGCCACCCGATACCGCCACCGCGATCAGCGGGGCGGGTTCGAACGGCGCCAGCCGCGCCATGCGGCCGGCGAATTCGTCAGCCGTCAGAGGCCGTGATAGTCCTTGAACCATTGGATGAAGCGCGGGATGCCCTCGGTGATCCGGGTGGTCGGGGCGAAACCCACGTCCCGCTGAATGGCCGTGATATCGGCCACGGTTTCCTTCACATCGCCCGGCTGCATCGGCAGGAATTCGTAGATCGCCTTCTTGCCCAGGCATTCCTCGATCAAGCCGATATAGTCCATCAGCCGTTCCGAGGTGTTGCCGCCGATATTGTACAGGTGATAGGGCGGCTCGCCGTTCTTGCCGGCGGGGGGATTGTCGAGAACCCCGATCACCCCCGACACGATATCGTCGATAAAGGTGAAGTCGCGCCGCATGTCGCCGTTGTTGAAGATCTTGATCGGCGTGCCCTCGATGATTCCCTTGGCGAACAGATAGGCCGCCATGTCGGGCCGCCCCCAAGGGCCATAGACCGTGAAGAAGCGCAAGCCGGTGGTGGGAACCCGGAACAGATGGCTGTAGGCGTGGCTCATCAGCTCGCCCGCCCGCTTGGTGGCGGCGTACAGCGAGATCGGGGTATCGACCCGGTCCTCGACCGAAAAAGGCTGCTTGCTGTTGCTGCCGTAGACCGACGACGAACTGGCATAGACGAAATGGCGGACCCGGTCGTTGAAGCGGGCCAGCTCCAGCATCGTCAGATGGCCCTCGACATTGGCGTGGGTATAGTCGAACGGCTTGTTCAGCGAATGGCGCACCCCGGCCTGGGCGGCAAGATTGATGTAGCGGTCGATATCGGGCCGCGATTTGGCCAATTCCGCCATCGCGGCGCGGTCGGCGATGTCGGCCTTGACGAAGGTGAAGCCGTCCTTGCCGTCGAGACGGGCCAGCCGGGCGTGTTTCACGGCGGGGTCGTAATAGTCGTTGATGCAATCGACGCCGACGACGCGGTCGCCCCGGTCCAGCAGGCGTTGGCAGACATGATAGCCGATAAACCCGGCGGCACCGGTGACGAGGACGGTCATACCCCAAAATCCCATGCGATGTGGCCGGTCCGATATACAGGCCGCCGCGCCGGAAATCACCCCCCTTTGTGGAAGGGGCAAGAAAACGCCCGGCTCGTCCGAATCCGCGTATGGTTCAACGAGCCCGCTTTTGATATGGAGTGGAGGCGTGCGTTCGGGGTATTTCCCCATCGGAAGAGGCCCGGACGGACCCTCCATCTGGGGAATATGTGTCCATGCGCGTGCGATCTCTTGACGTTTTGCGGGGTGTTGCCGCCCTAACGGTTGCCATTCCGCACTACTGGATGGCGACGCGTGCGGCCCCCGATTGGGTCGAGGGCGTTTCCATCGCCTCTGTCGAGGTTTTTTTCGTTCTCAGCGGCTTCGTCCTGGCCCCACAAATTCTGTACTGCTTGGAACGGGATTTTGCCGCGCGGTTTCGCATATTTCTTCTGCGGCGCTGGATACGGACCTTGCCGCCGTTCCTCGTGGCGTTGACGCTGGTCAGCATTCTTACCGGGACTCTGTTCTCGGTGCCCTTCTTCCAGTACGCCACCTTCACCTACAACTGGGTTCACATCGACGCCGCGAAGGACTATTTTCCGGTCGCGTGGAGCCTGTCCATTGAGGAGTGGTTCTACATCGTTTTTCCGATTGTGCTGGCCATCGGCGTCCGCGCGGGAGTAGGCCTGCGCTGGTCGGTCATCGCATTCATGGGTGCGTTCTTGCTGCTGCGGGCCAGCCAAGCAGCCGAGTTCGGAGTAGACGCCCGTCGGCTGGTGCTGTTTCGCCTTGACTCGATCGCCTTCGGATTCGTGCTGTTCCGCTTGATGTCGGCCTTGCGCGGGCGGTGGACGCCCCGAATCATGCTGGTAACCGTGTCCGGACTCGTACTCAGCGCGGCGGCATTGGCTTGGCTGATCGGCTATCTGCTGATGGGGCCAAATCTCGTGGCGCACATGATTTATAACTATGTCGCCCCTCTTTTCGCCGCCCTGCTCATCTTCACGGTTCACTCGCTAGACCGCCGTTTGTCTGAAAAACTGGCGGCGAAGATCCCCTTGATGATGGGGGAACTGTCGTATGACATCTATCTTTTTCACATTCCAATCATCATTCTTAAAACCATGTTGCCCCGGCCCAATTCACCGATATTGGATTTCGGCATTTATATGGTCGGCCTTGTGGGGTTGTCCTATTTTGTCCGCGTGTTGTTTGAACGCCCTCTCCTGGCGGCCCGGCCCAGGTATCCCGATCCGGGCGCGGGGGAATTTACCGCCGACGATACCGTCGCGGTCCACGAGGCAGACCGGCCCGGCCTAAAAGCGGCGGTAGATGATGGGTGAAACGCCGATCCCGTTCATCAGCACAAGCAGGCCGGCCACCAGAATCGCCAGAGCGACAGTGGGCATGAGCCAATACTTTCTTGTGTTGTGCAAGAATGTCCAAGCGCGACGAAAGACGGACATGATAACCCCACGGTAACCGGAAGGCGGAACGTTACCCTAACCATTGGGTTCCGCAAAGCGACACGGAGAACGCGCACCCTGTTGTTCCAAGAAAAGCAGGCCGGGACCCGCGACGTCCGCCGGTTCCGGGTGCGGATCATGTCCTATCGCACCCAGAACAACGTCATCGACGGGGTGGTCATCACCTTTATCGACATCAGCGAGATCAAACGGCTGGAACGCGGCGAAAGCGGGGTGTGGTGCAACGAATCAAATTGCGCCAACGGGCCGAGGAACGGCTGACACGACAGCCGAGCGACGCCGCCGCCTCGGGGCTTTCCCTTAATACCTTTGCCGCCCAAGACAACCTTAAACAATCGGCGTAGCCTGGAAGCTCGCGTGGGATTACGGGCGGTATGGCGATGTCCAAGTCGGCCCAAGGCAGATATATCCGCCGCGTGGCCTTCGGTTATGCCGCTTGCGCCACCCTATGGATCATTTTTTCCGACCGCCTGCTGTCGCACCTGATCGACGTTACGCAAGTGACGGGACTGGGGACCGTCAAGGGCCTGGTTTTCGTCGCGGTAACCACCGGTTTGCTGGTGGCGGCCTTGCGGGTGGCGCCGGTTTCCATCGAACCAACGCCAGGGGGACTGGACCGGCCACGGGTTTGGCCGATGGTCACGGTCTTCTTGACCTTGTCGGCGGTGATCGGCGTGACCGGCTTCATCACCTTCCGCGTGGAATCGACGCTGGCGCGCAACGATGCCCTGACCGAACTGGAAGCGGTGGCCCGCCTGAAGGTGGACGGAGTGGAACGCTGGCTGGCCGAACGCCGGACCCACGGTAAGATCCTGGCCGAAAGCCAGACGCTGCGCGCCGATCTCGCCGCCTGGCTGCGGCTGCGCGATGAGGCCAGCTACCAGCGCCTGAACCAGTTGATCGGCGATAAGCGCCGCCTGCACGGATTTTCGTCGGTCGAGCTGCGCGACGGCCGGGGCGGGTTCCTGATCGGCAGCGACGCCGCATCGCACGACTTTCCCGATCTGACCGCGGCGATCGCCGCCACCGCCGCCAGCGGGCAGCCGCGATTCCTGGATTTTTACACCGATCCGGCCGACGGGCTGCGCTTCGGCTTTCTGGTTCCGGTCCGCCTCGACAACCGGCCGGAATCGATGGTGGTCGCCGTGCTGGAAGCGACCCTGCGGCCCCAGGACGATTTGTTCGATTACGTCAAGCAATGGCCGCTGCCCAGCACCAGCGGCGAGGTGTTCCTGGTGCGGCAAGAAGGCGGCGAGGTGGTTTTCCTGTCGCCGTTGCGCAACAGCCCCGGCACCCCGCCCGGCCTGCGCAAGCCGCTGTCGATGCCCGATCTGCCGGTCGCCCGCGCCTTCCGCACCGGCAACCGGCGGATCGAGGGCATTGATTACCGGGGCATTCCCGCGTTGGCCGCCGTGCTGCCGGTGGCGGGCACGCCGTGGCGGATCGTCGCCAAGATCGACGAGGCCGAAGCCTTGGCGCCGCTGCGCCGTCTGGCGCTGAGCACCGGGATTTTGACCGTCGCCGCCCTGCTGGCGGCGGCGCTGGTCATGGCGATGCTGTGGCAAGGACATCGTTTGCGCCTGGTGATGAGCGATCTGGAGCGGGCCCGCGCCCTGAAGGCCGCCGAGGACGAGGGCCGTGAAATGCGCCTCGCCAAGGAGCGCGCCGAGGCCGCCGATCACGTCAAGTCCGCCTTCCTGGCGACGATGAGCCACGAATTGCGCACCCCCTTGAATTCGATCATCGGCTTTACCGGGGTGCTGCTGCAAGGCCTTGCCGGCCCCTTGAACGAGGAACAGACCAAGCAATTGGCGATCGTGCGCTCGGCCGGGCGCCATCTGTTGGCCCTGATCAACGACGTTCTGGATATTTCCAAGATCGAGGCCGGGCAATTGGTGATGACCATCGAGCCGTTCGACCTGGGGACCCTGCTCGACCGGGTGCTGACGGGGTTCCGCCCGCAGGTCGAACGCAAGGGGCTGACCTTCGACGTTCAGGGCGCCATCGGCGCCTTGGCGGTGGTGGGCGATGTCCGGCGGGTCGAACAAGTCCTGCTCAACCTTTTGTCCAATGCGCTGAAATTCACCGACCGGGGATGCATCACCGTCGAATGCCGGCGCGACGACGGCTTCGCCGTGCTGTCGGTGACCGACACCGGCCCCGGCATCGCGCCCGAGGACCGCGAACGGATCTTCCTGCCCTTCGTGCAACTGGCGTCAAACACCGACGGCCGTTTGACCGAGGGCTCCGGGCTGGGGCTGTCGATCTGCCGCCGCTTGATCGAGGCGATGAACGGCGAAATCGGGGTCGGCGGCCGACCAGACGGCGGCAGCTGCTTCCATGTCACCCTGCCCTTGGCGGGAGGAGGCGACGCATGCGGTTCCTGATCATCGAGGACAACCCCGACAACGCCTATTTGGTTCGCTTTTTGTTGGAAAAGCGCGGCCACGCGGTCGAGCGGGCGGCGGATGGGCCGACCGGTTTGCGCTTGGCGGCGGACGGTCAATTCGACGGAGTGCTGTTGGATATCCAGCTCCCCGGCATGGACGGCTATGAGGCTGCGCGTCGGCTGAAGGCATTGCCGCGCGGCGAGCGGGTTCCCGTGGTGGCGCTGACCTCGTTCGCGATGGCGGGCGACCGCGAATTGGCCTTGTCCTCGGGCTGCGACTTTTATGTGGAAAAACCGATCCGGCCGGAAAGCTTCGTCGATGAAATCGAAACCATGATCCAGGAGGGAACCGGTGGCGCGCATCCTGATCGTTGACGATCGCCCCGACGACCGCGCGCTGCTGCGCCTGATCGTTCAAGGCGGCGGCCATCAGGTCGTGCCGGCGGCCGGTGGGGCCGAGGCGTTGGATTTGGCGCGGGCCGACCCGCCGGATCTGGTGGTCTCGGACATTCTGATGCCGGGGATGGACGGCTTCACCTTTTGCCGGGCGTGGCGGCATGACGCGGGACTGGGGACGATTCCCTTCGTCTTTTACACCGCCAGCTACACCGGCCCGGAGGACGAGGGCTTCGCCCTGTCGATCGGCGCCGACCGCTTCTTGCTGAAACCGATGGAACCGGCGACCCTGCTGGCCGAGATCGAACGGGTTCTAACCCGTCAGCGCACCGGGCAATTGGCCGGGCAACGGGCACTTGGGTTGGGCGACGGCGATTTTCGCGCCGATTACACCGTAACCCTGGCCCGCAAGCTGGAAGACAAGGTCGCCGAACTGGAAACCGCCAACCGCCGCTTGGCCGAGGCCAATGTCGAGCTGGAGCGCTTCGCCTACATCGCCTCGCACGATTTGCAAGAACCGCTGCGCACCGTCGCCTCTTTCACCCAACTTCTGAAGAAACGCCATGGCGGTAAATTCGACGCCGAGGCCGACGAGTTCCTGGTGCTGGTCGCCGACGCGGCGGTGCGGATGTTCGATCTGGTCAACGACCTCCTCGCTTATTCCAAATTGCTGGGGCGCGGCCATGCGGCCGGACCGGTCGATACCGGCGAGGTATGCGCTCGCGCCGTGCAAGCCCTAAGCGCCACCATCGCGGAGTGCGGCGCCAAGGTGACGATCGGCCCCTTGCCGGTGATCAACGGCATCGAGGAGCAGATTTCCCAATTGTTCTATCACCTGCTGGCCAACGCCCTGAAATTCCGCCGCCAAAACGTGCCGCCGATGATTTCGGTGACCGCCGAACGGACCGGCTCGGCGTGGCGGTTCGCGGTCACCGACAACGGCATCGGCGTCGAGGTCTGCGATCAAGACGTCTTCGAGGTTTTCCGCAAGCTGCATCGCCCCTGCGATTATTCCGGCACCGGAATCGGACTGGCCATCTGTAAACGGGTGGTGCAGCGCCACGGCGGCGCCATCTGGTTCGATCCCAACCCGGACGGGGGAACGATCTTCCGCTTTACGCTGGCTTAGGCCACAACCACGCCGCCCCGCGCACGCCCGAGGAATCGCCGTGTTTCGGCGGCAGAATCCGTGTATCGACCCGGTCGGAAAAGACATGGGCCGCCAAGCGCGGCGGCAGGTTTTCATACAAGCGGGCAAGGTTCGACAGCCCGCCGCCCAGCACCACCACATGCGGGTCGAGGATGTTGATCACCACCGCCAGCGCGCGGGCCAAGCGGTCTTCGTAGCGGGTCAGGGCGGCCTCGGCCCGCGCATCGCCCAAGGCGGCCACCTCGCCCGCCGTCAGCCCCCGGCCGTCGTCGCGGGCCAGGCCGGGGCCGGATAGAAAGGTCTCGACGCAGCCTTGTTTTCCGCAATAGCAATCGGGACCCGGCCGTTCGTCGTCGCGGGGCCACGGCAGCGGATTGTGGCCCCATTCCCCGGCAATGGCGTTCGGTCCCGCCAGCAGGCGGCCGTTCACCACCACGCCGCCGCCCACCCCGGTGCCCAGGATCACCCCGAACACCACCGGCGCCCCGGCCGCCGCGCCATCGCTGGCCTCGGACAAGGCAAAACAATCGGCATCGTTGGCCAGCCGCACCGGCCGGTTCAACGCCAGCGCCAGATCCCGATCCAGGGCCTGACCGATCAACCAGGTTGAATTGGCGTTCTTGATCCGCCCGGTTTTCGGGCTGACCGCGCCCGGCACGCCGACCCCGACCGTCGCCGTTTCGACCGCCCCTTGTTCCAGGGCCAAGACCAGATCCCGGATCGCCGCGACCGTCGCCGGATAGTCGAAGCGCGGCGTGGCGACGCGGCGGCGCCCGCGCTCGGCGCCGCTTTCATCCATGGCGATGGCCTCGATCTTGGTGCCGCCCAAATCGACGCCGATGCGAAGGCGTGGTGATGTCATGGGCCGCACTTTACCTTTTCCTGGCGTCCGATTCATGCTTTACCGATTAGAATGTCCGACACCCATTTTCCCTTCGCCGCGCCGCCCGAGGCGGGCACCGTGCTTGAGGTCGCCCCCGGCGTGCTGTGGCTGCGCATGCCGCTGCCCTTCGCGCTGAACCATGTCAACCTGTTCGCGCTGGACGACGGCGACGGTTGGGTGCTGATCGATACCGGCATGGCCGACGCCGCCACCCGCGCCGCGTGGGAGCTGTTGCTGGCCGGGCCGCTGGCGGGGCGCCCAGTGAAACGGATCATCGGCACCCATTTCCATCCCGATCATATCGGTCTGGCCGGTTGGCTGTGTCCGCATCTGTCGGCCGAACTGTGGATGAGCGCCGGGGAATGGAGCCTGGGGCGCATGCTGGCGCTGGACGCCACCGCCGATCTGCCCGCCTCGCAAGCCGCCCATTACCACCGCTGCGGCTATGGTCCGGATCTGCTGGACGACGACACCGTGCGCACCAACGGCTATAGCGGCCGGGTGGTCGTGCCGCCCGCCGTTTTTCACCGGCTGGCCGAGGGCGACAGGCTGGATATCGGCGGGCGCCGCTGGCAGGTGATGACCTTCGGCGGCCATTCGCCCGAGCATGTTTGCCTGTGGTGCGCCGAGGACCATCTGTTGATCGCGGGCGATCAGGTCTTGCCGAAAATCAGCCCGGTGGTCGGAGTGCGCCCCTATGAGCCCGACGCGCGCCCGCTGGAACGGTTCTTGGCCGGGCTGGACCGGCTGGCCGCCCTGCCCGGTGATCCGTTGGTGCTGCCCGCCCACGGCTTGGTGTTTTCCGGGCTGGCGGCGCGCTGCAAGCGCCTAACGCACCACCATGTCGAGCGGCTGGACCACACGGTTACCGCCTGCGGCAGCGGCGCCACCGTTTTGGAGGTGGTCCGCGCGCTGTTCCCCAAGGCGCGCGATCCCCGCATGGCCCGCTTCGCCACCGATGAAACGCTGGCCCATCTGACCCACCTGGCCGCCCAGGGCCGCGTGGTCCGCGGCACCGGTCCCGAGGGTGTGTGGATTTACGCCGCGCTCTGCTCCGCCAGTTCCGCCTCGCAGTAAAGCCCGTACAGGGTCTCGATGACCGCGCTGGCTTCCTCGCCGTTCAGCGAATAATAGATGGTTTGCGCCTGACGGCGGGTTTGCACCAGCTCGTCACGCCGCAGACGCGCCAAATGCTGCGACAGCGCCGATTGCGATAACCCGATCAACCGCTCCAGCTCTCCAACCGAGCGTTCACCGGGCACCAGCCGACACAGGATCATCAACCTGTGTTCGTTGCTCATTGCCTTTAACAGGGCACTGGCCTTGCGGGCCCGCTCCTGCATCTTTTCGAGTTCCATACCCCCAGGACCCCCACAACTGATGCGGAAAAGCTAATGTACCATTAGACGATTTCCTTCGCCACCGACAGTGTCGTAAGCACACGGGCGACGATTTGCGGCGCGTTGAGACGAGCCGCGTCGTATTGCGCCTTGGGTGAATCGTGTTCGATAAACCGGTCGGGCAACGCCAAGGTCCGAACCTTGAGCCCCCCATCCAAGGCCCCCGAATCGGACAAGAAGGTGAGGACATGGGCGCCGAAACCGCCGGGCGAGCCTTCCTCGACGGTGAACAGTGCCTCGTGATCGTGCGCCAATTTCAAGATCATCTGTTCGTCGAGCGGCTTCATGAAGCGGGCGTCGGCGACGGTGACCTTGATGCCGTGGCTGGTTTCCAGCTCGTCGGCGGCCTTCAGGCATTCGGCCAAACGGGTGCCCAAGGACAGCAAGGCGACCCGCCCGCCGTCCCGGATCATCCGGCCTTGGCCGATCGGCAGAACCGTCCCCTTTTCCGGCAGCTCGACGCCGACCCCCTCGCCGCGGGGATAGCGGAAGATCGACGGACGATCGTTGATGGCGGCGGCGGTCGCCACCATGTGCATCAGCTCGGCCTCGTCCGAGGGAGCCATGATCACCAGATCGGGAATGCAGGCCAGGAAGGCCAAATCGTAAGCCCCGGCATGGGTGGCGCCGTCGGCCCCCACCAATCCGGCGCGGTCGATGGCGAAGCGCACCGGCAGATGCTGAAGCGCGCAATCATGGACCACTTGGTCGAAGCCGCGTTGCAGGAAGCTGGAATACATCGCACAGAACGGCTTGAACCCCTCGGCGGCCAAACCGGCGGCGAAGGTCACCGCGTGCTGTTCGGCGATCCCGACATCGAAGAAGCGCGAGGGATGCACGCGGGCGAACTTGTCCAGCCCGGTTCCGGCGGGCATCGCCGCGGTGATCGCCAGGATTTTATCGTCGGCGGCGGCTTCGGCCAGCAGCGCCTTGGCGAAGACGGCGGTGTAACTGGGGGCGTTGGCCTTGGAGGGCAGGAATTCGCCGGTTTCGACATCGAAGCGGCCGACCCCGTGGAATTTGTCGTCGGCTTGCTCGGCCGGGGCATAGCCGCGCCCCTTTTGGCTGACGACGTGCAGCAGCACCGCCTGTGGGTCCTCGGCATCGCGGACATTTTTGAGGACCGGCAGCAGATGGTGAAAATTGTGGCCATCGACCGGGCCGACGTAATAAAAGCCCATTTCCTCGAACAAGGTGCCGCCGCCGGTAACGAAGCCGCGCGCATATTCCTCGGCCCGCTTCACCGCGTTTTCCAAGGGTTGCGGCAGCATCGCCGCCAAATCGCGCGCCACGTGGCGCAAGTGGCGATAGGTGCCCGACGACAACAGCCGCGACAGATAGGCACTCATCGCGCCCACCGGCCGCGCGATCGACATGTCGTTGTCGTTGAGAACGACGATCAGGCGCGAGCCTTGGGTGCCCGCGTTGTTCATCGCCTCGTAGGCCATGCCGGCGCTGATGGCGCCATCGCCGATCACCGCGATCACCGCGTTGCCGCCGCCCTTAAGATCGCGGGCGACCGCCATGCCCAATCCAGCCGAGATCGAGGTCGAGGAATGGCCCGCCCCGAACGGATCGTATTCGCTTTCCGCGCGGTTGGTGAAGCCCGACAGGCCGCCGCCCTGACGCAGGCTGCGCATCCGCTTGCGCCGCCCGGTCAGAATCTTGTGCGGATAGGCCTGATGGCCGACATCCCAGATCAGCCGGTCGACGGGCGTGTTGAAGACGTGGTGCAGCGCCACCGTCAGTTCGACGACGCCAAGACCCGCGCCCAGATGGCCGCCGGTAACCGACACGCATTCGATCATCTCGCGCCGGACTTCGTCCGACAGCTGTTCAAGCTCCTCGATCCCGAAATCGCGGAAATCCTGGGGCGAATTGATACCGTCGAGAAGACGGGGCTTGGCGGGGGCGGGTTGGGTCATGCTTTCCTCTAGGACCGTCGCTCGACGATGTAACGGGCGACATCCCGCAAAAGATCGGCCTTGGCGCCGAACGGTTCCAAATGATCGGCCGCTTGGGTCGCCAGCATGTCGGCCTGGGCCTTGGCGCGGTCGATCCCTAAAAGGGACACGAAGGTGGCCTTGCCGGCGTCGGCATCCTTGCCGACCTTCTTGCCGACCTCGGCGGCGTCGCCTTCGACATCCAACAGATCATCGGCGATCTGGAAGGCCAGACCGAGATCGCGGGCGTAATTGCGCAGGGCTTGCCGCTGGGGAGCCGGGGCCTTGCCCAGCACCGCCCCCGCCTCGCACGAGAAACCGAACAACCGGCCGGTCTTCATCTGTTGCAAGCGGGTGATGGCGGCAACGTCCATCGTGAATTCGGCGGCGCGCAGATCGACCATCTGGCCGCCGACCATGCCGTCGGCCCCCGAGGCATGCGCCAACTGCGCCACCAGCTCGCAGCGCACGGCCGGGTCGGAATGGGTGGCCTCGCCCGCCAGCACCTCGAAGGCGCGGGTCAGCAGGGCGTCGCCCGCCAGCAGCGCGGTCTGTTCGTCGAACTGGCGATGGCAGGTCGGGCGTCCGCGCCGCAGATCGTCATTGTCCATGCAGGGCAGATCGTCGTGGATCAGCGAATAGCAGTGGATCATCTCGATCGCGCAGGCCACCCGGATGGCGGCCCCCTCGGCGACGTTGAACAAGGCGGCGGACTGCATCACCAGGAAGGGCCGCAGCCGTTTTCCGCCATCCAGCGAGGAATAGCGCATCGCCTCGTGCACGCGGCTTTCCGGGCCATCGGGCAGAACGATCAGGCGGTCGAGTTCGGCGTTGACGGCGGCGGCGGTCGATTTCAAGGCATCGGCAAGGCGAGTCACACGGTCATCCTTATTGTGATGGCAAGGCGGGTTCAAGGCCGACGGTTCCCCCGGTGCCCAAGACGATCCGCTCGACGCGGGCCTCGGCCTCCTTCAGCTTGGCCTCGCAATGGCCGCGCAGCAGGGCCCCCCGCTCATAGGCCTTGATCGCGTCGTCCAACTTGGTGGCACCACCCTCCAACGCGCGCACGATCCGGTCGAGTTCGCCCAAGGCGTCCTCGAAACTCAGAGCGGCGATGTCGGCGGGCAATTCAGCCATGTCGGTCCTGGTCCGCGTCGTAAAGTGCGAGAGTGTACGTGCCAGCCCCACCAAACGCAAGTGGGGGCAAGGCGTTCAGTGTGACACGAGTCCGCGCTCGTTGAGAACCCGGGCAATCTCGGCGGCAAACAGCATATGGCCGGTACGTGTCATGTGGTCGTCGCCGGGGTAGAGAGAGTCTCCCGGCCGAAGATAATAGACTTCCTCCGTTGGCCGACGCGCCAGGGCTGCGGTGCAATCGATCAACGCGACGCCGTTCGCCGTGGTCAGCGAGCGGATGAACCCCGTCGTATCGGCACTTTCCGAAGAGATGACGGCAACCACCAATTGGGCGCCGCTGGCAGCCACCTCGCGGGCAAAAATCCCGAAGACCTGGGCGTAGCGGCGCCGCAATTCCTGAAGGTCCGCGGCGCGCGACGGCGTCCCCTCGCCCGCGGCCGCCGGGAACGGGAGCTCGGCTTGCCGCACCTCCGATGAGGAACGATTGTCATTCACGATCTCGTCCAGCATCGCTCGTTCCTTGACGGATTTCAGCACGGCGTAGATGGCGGAATGGCGGCGTAAAGCCCACCGTAGCCTGTTGAAGCGGGTGGCTTGTTCCACCGCCATCCCCAGGGAACGCCCGCTTTCAGACCGATTCATATTTGAAACGTCGCCGTTATACGCAAGAATGACAATCTTGGCCCCAAGCACACGCCCCTTGTCACGGAAATATTCCAGTTGGTCTACAATGCTTGATCCTGGGATCCCATTGTTCAATACTTGATATTTGCTGGATGAAAAGCCATGGTTAAGGTCGAAATTCAGCCAATCGGTCCAAACGTCCTGGCTATCGACGAACAATCCGAAGGTCTGCGAATTTCCCAGCGCCAGAATGCGGGTTGCCGAGGAGGAGACTTCCTCGCGACTGCGAAAGCCATCACGATTCGTGTGGAGATAATAGGGGTGGGCCCGATTCGTGATGTAAACTCCGTCCTGGCCCGGATGAAAATCGCCCAGTCCGTTCGGCGTGTATCCGACATGAACCGACCCGATATCCGCCTCGGGCGGCGGAGCCCACGCAAACACCCGCGCTCCCGCCTCGGTAAGCATGATGAAGGCAAGCAGGGTCAGGACCAAGCCCCCCAACCATTTGCCCAACCATTTGATCGACGCCATCTGTTCCGGCTCCCGTCTCGGTCGATGGCAACCTACCACCTTCGCGTCCTTCACGCCTAGGGGCCGACTTGCCCGCCGGGCTGGTCACCTCGGGGTCGTTGAGTTTGGAGGGTCTCGTTCAGCTTACGGTGAAGGATAGCCAGAAGGGCATCGGGTTGATCGGGGTTGTCGGCGATTTGGCGAGCCAGGGCTGGCCGACGCGGTTCATGGTCTGGTTGAACTGGCGCAGGCCACGTGCTCCGCCGGTCAGTACGGGGCCCTTTCCCAGGCCGGCAGCGCCGCGTTGGTAAACGAGGTGGAGCAACTCGCCAAATCGGGCACGCCGGGAATCGGGGCTGCGATCGAGACACTGGTTTCGGGCGGGGCGATGACGATTGCCGCCATCGGCAATTTGGCCGCGGCCAACGCCCCTGGCATGGCGGGCGTTCTGGCCGATCTGGCTACCGCTAAGGTTCCTGGCGCCGTGACTGAATTGGAAACCCTGGCCAAGCAGGGCGGCGTGGCCGGTGTCGGTTCTGGAGACCCCGGTCGTCAACGGAACTCTCCAGGTCAGCGATATCGCGAGCTTGATCGG
>CAIULK010000219.1 GCA_903899885.1 uncultured Rhodospirillaceae bacterium
GATCTGGGCGACTGGATCAAACCGGGCGCCACGGTGATCGATGTCGGCATCAACCGCGTCGAGCGGCCGGACGGCACCAAGAAACTGGTCGGCGACGTCGCCTTCGAGGAAGCCAAATTGGTGGCCGGGGCGATCACCCCGGTGCCGGGCGGCGTCGGCCCGATGACCATCGCCTGCCTGCTGCGCAACGCGCTGGTGGCGGCGGCCCGGTTGAACAAGTTGCCCGACCCGGAAATTTAGCCCTGTCCGGCGGCCAAGGGCGCGGACGCGCCCGCTTGGGCCGAGGGCCAGATGATAAGGTGGATTTCGGTTGCGGGATATTCGCCGCGATGATTGAATGCCGCCCGGCTTTACGCTTGTCGGGGGCATTTTCGGCGTGGACGATCCGAGGCCATCTTTCGAACCGCAACCACTGCCCGTCGGCGAGGCTGAGGCGGCGCTGAATGCCAGCCCCACCTCGTCGGGCGTCGGGCGCCGGACGGTGCTGCGCGTGGGCCTCGTGGCGGCGGTGCTGGCGGCTGGCGGCTTCGCCTTCGCCGCCTTGACATCGACCGACTCGCTGGATGGCAATAGTCGGCAATCGCTGTTGCTGGCGGCGGCCCAGACCACGCTGACCCCCGAACGGGTGAATATGGACGACCCCGTTCAAGTTGAGGCGGCCCGTTCCGTCCTTGATCTGCCCCCTGCCGCCGCAGACACGGTGATCGCAGAATCGCGGGCCAAGCGGACCTCCTTGGCCTGGATCACCCTGTGGGATTTTCTCGATGAAGACGGCGACGTCGTGCAACTCAGCACCGGCGGATTAACGCGGACGGTGGCGCTCAGTCATCTCCCCACGCGCATCGCGGTTCCGATCGTCCCCGGCGACTTTCTTCGGGTCACCGGCTGGCATGACGGGGCGGGCGGCGGCGTGACGGTCGCGGTCGCCAGCGGCGGCATCACGGCCCAGGTGCCGTTGGCGGTCGGCCAAACCTTGACTCTGTCGGTGCGATAACGATGGGCGAGATCTGGCTGACCCGGCTGTTCGTGGTGGTGCTATTCGTCGGGCTGGCGAAAAGTGCTCCGGTCATCGCAATGATTATCGTCGGCATCGGTGTCGGCGTGGTGATTATCCGCCTGTTTCACGAAGCGGGCTATCTCCCGGGGTTTCTCATGGACGTACTCGATCGGCTGACCAACAAGACCGCCTTGGAAAGCAAGATGAAGGAACGCGAGGCCAAGATCGAGGTGATCGACGCCGAGCAATTGGCGGTGCACATCAAATCGCGCGTTATCGGACAAGATAAGGTCGCCGACGAGGTTGCCGCCCAGTTGCGGCGCCGCTTGGCCGCTAAACGGCCGGGGCGCCCCCTTGCTGTGTTTTGCTTCGCCGGTCCGCCGGGGGTTGGCAAAACCTATTTCGCCAAGGTGCTGGCGGAACAGTTGTTTGGGCACGAGAAATACCTGCAATTCTTCGACATGTCGCAATACGCCCAGGCCTATTCGGCCTCTAGCCTGTTCGGCGCGGCGCTATGCCGGATCGAATAGCTATGGCGCCTTAACGGCAAGCTTGCGCGAAACGCCCAACGCGGTCGTGCTGCTCGATGAATTCGAAAAGGCCAATCCCGAGGTTCACAAACGCTTCCTGACTGCCTGGAACGACGGTTTCGTGACCGAAGCCAGCGACGGCGCCAAAGTTTCGACCGAGGGGGCGATCTTCATTCTGACCACCAACGCAGCGTCCGCCGCAATCGGCGCCTTGGCCGAGCGCTTCCACGACGACCGCGACGAATTGACCCGCGCCTCGAAGGAGGCTCTGCGCGACCAAGGCGGATTCGCGCCGGAAGTGTTGTCGCGGATCGATCGCATCTTCGCCTTTCAGCCTTTGGCCGGGCTGGACGTGGCCCGGGTGGTGGCGCTGGAAATCGAGAAGCTCGTCCAGTCCTATGGTTTGAACGTGGCGGACGGCGGGATCGACCCGGCGATCTTGCTCGACGTGATCGACCGCAACGCCACCCTGGCCAGCGTCGGTGGGGTGCGGGAACTGGCGCGCGCCGTCGAGGGTGACATCGCCGATGGTCTGATTGACGCCAAGGAAGCCAAGGCAGCGAGCGTCCGGCTGATCGAAGAACGGGGACGGGTTCTGGTTCACGCGGTTCTTGCCGAAACGGCAATGGTCCCGCCATGAACGCCCCGATGCCCGGGATGATCGGCGACCGCCGCCCCCCGTCGCCGGGTTTTGGCCAAGCCTATCGGCGGCTGCAAAACGGCGGCGGCGCGTGGCGGGTGGCGCTTGACGTCGCCGTTTTGGGCGGCGCGGTCTTGGGGATCATGATGGCGGTGGACGCCTATCACCGCCCGGCTCCGGCGGTTCCCACCCGCTATCAGCCCCCGCCGGTCGCGGCGCCCGCTCCGGCGCCCGCCACCCCGTCCGTGGCGAAACCGGAAACGATAACCCCGTCGGCCGTGATGAATGGCGAAGCTCGTCCCCCCGCCAAGGCGGAAGCGGCGGCGGCGGCTCTCCCGGCCTCCCCCCCGGCTTCTCCCGGTCAATCCTTCGCCGACCTTCAGGCCAAGGCCGCGACGGGTGACGCGGAAGCGGAAACGGCGTTGGGAAAGCTGTATCTGGCGGGGAAGAACGGCGCCCCGCGCGATCTGAACTTAGGCGTGGAATGGCTGCAAAAAGCGGCCGATCAGGATTTCGCCCCCGCCGAAAAGGCCCTCGGCTACCGCCAGATAGCGACGGGGAACGCCGTCGAAGGGATGCGTTGGCTGCAAAAAGCCGCCGATAACGGCGATGCGGACAGTCAAGCGACGGTCGGCTGGAACTACCAAAACGGGATCGGTGTTCAACAGGATTTTACGATTGGCCTATCTTATCTGCACAAAGCGGCGGCGGCCGGGAATATGCATGCCCTGCACAATATCGGGTTCGCCTATCTGAGGGGATGGGGTGTTCCGATCGATTACGAGCAATCAAGCCAGTGGTTTCGTCAAGCGGCCGAGGCTGGAAACCTTATCTCGCAGAACGAAATGGGCGTCATTTGCCTGAACGGCCGTGGCGTATCCGTGGACAAGGCCGAAGCGGTGCGCTGGTTCCGCATGGCGGCCGAAAAAGGCTTTGCGGCCTCCCAACTTGGGTTGGGACTTCGCTACCAGAACGGCGATGGCGTTGATCGCGATCAGGTCGAGGGATTGAAGTGGATACGCATGGCGGCGGAACAGGGCGACAAGTCTGCCCAATTCTCGGTTGGATGGGCCTATAAACAAGGCTTGGGAATCGATCGCAATCCGGCCGAGGCGATCACTTGGTTCAAAAAAGCCGCAGCGCAGGATAATATCTGTAGCGCGGCGTCCGATTTTAGACAAATCGGCGTCCGATTTTAGACACGGAAGTGGTTCCTCCCGGGGCGTTAAGGACGCCGTCAGCCGCCCAAGATTTTGGGGGACGCTAACGCCCAGTCAGATATTCACGATGTCCAA
>CAIULK010000220.1 GCA_903899885.1 uncultured Rhodospirillaceae bacterium
ATCAACGGGGAACGAGAAGTCGGCATTGCAGCTTCCAGCAAAGCCGTCGGTCATGCCGTCATCAACCTCGCCTCCCAAGGTGTCTTCGTCTCCTTCAACATGCGGGAGGGAGGACATGTCGTCCGCCATGTCTTCACCTTGGCAATCCAGAGGGATTCGTCGGACGGCATGGGCGTGCCGCAGGCATTGGTGAAATCGGCGCTCTCAAGATTTTTCGCGCCGGTGAAGTCGGCGCGGCTGATATCCGCGTCGTGAAAAACGACCTTGGTCAAGTCGGCCCCCTTGAACACGGCTCCGGCAATTCCGGCCCCCTCGAACGTGGCGTTGTTCAGATGGGCCCCCTCAAAATTCGCGATGAAATCATGGCGCCGCCAATTCATCCAGTCACTCTTACGCTTGTCCTGAGCGTCGGCAGTGCAGAGGTTGCCATCTTCCTTCCGGGGGCAGGTGGCTTCGCCCGTTTTACAGGTGCAGTCGATCTGGCGGCCATTTTCGTAGGTCGATTGGCCCGTGGGAATTTTGTCGGACCAGTACGGGAATTTGGCGACGTCGTCGATTTTTTGCATCGGCGGGCGGGTTTCCGTAGGCCTGCCAATCTCCCATCGACGCCCCCCGGAAATCGGCACCCTCCAAATGGGCATTGCGGAAATCCGCTCCATAGATCGCGCTGCCGGTAAACAACGTATTTTGATAGCCGGGCAGATCGTGGAAGTCGGGCTGCACCATCGTAAGGTGGCGGAAGTCGATCGCCCTCGTTTGGTCGTCAAGGACAAGGCGGCGGTTGCCGATAACTTCCAGCGCGGTTTGCGCTTCCTCGCCGATGTTCGCCCACCGCGTGGTGTTCGAAATCGCAGCCGGGTTGCGGGTCTTGTCTTGTACGTAACCGACGAGCCCGGAAAACGCCACTCGATGAAGAAAACTGTTGGAATCTCCGGCCTTTGCTATGACTCGGATGAGGATTTTCGATTGCCCCGGCGAGGCAGTGTCCAATTTTGCAAAGGCGGCTTCAAGGGAGTCGAGTTGCTCCTTATTGGCGGCAACCTTCGCGTCATCCTGTCCCTTGAGGGCGTTGTATCCAAAGGAAACCACGGCGCCATAGCCGATAAGAATCGCACCGGCAATTTTTCTGTCGCTATCTTTCGGCAGAAATTCCTTAAGGCATGGCAAGCGGAGAACGACGAAAAGAACCAGAATGACGCCGACTATGCCAGCAACGTAGAGGTACGTTATCGCGTCACCACTAACCCCGAGGGATGCTGTTGTCGGTTCGATCATCGCCTTAATCCCCACCATTGCCATTTCGCCACAGTGCCCGGTTGTGGGTATGCAATATGCATGTTGGAGTCAATCGACAAAATGCGCCCGATGCGCGACGACCCAGGTAACGTTATCGGGCGGCCCGTCCGAAGGGGCGCTGCGTCGTCATCGGCTAAGCGCGGCACTAGCGGCACGGGCACGGCTTATTATATAAAAGTCCCATGCGCACGATCCGTCTCGTCCTCGCCCTCCTCTTCGCCTTGGCCTGCCCCGCGTGGGCCGGGGCGCCCGTCGCCCCACCCGCCTCGATGGCGCAGCTGCGCCTTAGCTTCGCGCCGATCGTCAAGCAGGTCGCCCCGGCGGTGGTCAACATCTATACCCGCCGGGTGGTGCAAATCAGCGCCTCGCCCTTCGCCAACGATCCGTTCTTCCGCCATTTCTTCGGCGACACGGCGCCGCCGGGCGCGACCCGCGAACGGGTGCAAAGTTCGCTGGGATCGGGGGTGATCATCGGGGCCGACGGCACGGTGGTGACCAATCACCACGTCATCGCCGACGCCGACGAAGTCACCGTCGTGCTGTCCGACAAGCGCGAGTTCGAGGCCAAGATCGTCGGGTCCGACGAACGCTCGGACATCGCGGTGTTGAAGATCGGCGCCAAGGGCGAGAAGCTGCCCACCCTGGCCTTCGGCGATTCCGACGCGCTGGAGGTTGGCGATCTGGTGTTGGCGATCGGCAATCCGTTTGGGGTGGGCCAAACCGTGACCAGCGGCATCGTCTCGGCCCTGGCGCGCACCAATGTCGGCGTCACCGATTACCGGTCCTTCATTCAAACCGACGCGGCGATCAACCCCGGCAATTCCGGCGGTGCCCTGGTGGACATGGACGGTCATCTGATCGGCATCAACAGCGCGATCTATTCCAAGGACGGCGGCGGTTCGCTGGGCATCGGCTTCGCCATTCCGGCGACCATGGTCCGCGCCGTGGTGGCCAGCATCAGCCAAACCGGCAAGGTAGTGCGGCCCTGGCTGGGGGTCAGCGCCCAGACCGTCACGCCCGAGATCGCCCAAGCCCTGCATCTGCCGCGTCCCGTTGGC
This sequence comes from uncultured Rhodospirillaceae bacterium, assembly GCA_903899885.1. GTDB lineage: Bacteria > Pseudomonadota > Alphaproteobacteria > Rhodospirillales > Magnetospirillaceae > CAIULK01. The sequence continues at coordinate 2,355 of CAIULK010000220.1, forward strand.
GTGGTGATCAACAATATCGCGGCGGGCAGCCCGGCCTTGGCGGGCGGGCTGGCGGTGGGCGATGTGGTGCTGGCGGTCAACGGCCACGACATCGACGACCCCGAGGGCATGCGCTTCCGCCTCGCGACCCTGCCGATGGGCAGCGATGCCCATCTGACCGTGCTGCGCGGCACCGAGCAGCGCGGCATCGACGTCCGTCTGGTTCCGCCGCCGGAAACCCCGCCGCGCGACGCCACCGATATCGGCGGCAACACGCCCTTGACCGGGGCGACCTTGGCCAATCTGAACCCGGCCTTGTCCGAGGAATTGGCGATGCACCATGGGGCCAGCGGCGTGGTGGTCACCCGGATCAAACGCGGCTCGATCGCCCAACGCTTTCAAATCCAGCCCGGCGATTTGATCCTGCGGGTCAACGACCACCCGGTCGCCAGCGTCGCCGATGCCCGCCAAAGCCTGGCGGCGGCGGCGGGCGGTTGGCGGATCACGCTGTCGCGCGACGGCCAGACCATGACCCTTCAGATCGGCGGGTGAGCGGGCTTTTCGAAAACCCCGCCGCCCGGCCCCTGGCCGACCGGCTACGGCCCGCCGTTTTGGGCGACGTCGTCGGCCAGGATCATCTGCTGGGGCCGGATGGCCCCTTGGGCCGCATGCTGGCGGCGTCGAAGCTGACCTCGATCATTTTGTGGGGGCCGCCCGGCTGCGGCAAAACCACCATCGCGCGGCTTTTGGCCGACCGCGCCGGTTTGGCCTTCGAGCCGCTGAGCGCGGTGTTTTCCGGGGTCGCCGATCTGCGCAAGGTGTTCGAGGCGGCGCGCAAACGGCGCGAGGCGGGGCAAGCGACCCTGTTGTTCGTCGATGAAATCCACCGCTTCAACCGCGCCCAGCAAGACGGATTCTTGCCCTATGTCGAGGACGGCACGGTGGTGCTGGTGGGGGCGACCACCGAAAACCCGTCGTTCGAGCTGAATGGCGCCTTGCTGTCGCGCTGCCGCGTGCTGGTGCTCAACCGGCTGGACGAAGCCGCCCTGGAAACCCTGTTGGGCCGGGCCGAGACGGTGCTGGGTCATCCCTTGCCGCTGGACGAGGACGGCCGCATCGCCTGCAAGGCGCTGGCCGATGGCGACGGGCGCTATTTGCTGAATTTGGCCGAGGCGCTGGCCCCGCTGCCGCCCGAACCCAAGCTTGACGCCAAGGGCCTTGCCCGATTGGTGCAAAAAAAGGCCCCGGCCTACGACAAGGACCGCGAGGGGCATTACAACCTGATTAGCGCGCTGCACAAATCGCTGCGCGGGTCGGATACCGACGCCGCCTTGTACTGGATGGCCCGCATGCTGGACGGCGGCGAGGACCCGCTGTTCCTGGCGCGGCGCTTGGCGCGCTTCGCGGTCGAGGATATCGGACTGGCCGATCCCAACGCGGTGGTCCAGGCCCTGGCCGCCTGGGACGTGTACGAACGCTTGGGCTCGCCCGAGGGCGAATTGGCGCTGGCGCAATTGGTGATCTATCTGGGCACCGCGCCCAAATCGAACGCCGCCTATGTGGCGTATAAGGCGGCGATGAAGGCCGCCAAGGACACCGGCAGTCTGGCCCCGCCGATGCATATTTTGAACGCGCCGACCCGGATGATGAAGGATTTGGGGTACGGCAAGGGCTATCAGTACGACCACGATCAGGCCGACGGCTTCTCGGGCCAGAATTATTTCCCCGACGGCATGGCGCGGCGGAATTTTTATGACCCGCCGGAACGCGGCTTTGAACGCGAGGTGCGCAAACGGCTGGACTACTGGGACAAGCTGCGGCGACGGAAGACGGGGGAGTAAAACGGCATGGTCCGACAGCTGTTGGCGATCGCCGCTCTCGTGATTCTGGCCGGGCGGTCCGCACGGGCCGACTGCCTTGCCTACGAACCGGCCGAGGTAACCTTGGTGGGTGTTCTGACGATGGCGCACGGCCATGGCCCTCCCGGCTTTGGCGAAGACCCCAAGCGCGATCGGAAGGAGGAATACGGGCTCTTAACCTTGGACCGGCCGGTCTGCGTATCCGGCGGGACGGATTCGTTCGACGACGAGGTCGATGCCATAAAGGCGTTTCAGCTCGTGCCCGATGACCGGCACCATTTTGACCGCCATCTGCTCGGCAGCCGTGTCGAGGTTTCGGGAACCCTCTTTCATCGCGTCAGCGGCGGACATACCGAGGTCATGATTTTGTACAACCACGTCCGCCGGGCACCGTGATTAGGCCGCTTGGTGCGTGTCGTAGGCCTGTACCAGGATATCGGCGGGAAGATCAAGCAACGGGCCGAGGCGGCGGATCATCGGCAAGGTCAACGGCCGCTTGCGGTTCATTACCTCCGCCACCCGGTTGCGCGCCCCGATCGCCGGCTCCAGATCGCGGCGAGTGAGGCCTTTTTGCTCCATCATGAAACGGATCGCTTCGATCGGATCGGGGGCCTCGATCGGCCAGCGGGTGGATTCGTACAGTTCGACCAGGGTGACCAGCAGATCAAGCCGGCTGCCCTCCGGCGTGCCGGGGGCGGCATGCATCAGGGTGTCGATCTCGGCCAGGGCGCTGGCGTGCTCGTCGTCTGTGCGGATGGGGCGGGAAATGGTCATGGCTTAAACCTTGTCCGCGTTGATGGTGTCGTAGTGGCCGTGCGTTCCGATGAAGCGAACATAAACGGTGGCAAAGGCGTAATTGATCCAGGTTACCAGCCGGTATTTATTGCCGCCGATATCGAACACCACCCGGCCATCCTTCAAAATATCGGCGGCGTTGAAGGTGCGCTTGACCGAGGGCGGATCGGTCCACTGCGCCGCTTTTGTCACCCGGACCCAGGTTCGCAACGCCTGCTCGGCATCGCGGTGGGCGGGCTGTTCCCAAAAGGCTTTCAGGGTGCCGACCGAGATAATCCTCATGACAGCATCATAGTGCGGTCCCACCCGGGGATCAAGCGCGGTACACATCGACGGAAGGCAGCCCTGCTGTGTGATGCGCCGTAAGGATGGAACATCACAATCGTAACTATCGTTGGTGGATGATATCCTTTTGGCGAACGTCCATTTCAGGCAAATGCCATGCGTCGGTTTCTCGCACTTTTTATCGTGTTCGCCGTGTTCCCCGCAGTCGCCGCGACCCCCGAGGACAAGGCGGAGATTCTGTTTTTGAACAAGCGGGTGCAGTTTCTGGAAGATGCTGCCAAATCCGCCCGTACCGACATGGACAAGGCGGCGAAGGAGGAGGCGGGAACCGTCAGAGATGTATTGGACAGACGAATCGACGATTTCCGCGATTACCAGAATAAGCTAATTACCGGTGCCGGTGTTTTTATCGCCATTCTCATCGCCTTGGGTTATCGGACGGTGATTGATGCAAAAAAACAGGCGCGGCAGGAGCTGGAGGCCGTCAAGGCGGAACTGCGCCTTAAAGCCGATACGACCCTGGGCGAGCATATCGCCAGCCTCCGCTTGGAATACGAGACGCACTTCGATGACCTTGAAACGAAGCTGACGGCCCGCGTCGAGCGGTTCAACGATACCGCAGCGGCAAGGGAGGGGGAAATCGGCGAGATCGTCGCACGCATGAAAAACCTGTCCCCCGAAAAGGCCGCCAATGAGCTGTCGGACAAGGATCGTGAAACCATCGAAAAAATGGAAAACGCCGTTCCCGAGGCCAAGCGGACGGACAATGATTTGCGTGCCCTTGCCTTCGCGGCCTTTGCCGAGGGCGATAAGCACGACAAGAACGGCAACCGCAGGGAGGCGCGGGCGGCATTCGAGCGAGCACTAAACTATTACGGCCTTCTTCGGGCCAAGCATCCGCGTCTCCCGACCGCCAATCGCGACTTCGCCGTTACCCAATGCCGCCTGGGCGACCTGTTCCTTGCCGAGGGGCGGCGTGACGAGGCGCGCGCAGCCTTTCAACGCCATCACGCGATCTTCTTGGACCTTACGGCGGCGGACCCGAACAACCCGGATTGCCGGCGGAATTTGGCCGTAGCGGAAAGCCGTCTGGGCGATGCGTTCCTTGCCGAGGGGCGGCGTGACGAGGCGCGGGCAGCCTTTCAGCGCCATCACGCGATCTTCCTGGACCTTACGGCGGCGGAACCGAACAACCCGGATTACCGGTGGAATTTGGCCGTAGCGGAAAGCCGTCTGGGCGAAATATTCCTTGCGGAGGGGCGGCGTGACGAGGCGCGGGCAGCCTTTCAACGCTATCACGCGATCTTCTTGGACCTTACGGCGGCGGACCCGAACAACCCGGATTACCGGCGGAATTTGGCCGTAGCGGAAAGCCGTCTGGGCGATGCGTTCCTTGCCGAGGGGCGGCGTGACGAGGCGCGGGCAGCCTTTCAGCGCTATCACG
>CAIULK010000221.1 GCA_903899885.1 uncultured Rhodospirillaceae bacterium
ATTCTTGACCTCGCCCGCCACCACCGCGAAGCCTTTGCCCGCGTCGCCCGCGCGCGCCGCCTCGATCGTGGCGTTCAGGGCCAGCAGGTTGGTTTGGCTGGCGATCCCCTTGATCAATTGCGCGGTCGAGGCGATCTCGGAAACCGCATCGGCCAATTGAGCGATATAATCACCGGTCCGTTCCGATTCGCTGACCGCCTTGTCGGCTTGCCCCTCGGCCTCGTGAACGCGGCCGTCCAATTCGCGCATGCCCCGGATGATCTCGCCCATCATCCCCGACACCATCCGCACATTCATCACCACCATCGAGGCCGATCCCGAGGCGGTGCTCGATTCCTCTTCGGTTTGGCGGGCGTCGCCGATCACCGCCGACAGGGTTTGCGACATCATGCCACAGCCCATCCGCTGAATGGCGGCGGACGACGCCACCCCGCCAACCCAACTGGCGGTCCGGCAGGCGGCAAGGCTTCGCTCCTGGTCCAAGAACCAGCGCACCATGTGGAAATTGACGGCGACGATATCGCACGGCTTCATGTCGGCCGCCAAGGCCAGCGCGGCAACCGCAGCCCCGTCGGGGCTGGTGTCGCCTTGGGCCACCGCGCGCCACAAGGCGGCCATCGCCTCGGCCAGATCGGCCGAGTCCGGCAGCAGATCGCGGACGATCCCGGCCAAATCCTCGGCGGCGAACGTTAGGTCGGCATTCTCCAGTCCGGGCGCGTTCCGTTCAAGGAACCGCCCCAGCGCGCCATCCCGCAAGAAACCCTCCCAACAACGCCGAAAACAGCGCCCATAACCCCACCCGCGATTATGAGCGTGGCCCACCCGGAATCAAGCAAAACCATAAGCATACCTTCGTATCGCACCCGTTAGCATAGGTCCTCGGCGATCAGGCCGGGTCCGATCCGGCGCGCGATCTCGCCGTGGCGCGCGGCGGCGGCGCATCCGGCATCGAAGGCGGACATTCCTTGCGCCATCAAACCGGCGGCCATTCCGGCCAAGACATCGCCGGACCCGGCGGTGGCCAGCCAGGGCGGCGCGTCAACATTGATCACCGCGCGCCCATCGGGATGGGCGATCACCGTGTCGGCCCCCTTCAGCAGCACCACCGCGCCCGAACGCCGCGCCCCGATTCGCGCGCGGTCCAACCGGCTGCCCGGAACCGCGCCGAACAGGCGGGCGAACTCGCCGTCATGCGGGGTCAGCAGAACCATCTCCGAAAGCGGGGGAAGGGCCGGGGTCAAGGCATCGGCATCCAGAACGCACGGCCGTCCGGCGGCCAGCGCCGCGCGTGCCAGACCGGCCGCCTCGGATCCGCATCCGGGCCCGACCAAGACCGCGTTTCGGCGGGAATCGGCCAGCAACTCGGCCCACAGCGCACGGTCTTGCACGATCACCCCGGGATCCCCGGCGCGATAGATCGCCAGCGCCTCGGCCGGCGCCGCGATGGTCGCAAGCCCCGCCCCGATCCGCCGCGCCGCCCGCGCCGCCAACCGGGCGGCACCGGTCATGATCCCGCCGCCCGCGATCAACAGATGACCGCGCGTGTATTTGTGGGCGGCCACCGCCGGAACCGGCGGAACCGCCGGTCCGTTCTGGCGGGCTTGCGGCCGGATCTCGGCCAGAACGCCGGGCGGAATTCCGATATCGGCGACACGGACCGCGCCGCATTTGGCCCGGCCCGGATACAAAAGATGCCCCGGCTTCTTGCGGAAAAAAGTGACGGTGGCGACCGCATCGGCCGCCGTCCCCAGGACCGATCCGGTATCGCCATCGACGCCCGAGGGCACATCGACCGCGACCACCGGAATCTTGCGCGCGATGACCGCCTCGATCATCGTCTTGGCGAGACCGTCGATCGGGCGGGACAGACCGGCGCCGAACAGCGCATCGACCACCAGATCGGCGCGCTCAAGGATCGCCGTATCCATCGGCCGCACGCCCCCGCTCCACCGTCCGGCCATCACCGCCGCGTCGCCCTTCAAGGCCTTTACCTCGCCCAGCAGGGCCAACCGGACCGCGAAGCCCCGCGCCGCCAGATGGCGGGCACAGACAAAGCCGTCGCCGCCATTGTTGCCCGGACCGCACAGCACGCTTACCCGGCCCTTGGGGAAACGGCGCCAGACCTCGCGGGCCACCGCCCAGCCGGCGGCTTCCATCAAATTCAGTCCCGCGACGCCGGAAAGACTTGCCAGCCGGTCGGCGCGTCCCATTTGTTCAACGGTCAGCAGTTCGTCCATCGGGGCCTCGTCATTGTCCTCGGTTTGAGGCTATCATGGATGAGACAAAAATCGGGAGGAAGTCCGTGCGGGTGATCGTTCTCGGCGCCGGGGTGGTGGGCACCGCCACGGCTTGGTATCTTGCCGAGGCCGGGATCGAGGTCCGGGTGATCGAGCGGAACAAGGGACCGGGGCTGGAAACCAGCTTCGCCAACGGCGGTCAGATTTCGCCGTGCCACGCCGAACCCTGGGCCAACCCCTCGGTATTGCCGAAAATGCTGGCCTGGATGGGCCGCGACGATGCGCCGCTGGTCTTCCGCTGGAATCGCTGGGACCCCGCCTTGTGGGCCTGGGGAATTCGATTCCTGGCCAATTGCCCGGCCGGAAGGGCCAGGGTCAACCTGGAGCGCACGCTGCGCGTCGCCCTGTATTCCCGCCACTGCCTGCAAGAACTGCGCGACCGCTTGGGGCTGGAGTACGACCAAAAACGCCTGGGCATTCTGCATGTCTACCGCGATCCGGCCGAATTCGCCTGTGCCCGGAATGCCGGGGCCTTGATGCGCGCCCATGGCTTGGCGCGTTTGGAGAAAATCCCGGCCGAGTGCGTGGCGATCGAACCGGCCTTGGCCGACGCCGCGGGCCAGCTGGCGGGCGGCATCTTCACCCCCGGCGACGAAAGCGGCGACGCGCACCGCTTCACCGCCGCCCTGGCCGAACGGGCGGCGGGCCTGGGGGTTCGCTTCGATTACGACACCACGGTCACCGCCTTGATCCGGGACGGCCGCCGGATCACCGCCGTCGCCACCCCGGGCGGCCTTATCCCGGCCGATGCCGTGGTGGTCGCGATGGGCAGCTATTCGCCGCTGCTGCTGCGCCCCTTGGGCCTAAGACTGCCGGTAATCCCGGCCAAGGGCTATTCGATCACCGTTCCGGTCGGAGACGGAAGCAGCACCCCCAGCGTGTCGATCACCGACGACGAACACAAGATGGTTTATTCCCGCCTGGGCAACCGCCTACGGGCCGCCGGAACCGCCGAAATGACCGGATGGAACCCCCAGCTCGACAGCGACCGCTGGCGGCTGCTGCTGACCCACGCCCAGGCCTTGTTCCCGACAGCCGGTGATTTCACCCGCGCCGAGCCCTGGGCGGGCCTGCGCCCGGTAACGCCGGACAGCGTTCCGGTGCTTGGCGCGACACCGTTCGAGAATCTGTGGCTGAACACCGGCCACGGCACGCTGGGTTGGACGATGGCCTGCGGCTCGGGCCGCATCCTCGCCGACCTGATCCAAGGCCGCCGCCCCGATATCGACATGGACGGCCTGACGCTGGCGCGGTTCTGAACCGGCTTCCCCCTGGACAACCGCTAACTTTGCTCGCTACTCTTTCTCTCGGGGAAGAGGCGAAAGCGGCATTTTATTGCCTCTAATAGGCGTTGGGGACCGCATATGACCATCCGGGGGAAACTTTCGGTCGCCTTTGGCGGCTTGGCGTGTCTGCTGATTCTGATCGGCGCGGGCGGCGGGCTGTCGTTGCGGATCGTCGGCCAGACCTTGCGCACCGCCGCCCAGCAATGCGGATCGGTTCGCTCGCACGCGATTCCGTTGCTGCTGGCGATGCAAGACACCCGCTACGACGTGGTGCAGGTCCAACAGTTCCTGTCCGACATTTCGGCGACCCGGGCGTGGGACGGCTTGGACGACGGCATCAAGGAAGCCACCGGCTATGCCGCCAAGTTTGACGCCGATTCGACGCGCGCGGTCGAACTCGCCCGCCAATTGGGCGCCGGCGATATCGCCGCCCCGCTGGATTCGATGCGCGCCGCCTTCCCCGATTATTTCGCCACCGGCAAGAAATTGGCGCAAGCCTACATCGCGGGCGGGCCGGAGACCGGCAACAAGGTGATGCCCGAATTCGACGAAAAAGCCGACGCGATGGCCAAGTCGCTGGAGGAGTTGACCCGCAAGGTCACCGAACTATCATCCAAGACCGCCGACGACAGCGCATCGTCCGCCCAGGCGGCCGCCAATTCCCTGGACCTCCTGAACGCAATCTCGCTGGTCACCTTGTCGATCAGCGTTCTGGTGGTCATTTTTGGATTTCGAACCCTGCGCCACGGCATGAACCGGTTCGGCGGCATGACCACCCTGCTCGGCCGTTTGGCCGAGGGCGACATCGAGGTCGCCGTGCCCTACAGCGCCCATCACGACGAAGTGGCCGAGATGGCGCAGGCCCTGGAAATCTTCCGCGACAACGCCCAGCAGCGCCGGGTCCACGAGGAAGCACGCCGCCTTGAGGCCGACGCCAAGGAAGAGCACGCCCGCCAGGTTGCCCTTGGGGCACGTAATTTCGAGGCCGAGATCACCGAACTGCTGTCCCATATCCGCGAAGCGATGGTCGATCTCGACGAATCGGCCAACACGCTGGCGGTCAACGCCGAACAGACCGAGCGCCAAAGCACCAATGTCGCCAGCGCCAGCCAGCAGGTCGCCGCCAGCATCGAAATCGTCGCCGAGGCGGGACGGCACCTCACGGAATCGATCCGCGAGATCGGCGGCCGGATGGAGCGCTCGTCGGCGATCGCGCGGACCGCCGTCGGCGAAGCCCGCGACGCCAACAGCCGCCTCGGCGGGCTGTCGGCGCAGACCGACAAAATCGGCGAGGTGGTGGGGCTGATCAACAACATCGCCAGCCAAACCAACCTGCTGGCCTTGAACGCGACGATCGAGGCGGCCCGCGCCGGGGAAGCCGGCAAGGGCTTCGCCGTGGTGGCGGGCGAGGTCAAGAACCTGTCCAACCAAACCGCCAAGGCCACCGACGAAATCGTCGGTCAGATCAACGGCGTGCAAGACAGCACGCGCGGCGCGGCCGAGGTGGTCGAACGGATCGGCGCCACCATCACCGGCATCGACGAAATGGCCACCACCATCGCGGGCCGGGTGGTGGAACAAGAAGCCGCCACCCGCGACATCGCGGCCAACGCCGACCAAGCCGCCGCCGGGGTACGCGACGTCGCGGGCGCCATCAACGACGTCACCGAATCGGCCTCGGCGACCCGGCGCGTCGCCATCGGCGTGATGGCCGCCTCGCGCAGCCTGGACAGCGACCGGGAGCGTTTGGAAAAGGCAGTGCGGACGTTCCTGAGCGACATCGGGGCGGGGTGATTGATTTGTTTGCCCCTCGCCGGGCGCAAACCTTCGGTTTGCTTGGCCGCGACCGCAATGGCCGCTTAAGCGACGTGATTTAAAAGGAAATCACTTCGCTTCACCCCCCGAAATTCAACTCGCGCCGGACCACCGGCTTTCCGCCGCCGGACACTTTTTTCAAGGCCGTCAGAACGTCGTTGGTGGCAAACGGGATCGTCAAGGTTTGTTCGATATCCAGCAAGCGCGCTTGCGCCTGTGCTTCGCGGTCGCCCGTGTTGATCAGCATCACGACGGGAACGGTAATCGCCATCTTCTGGCGGATGAACCGAACGAAGGCGCCGCCGTTGACCGGCTCCATCGCGTATTCGCAAATGATGATATCGGGCTTGAAATCCTTGAGGCGGGCCAGCATGTCGGCGGGCGTTCCGCTGTAGGTGGTGCCGGCACCGCTTTGTTTCAGGGTCGAGATCAGCAGGTCGTGGGTCAGCTTGTGCTCATAGGCAAACAGAACCGTCTTGCCGTCGAGAAACCGGTCTTGCCTCATCATCATGGCGCGTGAACCCATTCGAAGGATGCCTCGGCGGGATTATGTGGGGGTTTGCGGCCGTGTCAACGAACGGCTTAGGGTTCCTGGTCGTCGCCCCCCTCCTCCTCGACCCGCACGAAGCGCGGGCGTGGCGCGGGCGACCACAAACGATCGCCCGACCAGTCGGCGGCGCTTTCCACCCGGACCCCGCCCGGCGCCAGCCATACCGCGTGGGCGCCCCGGCGCCAAACGTCGAAGCGGTCGATCACCGCCACCGCGCCCCGGCATGCGCTTCGCACCGGCACGGCGGCGATCACCACGTCGGCCCCGTGGCAGGCGGCGTCGAGCTGATCCTCGTCGGTGACCAGCGCCGCCACCCGGCCGCCCAGGCGGTAGAGGCAGCCGCCAACGTCGCACGACAAGCGGCCATCCAGGCTGCGGCCGGATTTCGGCCAGCGCTCGGCCGAGGCGGGACCGGCCCGGCGGCCCCACACGTCGCGCTGCATGCGCCCGCCCTTCGAGATCAACAGCGAGCCATCGGCCATCCGCACCCCGAACGCCGCCGCGTGCGGATCGACCAGCAGATCCGGCGGACGCGCCAAGGCCAAGGACCCGAACCCGATCACCAGCCCGGCCAAGCCCCACAGCCGCCAGCGCCGCCGCCACAGGCACAGCCACAACCCGCCCAGCGAAATCGCCAGCAGGCCCCACGGCGGCATGACCGCCACCGCGACGTGCGAACCCGGCCATCCGGCCACCCCATGCCCGATCCAGGTCACCACCGATAATCCCCAGCCCAGGGGGACCAGCGCCAAGGCCTCGGCCCCGAACGGCATCAAAAGCAGGGTCAGCACCGCGAACGGCATCACCATCACCCCGGTGACCGGCACCGCCACCAGATTGGCCGCCACCTGCCACACCGCCACCCGCCCGAAATGATACATCCCGAACGCGGTGGTCGCGGTGCCCGCCGCGAAACTGGTCAGCGCCAGGCCGCCGACATGATGCAGGATCCAAGCCAACGGCCCGCCGTGCGAGCGGCGCATCCCGGCCAGCCAAGGCCCCAACACCTCATAGGTGGCGATCAGCGTGGCGACCGCCGCGAACGACATCTGAAAGCTGGGACCGGCCAATTGATCGGGGCGGGTCAGCAGGATCACCAAGGCGGCGAAGGCCAAAAGGCGCATCGGTTGCACTTGCCGATCCATCATCACCGCCGCCAGCACCAAGGCTGCCATCACGAAGGCCCGCGTCGCGGGCAACGGCATCCCGGCCAGCAGCAGATAGAACCCGGTCACCCCCAAGGCGGCCAGCGCCGCCCATTTCTTGATCGGCCACGCCAGGGCGATGCGCGGGATCAAGGCCAGCCCGCCGCGCACCACCAGAAACACGAAGCCCGAGGCCAGCCCCATATGCAGACCGGCGATCACCAGGATATGGGCCAAACCGGAATCGCGGAAATCGGACAGAATTTCGGGCGGCACGCTGGAACTGTTGCCGGTCAGAATTGCCACCGCCTCGCCGCCCTCCGGTCCCGGCAACACGGCGCGCACCCGCTGGGCCACCGTTTGACGCAAGGCCGACCAGAACAGGCCGGACGGATCGGGGGCGTCCTCGACGATCTCGGCCGGACCCAAGGCGGTGCCCACCGCGCCCAGGCCCAGGAACCACGCCTTCAGGCGGAAATCCAACGCGCCGGGCATCGACGCACCGGGCGGCGGAATCAGAACCACAGGCAGGGTCACACGGGTCCCCACTTGGGCGGGCGGCTGGGATTTCTTGAAGCGCACCCGGATTTTGGTGGGCGCCACGCCCTCGACCCCGGTCAGGGTGACGCGCGCCCCGCCATCGGGGGCGGGCTCGACCTCGGCCACCCAGCCAGTCACCGTCACCCGCCCGCTGGGACGTTCCAGAACCGGCGCCGCCGCCGTGATCGCCCGGTGCTGGGCGGCGCAAAAACCCAAGGCGGCCAGCGCCAGCCCGATCAGCGGCAGCCAGACCAACACCTGCCCACGCCCCCCCCAGGCGCCGACCAGCAACACCGCCAACAGCGCGGGCGCGGTCCAAACCCACGGCTCGGCCCCCAGCGCGAAATACAGGCCAACCCCGAACCCCACGCACACGGGCGCCCATAACGGCCAACGATCCCGTTCCGCCGAAAACAGAGCGCCAATGTGACCTAGCCATTCGTACAGGATTGCCCCCATCCTTACGGGCTGGTATATCCTCCCAGCGATACAGCCGGGTTGGAAATATGGTACAGAGCCAGACGTCCAACCCGAAATGGAATCCCGAATGACCGTCGTTACCCGCTTCGCCCCGTCCCCCACCGGCTACCTGCATATCGGCGGCGCCCGCACGGCGTTGTTCAATTGGCTGTTCGCGCGCCGTCACGGGGGGGTGTTCCACCTGCGCATCGAGGATACCGACCGCGCCCGCTCGACCGACGACGCGGTGACCAAGATCTTCGAGGGGCTGACCTGGCTGGGGCTGGATTGGGAGGGCGAGCCGGTGATGCAGTTCGCCCGCGCCGCGCGCCACGCCGAAGTCGCCCGCCAATTGCTGGCCGAGGGCAAGGCCTATCATTGCTGGTGCAGCCCGGACGAACTGACGGCGATCCGCGAGGAGCAAAAGGCCAAGGGCCAGCCGATGCGCTATCCCGGCGTCTGGCGCGACCGCGACCCGGACGAGGCGCCCGCCGGCCGCTTGCCGGTGATCCGCCTGAAGGCGCCGCAGGAAGGCGACACCGTGGTCGAGGATCTGGTGCAGGGCGAAGTCAAGGTCGGCAACAGCCAACTCGACGACATGGTCTTGCTTCGCGGCGACGGAACCCCAACCTACATGCTATCGGTGGTCGTCGACGACCACGACATGGGCATCACCCATGTGATCCGGGGCGACGATCATTTGACCAACACCTTCCGCCAGATCCAGATCTATTCCGCCATGGGCTGGCAGCCGCCGCGCTTTGGTCATATCCCGCTGATTCACGGTCCCGACGGCGCCAAATTGTCGAAACGGCACGGCGCCCTTGGCGTCGAGGCCTACCGCGACATGGGCCTGCTGCCCGAAGCGATGCGCAACTACCTGCTGCGCCTGGGTTGGAGCCACGGCGACGACGAGATCATTTCCACCGAACAAGCCTGCCAGTGGTTCGACCTCGAGCATGTCGGGCGCTCGCCCGCCCGCTTCGACATGACCAAACTGACCGCCTTGAACGGCCACTATCTGCGCGAAGCCGACGATGCCCGGCTGGTCGATCTGATCGCGCCGGAGGCCGACGCACTGGGCCGCGCCCGGCTGACCGCCGGGATGGCGGGCTTGAAGGAACGCGCGAAGACCTTGCTTGATCTGGCGGATTCGGCTGGCTTTTACCTCGCCGCCCGCCCGTTGACGCAAGACGACAAGGCGAAAAAGCTGCTCGACGACGGCGGCCGCGCCGATCTGGCCGCCTTCCGCGCCAAACTGGCGGCGGTCGCCGAATGGACTCGCGCCGATTTGGAAGAAGCCGCCCGCCTGCATGCCGAGGCCAGCGGCCTGAAGCTGGGCAAGGTCGCCCAGCCGCTGCGCGCCGCGCTGACCGGGTCCACCGTGTCGCCGCCGGTATTCGATGTCATGGAAATCCTGGGGCGCGACGAGGCCTTGGGACGGATCGACGATGTTCTCTCCAGCTGAAGGACGTGCCCCGATGACGAAGTCCGCTGAAACCGTGACGCTGACCGACAACCAAACGGGCAAGAGCGTGTCGCTCCCCCTGCTTTCGGGTTCGGTCGGCCCCAAGGTCGCCGATATCCGCGCCCTGTACGCGGGGATGGGGATCTTCACCTATGACCCCGGCTTCACCTCGACCGGGTCGTGCCGCTCGGCGATCACCTATATCGACGGCGACGAGGGGGTGCTGCTGCACCGCGGCTACGCCATCGAGGATCTGGCCGAACACGCCGACTTCATGGAAACCGCCTATCTGATCTTGCACGGCGAATTGCCCGATGCGGCCCAGAAGAAGGGCTTCGTCAAGGACATCACCTATCACACCATGCTCAACGAGCAGATCGCCTCGTTCTTTCGCGGTTTCCGGCGCGATTCGCACCCGATGGCGGTGATGTGCGGCGTGGTCGGCGCGATGGCCGCCTTCTATCACGACTCGATCGATATCCATGACCCGCACCAGCGTTTGATCGCCAGCCACCGCCTGATCGCCAAGATGCCGACCATCGTGGCTTGGACCTATAAGTACTCGCGCGGCGAGCCCTTCATGTATCCGCGCAATGCGCTGTCCTATTCCGAAAACTTCCTGCACATGATGTTCGCCACCCCGTGCGAGGAATACACCGTCAACCCGGTGGTCGCGCGTGCGATGGACCGCATCTTGATCCTGCATGCCGACCACGAACAGAACGCCTCGACCTCGACCGTGCGTTTGGCCGGGTCGTCGGGTGCGAACCCGTTCGCCTGCATCGCGGCGGGCATCGCCTCGTTGTGGGGACCCGCGCATGGCGGCGCCAACGAGGCCGTGCTGCACATGCTGGCCGAAATCGGCAGCAAGGACCGCATCGGCGAATTCATCGCCCGCGCCAAGGACAAGAACGACCCGTTCCGCCTGATGGGCTTTGGCCACCGGGTTTACAAGAACTACGACCCGCGCGCCAAGATCATGCAGCGCACCTGCCACGAGGTGCTGAACGAACTGGGCAAGCACGACGAGCCCCTGCTGCAACTGGCCCTGGAATTGGAAAAGATCGCGCTGGAGGACCCCTATTTCGTCGAGCGCAACCTGTATCCGAACGTCGATTTCTATTCCGGCATCATCTTCCAGGCCTTGGGGATTCCGACCTCGATGTTCACCTCGCTGTTCGCGCTGGCCCGCACGGTGGGCTGGGTCGCCCAGTGGGGCGAGATGCTGACCGACCACGACCAGAAGATCGGCCGTCCGCGTCAGCTGTATATCGGCGCGCCGCGCCGCCCGTTCGTGCCAATGAACAAAAGGTAACCCCTTTGTTTTGTCCCTCTGCCTAAGCGCGCCCGTCCGGGCGCTTGGCCGCCGCCTCAACGGCGGCTGATCTCCCCGCCCCGCCTTGCATGCGTGATGACGGCTTGCCGGGCGGGGCGACCTGCGCCACAATGCGCAACCTTTTTTGTCCAGGGAGTCTCCATGTTCGCCCGGTCCCTCGCCGCAGCCTTGCTCGTCGCCGCCACCTTGTTCGCCCAACCGGTTCGCGCTCAGGAGGATCAAACCTTCTCGCCGAAGCAGGCCGAGGCAGTCCGCAAGATCGTCCGCGACTATCTGATGGAACATCCCGAAGCGATTACTCAGGCGATCGAAGCCCTGCGCGAGAAAATGCGCCAGGATGCCGAAAGCGACGCCAAGAAATCGATCGAGGCCTATAAGGACGAATTGCTCAACGGCGCCGAGGATCCGGTTTCCGGCAATCCCAAGGGCGACGTGACGATTGTCGAATTCTTCGATTATAATTGCGGGTTCTGCAAACAGACCTATGACGCGCTGATGGATTCGGTTCGCGCCGATGGCCATGTCAAGGCCGTTTTCAAGGAATATCCGATTCTGAGCCCGGAATCGGGCATCGCCGCCCATGTCGCCTTGGCCGCCCGCAAGCAGGGCAAGTATGACGACGTGCATCGCGCCTTCATGAAGTTCCGCGGCCGCCTGGATGAAAAGGCGATCTGGCGTCTGGCTGGTGAAGCCGGTCTGAATGTCGAGCAGGCCAAAAAGGATGCCGCCGACCCCGCGATCGAAAAGCAGATCGAGCGCAACCGTCAACTGGCCCGCGCCCTGGACATCGGCGGCACGCCGTCCTTCGTCATCGGTGACCGGGTGATCGCCAGCGCGCTGGAACGCGACGTGCTGAAGCAGTTGTTCGACATCACCCGCAAGGGCGGCAAGCTGTCGCAGTAACAGAAAAGCCCCTCTCCCGCACGCGGGCGAGGGGCATAAATTACGTCTGAAGGTCGCGGACGGTGGTTAGCATCTCGTCCGTCACCTTGAAGACCGCGGAATTGGTCGAATAGGCTTTTTGCGCGATGATCATCCGGGTGAATTCGGTTCCGACATCGGCGGTCGAGGTTTCCAACGCGCTGGGCACGAACATCGACGTTCCCGAGGTCACCGACCCGCCGATCGTATTGGCCCCGACCTGATCGATCGTTTGAATGGTCGGGGGGCCGGATGCCTGGGTCTGCTGAAACAAGGTGCCGCTGATCGGCGCCAAGCTGTTTTCGCTGACAAAGGTGGCGACCGGCAACTGAAACAGCACGCGCGACTGGCCGTTGCTGAACGACCCCACCATCTGGCCAACCGAATTGAACTGCTGGCTGACGATCGTGCCCGAGGCGGCACCGTTCTGAGTGATGCTGTTGATCTGAATCTGGGTCCCCGCCAGCTGGGTCAATTTCGTTAGATCCAGGGAAACGTTCGATGTCTGTCCGTCCGCCCAGGTCACCGAAACCGGGGTTGCCGTGGCCGGTGTCGCCAACGTGCCATCGGCGTTGAAGGTTACCGGTATCGACGCCGTATTGACCGTCGCCCCGACTTCACTGCTGTTGAAATGAAGATACCATTGATCGGTGCCCGAGCATTCGAACTCTAGTTGCAAGGAATGCTCTTCCGGCAGCTGGGCGGCCGGCGCCGCCGGCTGAACCGGCGCATCATAGATATTCAGCGACATCGTCTGAAAATTCAGGGTCGGCTTGCTGGCACTAAGGTTGATGGTCGGCGTGGTGGTGCTGTTGCCGTTGGCGGCCCCCCAGGCCACGCTGACCGCTTGCGCCCCGGGCGTGGTCGGCGAAACGATGTTGCCGTTCGAATCCAAGGTCACCGAAATCGCGCCGCTGGTCACACTGCCCACGCTGGGATCGACCGAGGGAGTGACGGTCCAGGTATCGCCGCCGGTCCGGGTCCAGGTCATGGTCATCGTCTGGTTGGCGCCGTTGCCATCGGCAACGGTCGATGTGCCGGTCGGGTTGCTTGGGGTCGGCGTGACGTCGGACGGAATGTTGGCCAGGATCGACGCGGTGGTGGTCGGCACCGGCGCCATGACGGTGGTGGGCATGGTATAGACCGGGGTCAAGGCACCGCCGGGAGTAATCGTCCCAGTGGAATCGGCCATCCAGCCCAACACGTACTGCCCGGTCTGCGTGACGTAATAGCCCTGGCCGCCCGCCCCGGCCACTTGGCTGAAATCGCCCGCGCGGGTATAGGACACCTTACTGGGATCCGATATCGAAACCGTGGCTGGAGCGCCGCCGGTGGTGAAATCGGGCTGCGCGACCACGAAGAATCCGTTGCCGTCGATCGCCAGATCGTTGGCGTTGCTGGTCGGCGTGATCACGCCCTGGTTCGTGATGTCGGTTCGGCTGACCGCCCCGACCCCGAAGATCGAGGTTCCCATCCCGCTTCTGGACGTACCGTCGCTGGACGGCGAGGCCAGGGTTTCCGAAAGCTGGGTACGGAACAGCGTTTCCGTATCCTTGTAGCCGGTGGTGTTAACGTTGGCGACGTTCTGGCTGATGGTGCCCAAGTCGTAGCTCATCGCCATCATCGCCGAACTGGCGTTGGTGAATGCACCCCAGACCATGACACCCTCCGTTCCGAAACCTAGGTCACGCCCGCATCAATGCAGGGAACGTGCCAACGTTTAAACAGAGGGAAATCAATATGTTATCGGAAAATAACGGGGCAGAATCTTCCCTAACGGAAGATTCTGCCGAGCCGTATCAGATGCAGATCGTCTTAAGCGGCTCGAAGCCGTTGAAGTTGACCGCCGAGTAGCTGGCGGTATAAGCGCCCGCCGCCTGAATGCGAACCTTGTCGCCGACCTGAAGATCGACCGGCAGGCGATAGCCGGCCTTTTCGTACAAGATATCGGCGGAATCGCAGGTCGGACCGGCCAGCACCACCGGACCGGTTTGCCCGCCGTCGCGATCGGTTTCGATGCGGTACTTGATCGCCTCGTCCATGGTTTCGGCCAAACCACCGAAGACACCGACGTCGAGATAGACCCAACGCACCTCGTCCTCATAGCCCTTGCGCGACACCAGCACGACCTCGGATTCCAAGATCCCGGCATCGCCGACCAGCCCGCGACCGGGCTCGATGATCATCGCGGGCAGGGCATTGCCGAAATGATGGGTCATCGCGGTCATGATCGCGTCGGCATAGCGATCGACGCCGGGCACATCGGTGCGATAGCGGGCCGGGAAGCCGCCGCCGAGGTTCAACATCTTCAATTCGATGCCAACCTTTTCAAGGGCGGTGAACAGCATGGCGGTTTTGCCGACCGCGATGTCCCACTGCTTCAGGTCGGTCTGTTGGCTGCCGACATGGAACGAGGCGCCGTAGGGTTCGAGACCACGGTCGCGGGCGGCGATCAACAGATCGCGGGCCATGTCGATTTCGCAGCCGAACTTGCGCGACAGCGGCCATTCGGCGCCTTCGCAGGTCATCAGCAGGCGGCAGAACACCTTGGCGCCCGGCGCCGCCTTGGCCAGCTTGTCGAGCTCGGCCTCGGAATCGAAGGCGAACAGGCCGACCCCCTTGGCATGGGCATAGGCGATGTCGGAGGCCTTCTTGATGGTGTTGCCGAACGACAGATTGGCGGGCATGGCCCCGGCGCCCAGGCACAGGTCGATTTCCTGGCGGCTGGCGACATCGAAATTCGAGCCCATCTTGGCCAGCATCGCGACGATTTCCGGCGCCGGATTGGCCTTGACGGCATAATACACCTTGGCCGCCGGCAGCCAGTGGCACAGACGGCGATAGTTGTCGGCGATCACGTCGAGATCGACCACCACGCACGGGGTGGCCGGTTGAGCGTCCTTCAAGAATCGGAGAATTTTGGCGGTCATCG